>JAIPGF010000006.1 GCA_021736205.1 Candidatus Izemoplasma sp.
CTTATTCTCCTTTGTTTTTAGGGGGAGGGCAGGAAAAAAGTATTTTATCAATAACTTTTCACCGGAATGTTTGACAAATCTACACTGTGCATTTACGTGAATCTGGATGAGATGTCATATATCTATTGTAAATGCACATAATCTATAATAACGGTTCATATATGACCTTTTTGATCTTATCCGTACATGTTATAATATTGTATATCATGGTGAGGGGAGGAAAACATGCTATAGTTATTTTATGTTTTTTACTATATTTATTTCAACTAGTTCAAAAATCGGAAACGGAAAGGGAAAAGAATGAAAAAACTTTTAATTATTAGTATTTTGCTTTTAGTATTCTTAGCATTGGGTTCAGTTGATTCAATATCTGCAAGTAATGTTAAATATACTAATAGTGTTGGAGTTGAGTTCAAAAACTCTGAAATAGTACACTTAAAAAAACTAGGTTTGATTGATAGAGAGATTGAGGTTTTAACTTCTAAGGAGAAAGAAAAGTATTTAGCGATAAAAACTGATTATGTCCATCAATCTGTTGTCTATGAAAAAATTGAGAAAGTGAAAAAAGCAAAAGATGGTAAAATTGTTGAAAAAACTATTGTTACCTTGATTGATGAAGAGGAAACACTTCTCTTTAAAGAGAGTACTGATGGAAATTTTCCAGATGAAACTTTATCAACAACCTTTATGACAGAATCGTGTATTAGTCCTGAGTATTGCTTTGAAGATGGTGGAGGTGATGGTACTGTCGATTATTATTATGCTTATGATGAAAGTGACATAGCTGTTAGAAAACTCACATTAACTGGTGCCTACAACTATACTACGGATCATATGTTTGTTAAGGTAACTGTAGAATGGTACAACATGCCAGCTTTACCAAGAGGATGGGAAATCATCAATATTAGGCATACTGAAAATGCATGGTACATAAAAACTAATAACCTTTATAATCCCGATATAGGAGGATACGAACAGACTATTGAATTCACTGGTAAGCAAATGTATGATTGGACTTATTGGGAAAGGGAAACAACGTATGGACCTTTGACATACGGTCCGACAGTACCAAAAACAATATACTATGATGAGGATATTGATAATGGTTATTTTCATTCAGATGTTACAAAAGGTATAGCATTAAAAATGAACTTGAAAAACAATGAACAAGGAGAAACGATGCAGTATGATTATGGATATAATGCAACAAATTTTGTATTGTCTCTAGAAGCAGATTTTGAGAATACAGGAAATAATACAAATGGTATTTTTTATGGAGGTTATGTTCATCAAGAGGGTTATATTAGTATAGATATCTCTGAGGTCACTTTCACATTAACGCCTCCATTTGTAAATCTACCTACAGCAGGTATCTCATGGGGAGATTTATACGAAGATGAAGGACTTGGAACTAGTATTAATATTCCGATTTCTTAATATAAATAAAAATGCTTTTTTAGAAATAAGAGTATTTTATAATTTTTAATTTATAAAGGAAGAAAGGATGTACTCGTAATGAAAAAATTTTATGATATAACTTCGAAATTACTATTGGTTGTTGCAGCGATTTTCATAATACTAACTATTGTTATATATTTCACTGCAGTTGAAGCTAATCCAAATAACATAGATTACACTGTAGTAATTGTTGATCAAGTATTTTTCGGAATATTTTCAATATTTTCATTGGTATTAGGATGTTTTTTCTATTGGAAACACTCTACGCTTGAATAAACAAGTAGCCGTCAGTATTATTCAATAGAAGTTTTAGGGAGATAATTATTTAGGTCTTAGAGAATAGAGGAAAAAAACAGGAGTCCTTATCAGTATTTGTGAAACAAGACATGATAAATATAAAAACCACTTAGTATTTCTAGTGTGTAATATGATGATTAGTTCCGACTATATTCCTTCTAAGCCGTCGGTCGGGGGTTCGAATCCCTCCCGGAATGCCATTTGAAAACGTAGTAACCAAGCCGTTTACGGTTTGGTTATTTTTGTTTTTCCTAGAGTGACGGCCTTTAAGGTATGGTATAATATCTAAGAAGGAGGCTGAATATGGAGTTCACATTTCTATTAGATTATGCAATTATCATGGTTTTCTTTTTAGGATTTTTTATATACTTTGGATATTTTGGATACGTTATTTACTTATTGCTTTTTTCTAAAAATAAGTTTCAAAATCTAAATACTTTGCAAAAAACTGTATCGATAACATTCTTAGTTTTTTCATTGCTTTATATTTTAACTTATGTAACTCATCAAGTGCAAAGTGGATTGTATCATGATGAGAATGGTACAGGTCCTAGTGATGCTGAAAACAACTTCTTATTTATTGAATTAGTGTTTGCATATTTAATGCTATTAATATCGAACATATCTATAAGAACTGAATAAGAGAGACTTTCTAAGCCGTCGGTCGGGGATTCGAATCCTTCCCGAAATGCCAGTTGAAAGTAAAGAGTCCATTTGTGGATTCTTTTTCACTAATGTATCTATATATTTATAAAACTAAATTTATTTATATATTATGTTTTCATAACTAAATATACATGATATAATATAGTGAAGGTAATGAGGTGATTTTAATGGGTGTAAATTATAACGGATTGTTTGACGTCATAAAGAAAAAAGAATTGTCATTGTCACAAATATCTGAGGATTTAAACATTTCATCTGCAACTAGGGCGAAATTCAAAAAAGGTGAGTATGTATCACTACAAACGATTGAATCTTTATGTAAGTATTTAGGTGTAAAAGTTAATGATATTCTAATGATTGAGATTGAGAAAAAAGATTCTGCTTTATTAATCCAACTAAAAGAAGAAATGTTTCATGGTATAAAAGGAAGTATATATCATGAAACTCAAGTACTTATGACATATAATTCAAATCATATCGAAGGTAGTAGATTAACTGCTGAGCAAACAAGATACATCTTTGAAACTAATACAATTGGTACAAAAAATGATGAATCTATAAATGTTGATGATGTGATTGAGACACAAAACCATTTCCGATGTATTGATTATGCAATAAAAATGGCTTTTGAACCACTTACAGAAACACTGGTTAAGGATATACATAAAATACTTAAAACAGGTACTAGCGATTCTAAATTGGAATGGTTCAATGTAGGGGATTATAAACAGAGACCAAACACCGTAGGAGGTTTAGAAACTTCACAACCAAAAGATGTTTCTAAAGATATCGAAAAGCTTATTGGTTTATACGAGAACAAACTTCAATACAAGTTTGAAGATATATTAGAGTTTCATTATAATTTTGAAATTATACATCCATTTCAAGATGGAAATGGACGAGTAGGTAGAATTATTGCATTCAAAGAATGCTTAAGGCACGGTATTGTTCCATTCACAATCGATGAAAGTATTAAGATGTTTTATTATAGAGGACTTAAAGAGTGGAAAAATGAAAGAGGATACCTGATAGGAACTTGTGAAACTGGACAAGATAAGTATAAAAAACTTCTAGATATATATGGAATAGAATATAGGAAATAACATCCTTCAACTCCGACGATTTACCTTCTAAGCCGTCGGTCGGTGGCTATAATCCCTCCCGAAATGCCATTTGAGGGGATACGAATATGACTCAATGCGTGCTTACATTTACAGATTTAGAATTAAAAACGAACAAGATGAATATCTCTAGTTACTTTTATGTTTGTTATTGATAAAAAGAAGAACATTTCATTTGAGTTAGCATTAAGTGAATCATTGAAAAAAACAAAAATGGAATCAGCAGGTTTTATGATAGTTAATTGATTTCTTGTATAATATTGAAAAAAATGCGACATATATGCGCTGTTGATAAAGTTGCATATAGGGTACAATGAACTAAAAAGGAGGAAGATGTAATGAAACGATTTATGGTATTTTTTATGATAACTTTCTTGATTGTTTTTACCAATGTTGTCGATGTTAATGCGAACATAGGACTTGGTGAGGCTATTAAGAAACAGGAAAAATTGTTGAGAGAGTATTCAGTATTTATGTCTCAATCAAAGGGTCACATAGGATTTGAAGATGAATTTGGTGGTGCATACTTTGATGATAATGATGAACTAGTAATTAATGTTGTTTCGAGTAAAAAAAATCAGTTTCTAAATAAGAATGATATAAGTTCAGAATTTAGAATCAGGGAAGTTAAGTATAGTTTACAAATAATCAATAGCGCTATTCCTATTGTTGAGAAGTTAATTGATGAGGGAATCGCAAAATCTGTAAGTAGATCTGAAAAAGACAACACACTTATTGTCGGACTATGGGAAAATGATGTTAGGATTAAAGAACAGATAATAGAATTAACTGGTTTAGAAAATATGATTTTCAAGATTTCAAAGAGTAATCTCCAAACCGCTTTAACTGTCAGATATGCAATTAATGGTACAAGTGCACAGATTGATATGTACACATTTGCTACTATAGGTTTTGCAGCTAGAAACTCGAGTGGAGATGATGGTTTTGTTACAACTGGGCATGGGATACAAGATGGTGATGATGTAAACTGTGATGGACATGTTATTTATACTTGTGGTGATGTTCGCCAAAACTCTTTTGCTGATGGTTCTGATTCGGATGCTGCATTTGTTGAACTCAGAGATAATTGGTATAATAGATGGGACCCATCTTATAATTTTATGAATGGTGACTTCTATACTAATGTTATAAGTAGCACAACTACTTTGGATAGTCTGATTGTTCAAAACATGACTGTAACAGCATATGGAGATGAATCTGGTAGGCAATTTGGGGAAGTATTAGAAACATATTATACAGATACAGTAGGAAATGTAGAATTAGTAGGTTTTGTTAAATGCGACTACATTGCAATTTTAGGTGATTCAGGTGCAGCTGTAACTGCTTATGTATATAATCCTTCATATGGATATCCAACAAGACATGTTATAGGGTTGCAGAGTTATTCTAATCTAGAAGAGATAACTTTCAATTGGGTATCGGGGTCATATAGTGTATTTAGTAGGGCAGACAATATTTATGACGATTTAAACATTACATCTTATTGAATCTAGCATCTTAAAAGGATAGAAATAATGTGGAGGAGAAAATATGAACAAAGTAAAAATATTTTTGATGGTTTTAGTGTTGTCATTTGTATTATCATCTTGTAGTGCTTCAGAAGAACGAGTTGTAATAGAAAAATCAATCTCCTATGATTTAATTGGTATAAAAGCAATAGAAGTTAATGGAGAGGTTTTCTCAACCTTCTGTTTGCAAGACAAAGAAGGAGAAGGCGTAAATGTTTTTGGTACTAAACGAGTTTATACTGATATCGATGGAATAGAATATAGTTCATATGAGAATGGAACTTGCGTTATTGTTTTCAATGATGTAATGTATCATGGATTTGACTTGCTGGAAGATAAGACACTTACAGTTGAAGAGTTGGAATTACTTGAGTTTCCTTTTGAAAAGGAATGAAGTCTATTACTCGAAATATATTTATGACTTATCTAAGTCTAGATTGTACATCCGATTATATATATGAACACTGCTATAAATAGAGAGTTTATAATGAAATAGAATGAGTTATAATGTATTGTACTGTGCGGGAAATTAAACTGTGGTTACCATAAGTATGATATACATAAAGAATATTTAGAATAAGTAGTAAATCTTTTTACAAATAAAAGAACTGTTAATTGTAATTGAATGCAACACATAACGGACAACCTAAGATTTTCAACGCAACACGGTATATAAGTACCAAAAATTGGAATAAAAACATTACGGACAAGACATTAGAAAGCTTAATAACCAAAACCTCTATGGATTTGGTTATTTTTATTTACCTAAAGCAATGGCCTTTTGGGTATGTTATAATTATGTAGGGATGTGATTAAATGAAAAACCTTTATGTTAAAACTCTACTAGTTTATATACTAATTTTGTTAGTATTTCTTATAACTATTTTAGTATGGAATTTCTTTTTCATTATATTTGTTTTTGTTAGTGCAATTGTCACAAAAAGAAAGAGCCTTGTTGTAATAAAGAAAGATAAACTCACATTCAAGTATGTACTGTTCAATTTAACATTAATGATTGCTACAATGGGGTCACTCTTCTTAATAGTTAGTGCTATTTTATAGATGGAAATTTGAGAAGAACCCTCTAAACCGCGATCGGGCTTAGAATCCCTCCTGGAGTCCCAAAAAAACTAATCAAGCGATTTTCCGCTTGATTTTTTTATAGGTATGGGTTACTCTAGTTTTTATAAATGGGTAAAAACTGCAATAAATTACCTATGTTATGTTGACATGGGTAATCATTACCTATATAATTGAAGTATGGAAAGGATGATCTTGTATGTTTACGTTAAAACAACTACCCCCAAAAGCAGATTTCAATAAGACAGAGATATTATATAAAACAATTGCTGCTCATAAGGCTTTAGCAGAATTGAAAGGATACTCAGATGTATTACCAAATAAGAATATATTAATCAATGCAGTAACAATTAATGAAGCAAAAGATAGTTCAGAAATTGAGAATATTATAACGACACATGATGAGTTGTATAAGGCACTTAGTACATCAAATGCAAGCATTGCTGCAAAAGAAGTGGTTAATTATCGGACTGCTTTATGGAATGGGTATGAGTTAATTAATGAGCATGGATTTTTATCAATCAACATGATTGTGAAAATCCAATCTATCGTGGAGCAAAGTGAAGCGGGAATTAGAAAGGTGCCAGGTACTATATTACGAAATGAGCGAACAAAAGAAACAGTATATACACCACCGGTTGGTTATGACGAAATTATCCGACTAATGACAAATTTGGAGCAGTATATTAATAATGATGAAGATCAAATTGATGATTTGATAAAATTAGCAGTGATTCATTATCAATTTGAGTCTATTCATCCATTTTATGATGGAAACGGAAGAACTGGGCGAATCATCAATGTCATTTATCTGACGTTGAAAGGGTTGCTGGATACACCTATATTGTACCTAAGTTCTTACATCAATAATAATAAAGCTGATTATTATCGTCATCTTCAGGAAGTTCGAGACACAGATTCGTGGGATGGTTGGGTAATATATATGCTAGAAGGTATAGCCGAAACAGCAACTAAAACGTTAAACATTATGAAGAGTATTAATCAACTTATAGAGGAAATGATTGAAGAAATTAAACAAGCTTTACCAAAAATTTATTCAAAAGAGTTAATTGATGTTATTTTTTATGAGTTTTATACGAAGATATCATTTGTGGTAAAAGGTGTGGGTGTCACTCGTAAAACAGCATCAAGTTATCTTTCTCAGTTAGAAGATAAAGGATTTTTGCGATCAGAAAAGTTTGGGAGAGAACGAGTTTATGTAAATGAACGTTTATATGAAATGATTAAAAAAGCCAATTTCTAAGAATATATGTTCAATATGACGCTATTGAAAATATGAATAGATAAATACTTAGAATTATAACCAGAATGAAGGAGATGATTTGAATGAGTGATGTATTGGGAGCAATATTATTAGTTTAGATTGCAATACTAAATATTATTGGTATGTTCAAACCAAAACAAGTTCTTAAGTTGAGTGATATGTTTAGACTCAAAGGAGATAGAGAGTATACTGAATGCGCAGTATCTTGGACCGTATTTGGATGTATGCTTATGGCTATTGCATTTGGAACTATGGCATATTTCTATATTGATTACTTGATAAATAGATAATATGAAAGCCTCATTTAAGTGGCTTTTATAAGTTCTTAAACCTGATAGAAAGGTACTTTCTTTGCGACGATTTACCTTCTAATCCGTCGGTCGGGGGTTCGAATCCCTCCCGGAATGCCATTTGAAAGCATAATAACCAAGCCCTTTAAGAGTTTGGTTATTTTTATTTTCCTAGAGCAACGGTCTACAGGGTTTGTAATTCATTTAAAATTTATCATATATTTATCCTAATGTTTGTGGTAGAATTATTTAAGAAGGAGATGGTTTGATGAGTAAAAAGAAATTATTGAATTTCGGTTTGATAGCTTTAATTTATGGGATATTTCATGGGATTATACTTATTGAAGATTTTCAGCTTGGAATTGTTAGATACATTGCATTTCTGTATCCTATAGTTTTAGTAATCACCCTGATTTTTATTAAACTAAAGTTTGATAGTAAAGGGATTAATAATTATGTTTTCCCAATCTTTACAATTATTTTGTACATACCTGCAAATGTTTTATCAGGAATATACTTTGGAAATGGAATAAGTTATTACAGCAGTTTTCCAAGATACGGATTCATTGTTTATTATGCTTTAATTCTAGTAGGTATATATGTCTTTGCATACTTGATTGACAAGTTGTTGCAAAAGAAATACAGTGATATAGTATTTGTCTTATTTGATCTGATAAGTTTGGGTCTGTTACCATATGCTTTTGTCTATACTTACTTTGTTTCCCCACACTAGTATTAGCTACTTAATAGTATGCATTTTAGGTCTCCAACACCTGAATTTATTGTGGAAAAACCTTCTAAGCCGTCGCCCTAGGTTTAAATCTCTCTCGGAATGCCATCTGAAAGAATAATAGTTTACCATTAAAGATTTAGTTATTTTTCAGCTTTATAATTTATGAAATATGCCACAAAATGTTTTCGTATAAAAAAAACAAATGAAAAAAAGTTTACAATGTTTTTATTGAATGAAGTGATGAAATATGATATACTGATTTAAAGAGGTGAAACTATGTTGAAAAGAGAAAAATACTTAAGTAAAATTGAACCTTTTTTCGAATCTGAATTGATAAAAGTTATTGCGGGTATGCGACGATCTGGTAAATCGATATTATTAAACCAGATAAGGGAGCGTGTAGTGGAAAATGGTGTTACTGAAAAACAAATTCAGTTTATAAATTTTGAATCACTTAAGTACAAATCTTTGTATAATGCTGATACTTTATATGAGTATCTTAGTGATAAATTACTTGTAAATGCAAAAAATTATATCTTTTTTGACGAGATCCAAATCGTTGAAAATTTTGAGAGCGTATTGAATTCTCTTAGAGTTGATTTTGACGTATCTATTTTTGTTACAGGATCAAATGCTGATTTACTGTCAGGTGAGTTAGCTAGTTTACTATCTGGACGATATATAAAGTTTGACATTTTTCCTTTCACATATCAAGAATATGTGAAGTTTTTGAAATTGGACCCTGAGAATGATGCCGTTTTTAAAGATTTTTTAATCTATGGGGGGTTACCACAGACCTTTAACTTTCAAAACAAACAAGAAAAAGAAGCATTACTAATAGATATCCTCGACTCCATTGTCTATAAAGATATTTTGATGAACTTATCAGCAAAGAATATTGAGACGATAAAGAGGTTTATAAGTTATGTTGTTCAATCCACCGGATTAGATTTTAACGCGAGATCAATAGTTAATCATTTAAAGTCAGAAAGAATAAGTACCACTCCCGATACAATATATAGTTATATTGATGCGATACTAAATAGTTTGATTGTTCGTAAATGCCCTAGATATGATATTAAAGGAAAAAAAATATTAAAGCGAAACGAAAAGTACTATGTTGCTGATTTAGGTCTTAGAAATCATACAATTAATCTAGAGAAAATTGATTATGGAGCTTGTTATGAAACAATAGTCTATAACCAATTGGTTTCTGACGGATATGAGGTTACTATTGGAAAAATCAATGACTTTGAGATTGATTTCATTGCGACAAAACCTGGTGAAAAAATGTATGTACAAGTAACATACCAATTAGCTTCAGAAGAAATCATAGAGAGAGAGTTTCGTGGGTTAGAAGCTATAAATGATAATTACGATAAATTTGTAATTTCCGGGGATATTCTAGATTTCTCAAGAAATGGAATAAAACACATAAACATTATTGAATTTTTAATGAAATAATAACGGTTTAATCCGACGATATTCCTTCTAAGCCGTCGGTCGGGGGTTCGAATCCCTCCCGGAATGCCAGTGAATAAACAAAGCAACTAAGCCTTAATCGGTATTGGTTGCTTTTTACATTTTTAACTGAAAAAAAACGCTCCCGACCAAAAATAGAGAAACGGCCGTAAGGCGGGAGATGTTGAAATAATGAAAGGAATGAAATACATGTATCAATATGAATACTTAACAAGATTATTCAAACAGTAAGCCAGACATACAATGAAAAACTAATGTTGAAGTATATCACGAATGTATGGAATTATTACTTGATATTGGATCATGATTCATTGTCCTGGATGTGGTGCGAAGTTAGATCCTCATTCTTAGAGTCGAAGACAATTACATCCAAAGATATGATTATGCCCACTTATGAGTATGTTTGAAACAAATTCCACCGGTAAGTCTTATAAACGAAATGAAAAAGTTGAGTATATAAAATATACCCAACTATTTTTTTTCAATTACATTCGAAAAGACTAATCAGTTAATAGGATGTTTATGCTATCGTACTGAATATCATCATCTGAATCGTAATAATGAAATACATCAACATCATCATTATTTAGAAATCGAAAATCAGATGTTAAAATTTCACCATCTTCAGTTTGGTAGAAACTTATTTTTATCTCAGATGTTTCAGTAGACAATGTGAATATCACTTTTGGTTTTAATCCAGTTAACTGAATATTAGAATCTACAATATGTTCTTCAGAAATCTGATTTAGGAACTCGTTCAAAAAAATTATATAATCATTGAAATCCTTTTCATCAATCAGGGTTGTTTCGTGTGGGATTACACCAAAATCAGAAGTAATAACCTCGATTTCATCAATTGTAAATTCTGTATCAATTCCAATCGAGGTCATATATTCGAAAGTTATATTATCATTGCTAATAACTGTATCATAGTCTTCTAAATAAAGGTGAACACTAACTTCCTTGTTTACTTCAGTATTGCAAGCTGAAAGAAGTATAACTATTGATATTAATATTGATGTCAATAAAATCCTTTTCATCTAAACTCTCCTTACCAAGGAATATAACTGTACATGAAGTAATAATCATCTAATTCACTATAATTTAAGAATATTTCTCTAGGTGTAGATGCTGCGTTGTCGTATGCAATTACACCAGCTACACCATACGCATTTACATAACCGATGCCTGTTAATGAATGTTCATAGTAAGTAGCATGTCCATAAACATTTATTACAACTGGATTTCCTCTGGAAATCAGTGTTTGATAATCAAATGTATTAGTAACACCAGTCAATCCACCACTATTAAAACTACCAACTAAAATATGATATGTACTGTGATTATAATCATCTAACCAATCTTCCCATCCTAATGATAAGTCTGGTTGACTAGTTCCCCCGTCAGTTTTTGTATTCAAATATAATGCTAAGTTGTCAATTAAGTTATAACTATAATTATTTTCAGAGTTAACAGGATAGTTATATGGTCCATCATAAGGTGATATACTGTTGTGCCATTCATTATCAAAATATGCTATAACGTTCGCTAGAGCTGTAGGTGTACATCCCTTTCTCCAAGTATAATCTGGCACATCATCAATAGTCTTTCTAGTTGAATAATATGAACTAGTTACAGTAACATTTGAAGATAGATTTGGATGATATGTTTGACTAATTGTGGTTGATAAAGTAGAGTAACTAAATGTATCATCTCCATTGTCAGCAGTTATTCTTGCTACAGTACCGTAAGTGTAATACTTATCTGACTCAATCTCAGGGACATATAGCTCATCAAAATCCTTTTTTGATACATACTGACCTGGAAAAATATAATAAACTTTACCATTGATCTCATTTGCCAAATCAGTACCTTCCCATGTTGCCTCAATAATACCTTTATTATCAAGGTATAAGATATAACCCTGTTGTGATTGCCCATTAAAGACTCTGTAGATGTAACCGATTTTAACATCTCCATATCCGTAAATGTCGTCACCTTTCTTTATTTTCGCATTTTCCCATTCTGGAGTAACACTAGACATGGAAATAAAAAACTGTTCAACTTCATTATATTCTGGACCATTAGCATAAACTTCCATTGTTGAAAATGAAACAAAAATAATGCAAAGCATAAAAAATAAACCTAATTTCTTCATAAAAAAATCTCCTTTCATAGCTGAGAGATTTGATATCAAATTTCATCCCCCGTGTATTTATTATATCATGATTATTCATAATACAAAAAAAGTTTCCAAATCCGCAATTTATTTTAATGGACTGTGATGTAAGTTAAACAGTGATTACCTGGGTATTATATGCACACTTCTATATTTCATATCTTTCTAAATTGTCAATAGTAAGATTTAAGATTGTCATTTTTTTGAAATATGTCATACTAAAAAAATCACACTTAGTGACTACTATGAAAAATGTGTTAGACTTACATTGTAAACATTTGTTGATGCTTACATAGGGAGAATATGATTCTAATGAGTTTCGTTGACGTCGAAATCACACACTCTTTAGTTGATTTATTCTCTTTTTTCTTTTGGACTGTGATGGAAATTAAACAATGGGTATCTGTCGTATCATGTGCATATAAAATGCAACTCATCACAGACAACATATGAATTTGAACGCAACACCATTCAAAAAGGATGAAAATTGAAATAAACACGGCACGGACAAGACAGTTAAAAACGAAGTAGTTAAGCCATTTAAGGTTTAGCTATTAAATTTTTCCTAGAATAACGGCCTTTTGGTTATGGTATAATACATGAGAAGGAGTTGATTCTATTATGACTGGGCAAATAATATTAATTGTGACTATCACATTGTTATCTTTTATGTCAGTGGGAAGAGTTGTTAGAACTTTTCTAATAATGAAATATGGTCGTGAAATAAAAGGAACTATTGTGAGAAAAGAACTTCATGATGATTTTGATTTGAAAAAGTATAGATCAGTAATCCAGTATGTTAATCAAAATGGGGAAATGAAGTATACATATGACACATTTACATCTGGAAACAAAACAAGATCTATTGGAAAAGAAGTAGACTTATTAGAATATCAGTATTTTGGTAAGTATAAAGCAGTTCCGAAATATGCTCCTTTGGTACATGCTATTATCTGGTTATCTATTACAATAATTATCATAAGTGGTACATTAATTTGGTAACTGTCTGAGTTTAGAAACCTTCTAAGCCGTCGGTCGGGGTTCGAATCTCTCCCGGAATGCCATTTAGTAAGACACTAAGCCCATTAGGGCTTTTTTTATTGGTTTTATTGATTAAAACATAGTCAAAAAAAGAGCAAATCCATGAAAACAATAGTTTGCTCTTAGTTCAAAATAATTAGGGAAGCTAGTAAAAATATCTAAATTACTTGTTAATAAATAAGTTAAGTAGGGTATATCCAAATAGTATTTGTATTGGAATTAGACCAATTGAAGGAGATATACCTAGATTTAAAAACAGAATAACAATAAAATCAATTGTAAAAATAAGGGGAATACTAAAAATCAAGTATACTATCAAAAATAATAATAATTCAATTTTAAAGTTGAACTTCCCTAAATCTTTTTTTAAAAAATCAGTTTTGATAAAGTGAAAAGTAAACCCAATAAAAGTGTAACAAAAGAAGTTAATGATTGCGGTTTTTTGAGAAGCAAATGGATCAATCTGATTATGCAAACTAAATTGAATCCAAGTAATTACTATAATTAATAATAGGACTGCAAATAGTCTTGCTAGCAAGCTGTAATCTATCTTTCTTTTCATCTTTAACTACCCCCAAATGTTATTAGAATATGAGTTGAAAAATTCAAATGACCAGCTAAATCCACCTCTATTTACGGTACATTTCATATTGACACCAAAACCATAAGATAAACTAGTAAGTGCACCATAAAAATCAAAATGAGTTGGGCTATAGTATTGAAAACTACCAGATGTAGGATAAAAATCTACAGTTTTATTATAGTGAATTAAGTAACTATTTATATAGTAATTTCCCATAGCTCTAACTTCAACATTTTTTGATGATATCCATAGTTGTGGATCGTACACAGTCCACTCACCGTCTACCATAACAAGTTCTATATAATCTTCATACCAGTTAGCACTGTTTGTTTCAGTCCAATATATAGTGGAAACTGCTTTGACACCTATTGATCCATCCCAATCTGAACGATATTGTGCTGAATCATAATCTGGCAGTGAACTTCCTCCGCCACCGCCACCACCAGGATCAACCATAAAAACAGATATAGTTGAATATGTTGTGGTAGTAATACCTTCTGAATCAGTTTCAGATTTTATTCTTTGAGTGTATTGAAAGGCCTTTGCATTTGCGTTATCTGGCAGAACCTTTCCATCTTGTTTAATGACGATCTTTTGATAATGTTCATTATTTTGCAATTTTTCACTATTATTCATTGCCATCTCAACAATTTCATTTTCAGTTTTAATATTATTATTGATGTAAGTTTTAGATGATGTGGCCGAAATCACAGTAAAATTCAGCATGGAAATAGCACTAAAAAAAAGTACCGAAATAATAAATATGAATGATTTCTTCATTTTTCCTCCCTTAGTGCCTCCCAACAATTTTATTATTTTAATTTTAACATATATTATTAGCTTTCGCAATTAGTCATTATTATCAGATAGTGTAAAATAGTTTTGTGTCCCATATTGTATTGGTGTTTAATCTTACGCATCCTATAATCATGAACTCTTGATGTTTCTTCACCACATCTAGGGCATTTATGAGCGGTTTATTCCTTTTCAATGTAGATGTGCTTTACACTATTTTCTAAATAATATTTTGTAATAATTGAATCTTAGTGTCAAATGTTTTTGGAACATAATTGATATAATAAAATAAGTAATGATAATAAATGGGTGAACCCCTATGGAGGTTCACCTTTTTATGAGAAGATATGACTTCCATGAGCTTTATCTTTAAACATTGCATAAAGTGGTCTAACACGGTGCCCAATTACATCAAAGATATTAAGAGTGTAGTTTTTATTTTCTAGAGCAACGGCCTACAGCACCCTAGTTATGGTATAATATTTTAGAAGGAGATGATATTATGACTATTAGTAAAGAATGGGATTGGAAAAATGAAAAAAATCCGAGATGGTTGATACCAAGTGAGGATTCATATTTTTTTTCACAGATCGAAGCGTTTATCTTTCAATAAAGTTATTGATTTGGGCTGTGGAAGAGGTAGACACTCATTACTGTTTGCAAAAAATGGATATGATGTAACTGCAGTTAATTTATCAAAGTATGCAATAAAAGAGTTAGTGAAAAAAGCAAAGAAGGATAGGCTAAACATTGAATGTAAAGTAATAGACATGTTAAAACTTTCATTTAAAGATAACTATTATGATTGTTTGTTTACATATCATGTGATTTCACACTCTGTTTCTAAAGAGGTAAAGACTATCATTTCTGAAATAAGTAGGATTGTTAAATATAAAGGTGAAGTCTTTGTAACATTTGGTAACATTGAAATCCTATCTATGATTAACTAAGATTTGATTGAGTTTATTGAGCCGAATGTAATTATTAAGAAGCAAGGTGTTGAAAAAGGAGTTCCACATTATTATATTGATCAGCATATTTTACAGGAATTATTCAGTGATTTTAAAGTTATAAGTGTAAGAAAAATTCAGAATGTTAACCTTGATGCAAACAAGAACTATGGTTATCATTATTTTATACATGAACAAGTAAATAAAAAAGAAACCTTCTAAGCCGTCGGTCGGGGTTCGAATCCCTCCCGGAATGCCTTTTTAAACGAAATAGTTAAGTATTTTAGGGCTTAACTTTTTTATCGCTAAATTGATAATAATACAATCATAAGAAAGAATTGATATGATAAAACACCAATAAAATGACCAGATATAAAGATTTTCCGGATTTTTAGGAAAACACATAAAGTAAAAAAATTAAAGAAAATCATTTCATTCCATCTAAATAGAGTATTTACAAAAAGATAATTATAAAAGGGGTACACTAAAGTTCGAAGGCACTGATTATGTTTTGTATACTTATCTTTTGAAGTTACTTCATACAAAAAAACTGATGTTCGAAAAATTAGCACAGGCGCATCGAGTGCCAATTATTAGATATTTGTAAAATACCAATGGCAATGATATAATATAGTAATTAAAAAGGGTTATTGATGTTTAATAACTTAAATCTATGATATAAGGTGATGAGATTTGAAAACGAAATTAGTTTTTATAACAGTAATAATATTATTATTAGTTGGTTGTAGTAAAAATATACTAGATGAACCGATATACATTGAAGATACTTGTGACGGAAGAAATAGTGTGTTATTTTCAATGAGTGATGGGAGCGGTACAGCGAAAATCAACGTAGAATATTATATGCCAATTACAGATAATGAAGATGGTACATTTGATTATGAAGTAAGTGATGGATATGAAGTTGTGGTTTATGAAAATGTTGAAGATGTAGATATTCGATGCAATGAATAAAGTTATCCTCTAGTTGGAAAAAATATTTAGATCGGATAATCCAAATTTTAAGGATTGGTGATTGAAAGATTACACATAATTGACACGTGTAAAATGGGATAAGTATTTAAATTACTAGATAAGTATGAAATAGATTGCAAAAAGAACCTTTTAAATCTAGACGATTTACCTTCTAAGCCGTCGGTCGGGGGTTCGAATCTCTCCCAGAATGCCATTTTAACGCATAGGTTAGCCATTTAGGCTAACCTTTTTTAAATATTATACAACGTGACTAAAAATACAGGAATACTATCCTTGTTATTATCGATTTGACTAGCAAATTGAGTATGGTGGAAATTAAACGTTAGTTATCTGTAGTATCATATGCATATAACTAAAGGAGAGAAAGACAGATGCTAATTAGATAAATTAATATTCACAAGAAATGAGAGAACAAGCAGTTATTAAAAAGAAAAAATAAATTTGATTTCCTCCATAAAATTGATTATAATACAATTATAAGGAGGAAATATACATGATAAAAACAACTGATGAACTTGTTGCAGTATATAAAGATTATTCTGATCCCTTAGGAAAAATACACAGAGAAATCAAAAAAGGGAATCTTATTCCACTTAAAAAAGGCATATATGAAACTGATAAAACAATTCCTGGTCACTATCTTTCAGGAATAATTTATGGTCCATCTTACTTGTCGTTTGAATTCGCTTTATCCTATCATGGGCTGATTCCCGAAAGAGTATACACATATACAAGTGCAACGTATAATAAAAACAAATCAAAACGATATAAAAATGCCTTTGGTTTGTATACTTATCGCGATATACCAAATAAAGCATATCCTTATGGTGTGAAAAGTTATATTGAAAACGGGTACTCATATATAGTTGCGATACCTGAAAAAGCACTTTGTGATAGATTGTATATCGCATCCCCTCAAACAAGTATGAAAAACTTAAAGTCTTTGCTTTTTGAAGACTTGAGGATTGAAAAGGAAGATTTTTACAATCTAGATTTAAAAAAAGTAATAAAGTTATCAGAATTATACCCATCATCTAATATGAAAATACTAAAAAAAATACTATTGAAGGAGGTAAAGAAAAATGACAGTCATTGAACAGATGTTAAACAAATATACTCTGAATAACATTGAAGATGAAAAGAATGCGATAAAAGAGATTATGCAAGAAGTAACACTATCTGGACTAGCAAGAACTGACTTTTTTAAACATGCAGCTTTTTATGGTGGAACTGCATTGAGGATGTTCTATGGACTCAATCGATTTTCAGAAGATTTAGATTTTACATTGTTATCTCCATCGGAAGACTTTAATTTTGATAAGTATTTACCAGCAGTTAAAGAAGCGGTGGAATCTCTCGGGTTGGAGTTTGAAGTTGGTAATAAAAAGAAAAATTTTAAAACCAACATTAAATCTGCATTCTTAAAAGGAAA
This sequence comes from Candidatus Izemoplasma sp., assembly GCA_021736205.1. GTDB lineage: Bacteria > Bacillota_I > Bacilli_A > Izemoplasmatales > Izemoplasmataceae > JAIPGF01. The sequence goes on from JAIPGF010000006.1 coordinate 17,918, forward strand.
CACGAGAAAACAGTTTTTGATTTTTTATCCAAATACAACTCATTTAAATCAAATCAACAACAATGAGAAGATTAAAATTAAATTTGAGATTGATGTGAATCCTCCCTTACATGCAACAACCGAGTTTAAATATAGACTACTTCCAAATACGTATCAAGTTAGAATATATGATAAATCGTCATTATTTGCAGGAAAACTACATGCGATAATAGCGAGAAAATGGAAACATAGAACAAAAGGCAGAGATTTCTACGATTTTGTTTTCTACATTGCAAATGAGGTTCCAGTCAACCTACACCACTTAGAGGCTAGACTAAAACAAACAATGACAATAGATTCAGATTCGATTTTATCATTGGAATCATTAAAAGAACTCCTCTATAATCGTTTAAAAGAAATCGATTTTGAGAAAGCCAAACTAGATGTAATTCCATTCATTAAAGACGATGGTGATCTAAATTCATGGAATGAAGAGTTTTTTAAAAATATAATAAATGACTTGAAAGTTAAAGAATAGAAAAATGGTATAATCTTTACTTTCTATAGTATTAATTTAGTAAGATGTTTTAATGTGGTATAACATTACTACAAAAAGATTGATTATATGAAGATTAAGTTTATGTTTTTATGGGTATTCTTAATAGCGTTGCTAGGGTGTTCAGAAGAAAATGTTGATTATGAATCAATATATGAGGATCATTACAGTAGTGTAGAATATAATGGAAGCAATTTAGAATTCGATTTATGTGCGAATTAAATCGAAAGCACTTCACTTCATATCGAAATAGAGGTTATTTATCGCTATGATAATTTGAACGATATGATAGAAGATGATTATGCTAATTTTGTTTATGGTGAGGTTTATAGGTAGAAGATTACAACTGTATTTCTGACAGCGTATACATTATGGTATATGATACTGAGTTTACAAACGATTCATGGAAGTTAATTCGAGTAAATGTAACTGATGATTTAAACATAAGTGTAGGAAACAGATATATTGTTAATCTTCATTATAATGAAGATAATGATGTCTACTTCATATCACAACAGTCTGATTCAATAATAAGATTTGACTCATCAAATTCACTATCTGGTGCATTCTTAACAGAAGAGTATCCAAATGATTTAGATAAGTTTATCGATAGTATTTTCAACTAACATTGGTTAGAAATCTTCTAAGCGTCAGTCGGGCAGTCTAATTCCTTTCGGAATGCTATTTGAAAAGAAAAAAGTTAAGCCGAAAATCAGTTCAATTTATCCCCCCACTTATGATCTCTTCAATATCCTTGAAGAAGGATTTTTCTTGAATAAACTAGATAAACATATAAAAAAAAAGGTGCAACAATGCACCTTTTAGTATTATCTAGGATATAGATCTCCCATTTCTTTTGTTTCAAGAGCTGCAATTCTTTGTCGTTGTGATTTGATAAGACTAACATAATATTCTTCCTTATCTTTGACCTCCTCAACCATTCCATCAACATAATCAACAAATTCTTGTTCAGAAAGCTTTTTATCAACATTTCTAGTTGCAAGAGCAAATAAGTTATCGCCAGTCATTGTAATATGATCATTGTTAGGTATGTAGTGAAAGTATAGATTTTCATTTATTATTGGAACAAAACGAATTGCTAAGTTCTCAGGATTCTTTTTACGTTCAATTACAGAAACAGATGTGGTTGCACGTAAGAAGGTGATAGGGTAGGTTTTAACTTCTTTTGGAATTTCAATTTCCTCTGTTAAACTACTTGTATCTAACACAAACATTAGTCTATAATCTACTGATAGATTAGCTTCGGTTTCCTCATGTAATTTTGTAAGCTCTTTATGTGCTTTCTCGTACTCTTTCTCTTTAAATGTTTTTAGTTCTTTAACATGATTTAACAATTCTGTGGTTTTACGTTTATTGTCTTTATCAAAATGAATTTCTTCTAGAACAATCGTTCCTTTCACGTGAAAGGTTTTTGAGTCCGTTTCCTGATATTTTGTATAACTGTGTTTATACTTTTTCTGTAATACATTTCCGTTTTCATATAATCTTACGAGTTCAAATCCTCTTGATGAGTGATTACTTCGTTTCTTGTAAATAAGTCTTGGTTTCATATTAACCTCCTATTTATAATCTTTATTATTACAATAATTATACCATATAAAACAAGCGTTTACATACAATACACATAATTTATAACGATGCTTATATATAAGACAAAGCATTAAAACGTATTGTTTGGAAGTTAGCAACATATTGTAATTAACATGTGATATATGTAAAAGGTTGTCACTTTGCATTTTAAAAGCAACTAATGCTCACACTTAGATTTGTGTTTTATTTATAGAAAATACGTTTACGTGGTAAAAATAACTTAACAAAGAAAGTTATATGATTATGAAATTTTATAAAAATCCTGTGTTTTGGATTTTATTAATAATCTTTTTTCCTGCAGCTATAATTTATTACTTTGTAGTTTATTATTAAATTGATTCCATGTAATGATATCTAAACCTATTTTAGTATGTTAAAATTCCAATCAATTCAAAAAAAGACTTTAATGTCTTTTTTAATATACTACTTGTTTTTATATTTTTCATGACATTATATATATTTAAGAATGATACTTGAAAAGAATAGGATCTTAGCAAGTTTGCTAAGATCCTAAATACATATTATTCTAATATAATTCCTGCGTTTTCAAATTTTACTGCATGCTCAATTGAGTCCCCCACTGGACAACTTCGTTCAACAAATTGAACAAACTTCTCCATTTTATTTCGTGGTTCGTTGGTCTTGAAATGGATTTTATAACGAACTTCTTGAAGCCCTGGTCTTACATCAGATTTCCCCATAAATCCATCTAAATCAATATCCCCCTTAATATCTACATAAAAATCTTCGTAGGTTATTTTATGTGCTTTTGCAAATGCTGCAACAACGATTGCTTGGCATCCACCTAGGGCACTCAATAAAACCTCTCAGGATGTATGTGATATGAATCACAACGCATAATCCAAAATACTATTTTACCTTTTTTCTTTTGGAAACCCGCTTGGTTATTTATCGTTTGATTTAATGTTGTAAAAAAAGTTATCCATACAAAGATTAAAAGAAAAGAAGATAGACTATGAATATATAATAGATAAAGAGGCTAGATATATTACAGATATCATTATCCACATGAGATTATATAGCACATCATTTTTAGGAGAAAAGGAAAGTATAACAGAACCAGCTATTGTCTATAAAAAGGACGTTCACTTAGCACTATTATACTTATTTATATTCCAAAAAGAAAACACAACGAGCTAATCATTGCATTTTCTTTGATTGAAAAATTGTTTTCTTTTGAAGTTTACATTACAGTACTTAAAACATCAGGGAAGAATGTTGAGATGACAACAAAGGCTAAGATAAGGAAAAAGACAAACCGTATGATTCTCTTGCCAGCTACAAACTCCATTCCTGCAAGTCCTGCTAATGCGTAAATTAAATATTGTTGTACGAGATTAAAGTAACCAAGAATATCTTGCATACCTTCAAATGAAAAACCAGTTAATGCTTGAATATTTTTTAAACCAAATATTAAAATAATTATAAAACCTAAAATAGAACCTAAAAGACTATACAACTTTTTCATGTTACCCTCCTTGTGATTATTACCCTAATTATAAATAAAAATTATAAATTGGTCAAGTATAAGTGTGGTTTCTTAGTGAAGAATGTCTTGGGGAATAAATTATTTATCATGCTACTCAGTATTTAAATATGCTGTTTATCTTTTCCTGTAGGATAATCCTTTTTAGAAGAACTGCTTTAATTACTGATAAAACTCTTAATTAGAAGCGGTTTATTAAAAATATTACGTTAAAATTATTGATTATGGTTGGATTTAACACTATAATACTATCGGTAATAATTATAAATGATGATCAATTCGAGTGTACTATACCCATATTAATGAAAACGTATTAATTTGTAGCAACGATATTGAATAATATATTTAAAAGTGTATAATAAAAAATATATGTTAAGGGCTTTGCTTGAATTAGTATTCAAAAATAGGTTATTAAAACCAAATTGAATAAGATATTAATTTAATCTCTAAAAAAGAAGGATGATATTTATGAAGAAACAAAAAGCAATTGTGGTTGGCTCAGGTCGTTTAGGATCACATCTTGCATCTGATTTATCTTTAAAAGGGCATGATGTAACTATTGTTGATAAAGTTGAAGACTCATTTAGAAAACTAGGTGATCACTATAGTGGTTTTCGATTTATAGGTGATGCGATTGATAGTGAAATCTTAGAAAAAGTTGGCATTAAAGAAGCTGATGTTATTATTGTTACAACTAATAATGACAATACAAATTTATTTATTGGACATATAGCAAATATGATTTATAACGTAGACAAGGTTTATGTCCGATTAAGTGATGATGAAAAAAGCACCTTAATCGATGATACAGATATAACAGCTATTTATCCTTTTAAATTATCTACTGAAGCATTTAATACCCATTTTTGGAGTGATGTTGAATGAAAATTGTAATTAGTGAAGGTTCTTCTCAAGCTGACTTTTTAGTTAGAATGTTTCAAAATAAGAAACATCAAATTATTTTAATTAATAGTGATAAAAATATTTGCGAATATTTAAAAAATCACGATAATGTGTTTGTTTACTATGGAGATCCAACAAAAAAATATGTATTAGAAGAAGCCCAAATAAAAAATGCTGATATTTTTATCTCTCTGAGTGAATCAGATGAACTTAATTATGTTGCTTGTCAATTAGCTAAAAAGAACTTTAATGTCAGTAAAACAATTGCTACTGTTAGCAATCCAAAAGATGTTAATGTTTTTGAACAATTAGGTATTGATTCTGCACTATCTTCAACTTATTTAGTTGCCAAAATTATCGAAAATGAATCATTATCAAATGAAATTTATGAATTACTAAATATTGATAATAATAATGTAACGCTCTCTAAAATAGAATTGAATGAAGAGAGTAAATTTATTGATGAACAACTTAAAAATTTAGAGTTGCCGATTAACATTAATATAAGTTGTATCTTACGAAATGATGATATTATTATTCCAAATGGGAATACTGTATTGAAAGCAAATGATGTATTATATATCGTAACTAAATCTGAAACACTAACTGAATTAAACGATATCTTTGCATTTACCAAGGAGGGATAGAGATGTCTTCAAAATCCAGATCTATCATTTCTTATTTAGGTATATTTGTCATCATTATTGGCGTTATCATGCTGCTTCCAATAGTTGTTGCATTGTTCTATCCGGCAGAAAACGACCAAATTATATATTTCTTAATACCCGGTATGACCTCTGTCATAATTGGTGGACTATTATACTTTCTTAATAAAAAATATCACGACTATGTTGTTTTTGATCGGAATTCTTTTTGGTTGATTGTTTTAATTTGGATTCTTGCAATACTTCTAACAGCAATTCCTTTTGCTATGTTAGATTTGTACAACTTCACACACGCTGTATTTGAAGCAACAAGTGGGTTATCCACAACAGGTCTCAGTGTTATGGATGTTTCAATTACAAGTAATTTATTTTTATTTTATCGTAGTGAATTACAATTTTTCGGTGGTGTAGGACTTGTATTAGTATTTGTTAGTTTATTATCAAAACAAAATTCATATGCCATTTACACTGCTGAGGGACACTCCGATCAACTAAGTCCTAATTTAGTCGCTTCAGCAAGAAGAATTGTTGGTATTTATTTGTTATATATTACAATTGGAACAATATTATTATCTGTTTCATCAATGTCTATATTTGATGCGATTAACCATTCTGTAGCAGCAATATCAACAGGCGGGTTTTCTACTCAAGTAACAAGTATTTTACACTTTAATAATCTATTCGTAGAAATTGTTATTATTGTATTAATGGTTTTAGGTGGAACGAACTTCTTAGTTCATGCACACCTACTAACTGGAAAAATAAAAGATGTATTAAAACATAACGAGTTATTTTATATGTTAGGTGTCTTTTTAGTATTAATCCCTGCAATGACACTTTATGTATCACAAACACAAGCAATGCCGTTTTTTGAGTCATTGCGAATAACGACATTTCAATTAATATCTGCCTCAACTACAACGGGGTATAGTACTATTAATGACTTTTTAGGATATTCTTCAATCTTTGTTATAGTCGTTATAGTATTAATGGTTATAGGTGGAGGAATTGGTTCAACAGCCGGAGGATTTAAACAATTTCGTTTTATTTTATTAATTAAATCAATCTATTGGTATTTTTTAGAATCAATCACGAGCAAACGATATATCTACAATAAACGCGTACATAAAGTAGATAAAAAAGAAGATGTCACTGATAAAATGTTACGAAACACATTTGTGTTTGGACTTCTTTACTTAATAATGTTATTTGTTGGTGTAGTTATGTTTAGTCATTATGGGTTCACAATGCAAGAGAGTTTATTTGAAAGCGCCTCAGCTTTAGGTACAGTTGGGCTTTCTGTTGGTCTATTTGGCTATAGTTCGCCTCCTGTTATTTTATGGATGGGATCAGTTATGATGCTTCTTGGGCGTTTAGAAATATTAATCGTTTTGATTGTTATTATTAACTTTTTTAGGAAACTAAAGAATAAAAATCAAACCGGATAAAGTTTTTTGTTCTCGAGTTTTATAATAACTAAATTTATCCAATCAGGGTTTAACATTGCAGCAGTATTAACTGTGTCGCAGATGATACTTGGATATACTTTTTTAAGTCTGTTTTTACATCCTGAGACAAGTAAATAGTTTTTAAATTTATTACTACTATGAATCTTATTACTACAATCACACAGAATAATTCTCTGTGATTGTAGTGTTTTTTTAAGCAAACTGTGTGATGAAATAAAACTGTAGATATGCTATAATTAACTGTAAATTAACCAGCAGTAAGTATCAACCAAAAAATATGAATTTAATTAATCAAATGAAAAGAGGCGGACTCACATGAAAGTAAAAGGTATTATAGCTAGTGAAGGTATTGCCATTGCTAAGGTATTTAAATTCAAAGAAGTTAAACTTGACATACCAGATAAGAAAACAGATGATACCGCAAAAGAAATCGCAAAACTAGACGCAGCAATTAAGGTGAGTGTCGAAGAGTTGAAAACACTAAAAAAACAGACATTAAACGCATTTGATGAAGAACATGCTATGGTGTTTGATGCTCATATAGAAATTGCAAATGATCCAGAAATTAAACGCCAAGTTGAAGCGTTAATAACGAATCAATCTTTTAATGCTGCTAAAGCATTTAAAGAGGTAACTGATGATTATGAAAAGTTATTTAAAGCGATGGATGATAACTATTTAAAAGAACGACATGCAGATGTCAAAGATGTTGCTAGACGTATCATCTCACATCTAATAGATGTCGATATTATGGATCCAAGCAATATTAATGAAGAGGTTATAGTCGTAGCAGATGATTTATCACCAAGTGACACTGCCCAATTGAATAAACAGTTTGTGCAAGGCTTTGTTACAAACATTGGTGGTCGTACCTCCCATAGTGCTATTATGGCTAGAAGCCTAGAATTACCAGCGGTTGTCGGTACTGGAGATATTATGGATAACGTCTCTAATGACGACACGCTAATTATTGATGGCGAAGCCGGTATTGTTATTATTAATCCGACAAAAGATGAAATAAACACCTATAAAGAAAAACAAAAGACGTTTAAACAAAGACAAAAACAGTTAGAAAAATATAAAAATAAACCAAGTGTTACCCAAGATGGTACACATGTTGAAATTGCCGCAAATATCAATAATCCTAGTGATATGGAAATGGTCATTGATAATGGAGCAGATGGGGTTGGGCTTTTCCGTACAGAATATTTATATATGGATAAAAAACAACTGCCAACTGAAGACATACAATTTAATGCCTATAAGAAAGTACTAGAACACGTTAAAGATCAAAAAGTGATTATTAGAACACTTGATATAGGTGCCGATAAATCACTTGATTATCTCCCCCTTGTGGATGAATTAAATCCCTTCTTAGGCCAACGTTCACTACGTCTTTGTTTAGAAGAACAAGATATGTTTAAAACACAGTTACGCGCATTATTACGCGCCAGTGTGTATGGTGATTTACATGTTATGTTTCCTATGGTAGCTACATTAGATGAACTTAGAGAGGCGAAACGTTTATTAGAAGAATGTCGTCAAGAACTCAAAGCAGAACAAGTTGATTATGATGAGATTACTTTAGGAATAATGGTAGAAATACCAGCAGTAGCGATGCTCGCTGATAAATTTGCTAAAGAAGTTGAGTTCTTTAGTATCGGAACAAACGATCTAATTCAATACACCTTTGCTGCAGACAGAATGAATCAAAAAGTTGCTTACTTATATCAACCGTATAACCCCGCATTACTTAGGTTAATTAAATCTGTTATTGATGCGGCCCATAAAGCAGATATCTGGGTCGGTATGTGTGGTGAAATGGCAAGTGATCAACTTGCAGCGCCAATTCTTTTAGGACTTGGATTAGATGAATTTAGTATGAGTGTCACATCAATATTAAAAACAAGACGGCTATTTAGCCAACTATCATTTGCTAAAATGAAACAATTTGCGAATGAATGTTTAGACTTAGAAACGCATAACCAGGTAAAAAAACACATAGAAGACAGGTTAAAATAACCACAAAGCAGATAAATCATTGTATTTTTGTGCAATTCTGGTAAAATACAAGTGACACCGAAAGGAGAAATAATATGGAATATGAATTTAATCAAACAGTTGAAGAAGAGGATTATGTTGCATTTGTAAACAACCATTTAAAATCAACATTTTTTAAACCGTTTAATCTAGTATTGTTTATTGTCAGTATTGGATATCTAATAATTAGCCCATTTGTAACAGGAGAACAAGACTTTACATTTTTATACATAGGTATTGGAATTATTGTTCTATTAGTAGGAATGGTTATCTTTGTTAGAAGAAACGCGAAAAAACAATATCAAAAGAACCCCGGTCTTTTTAGAATGAAATATGTCGTTGATGACACATATCTTTACTATAAAATCAGTGAAGGTGACATTAAAAAAGAGTGGAAAGATTTTTATAGTATAAATGAAACAGAAAACTACTTATATTTATATTTAAATAAAAATAATGGCGTCGTTTTCGTTAAAAATCAAATAAATAATGACATTATAAGATTTATCAAACAAAAAGCAAAAGAAAATATCACTGATAAACGCGTTAAATTATTAAGTGAATAACAGTTTAAGCGTTTATTCTATTTTTTCTGCTGTTCTTAATGGAAACCTTTTAAAATAAAAGGAATTATGATAAAATACGTTTAGATAAATGTGTTTTAAGGAGGCTAACATGGCAACTTTACTATGTGTTGATCATTCAGAAACTATTCGGATGATTGTTGAAGATTGTGTCAAGAATTTTTCATTGGATTTTGAAGAAACAGATAGTGGAAGTAAAGGGATTGAAAAAGCAAAGGAAATATCGGATCTAAAATATCTTTTATTAGATTGGGATACGCCAGGTATGACTGGTAGAGAAGTTCTTAAAACCATTCGTGCAGATCAAAAATTTAAGGATGTATACATTTTATTGATGATGAATGTAGATAATAAACATCATGTTGTTGATGCACTCGATTTAGGCGCAAACAACTATATACTAAAACCATTTAGCCTACAAGATTTAAGACAAAAGCTTGACGAAATCATGCACGATGCAGTTTAAAACTGCATCGTTTCTTTTAAGAGGTGACAAAAATGATTGAAATTTATGATAGCAATTTAACAAAAGAAGATATTAAAAATAACACCCAATCAGTTGCATGTAGAGGACTTGTCATGCAAGAGGATAAGGTATTAGTCGTACATCTAACAGTTACTGATATATACGGCCTTCCAGGCGGTAGACTAGATACAGATGAATTATTAGAGTCTTGCCTTAAACGAGAAGTTGAAGAAGAGACAGGCTACTTAGTTTCACCTAATAAAAAAACAATAACCATAAAAGAACATTTCGAAGGAGAAACGTTTATTACTCATTACTATAACTGTGATATAGTGAGTAAAGATGGTAAACAATCTCTAACAAATCTGGAACAAGAACTGGGACTTAAAGCCTTTTGGATGCCACTCAGTGCGCTAGTCGATGAATTAAGTCATAATCCAACCAAGTATAAATTTGGCCCCAACATACACCAACGAGAGTTCTTAGGATTGATGTATTCATTGTAAGGAGGAAACTATGGCAAGTATGAACATCACCAAATCAAAGTTTATGGAATATGTGCGATGTGATCGATATCCCGCATTAAATAAAATTCATAAACGCAAAGATTTAGACGATGCGGAAAATGATCGATTTTATGATTTAATTGATTCACTTGAAGGCAGTTTCGCCCTTGAAGAGGATTTTTTAGAACCAGACACAACACATTTGGAAGTTATGATGCCTTATTTTAACGAGGTTGAGATCTTAACTGCACGAAAAGTAATGAGTGACTGGGGAGGAGAAACCAGATATTCCACCACATATGGCCAACAAAAATTATTTTTAAGAGGATATAAATATTATAATTTAATGTGTTATGTAGATATCTATAATAAAATTGATGATCAAATAAATATTGTCGAAGTAAAAGCCACCACAACCAATAAATTTTTATCAATGACTTATAAAGAAGATGGTGTCGAATACCATGTTTTTTACAAAGACGACAAAGACATCTTACACTTAGCTGAAACACGCGAACCAAGCAGGTTAAAAAGTAAAAAATATCTTAAAAAACGTCGCTATTTAATGGAACGTTTACGTGCAGAAGGTGTGTATGTATTTGACCTTGCCTTTCAGCGGTTTGTGATTGAAGAAGACGTTAAAGATGCGAACTACTATCTTGGGGTATTAAACCATGAGTATCGTTACAGTGGTGAAATCATTGAAGGAAAACCAGCCTATAATAATGATATCGTTGCTTTTATTGATTTTACGGTGTTAACCAAAGAGATGCAGCCGATGATTGAATCACTTGTTGATCGCGTGATAAAACGGATTGAAGAAGACGATCCAACGCGTGTGCCACTAGGAAAACACTGTCAACTCAAGAAAATGCGTGAATGTATTTATAAAGATGTTTGTTATGATGTGTTTCCTAAAAAAAACAGTATCTTAGAATACTTAAGCAAACATCACGGATTCAAAGATGAGTTTGGAGAAAAACAAGAGACCTTTGATTTAATAAATGATGGCTTTAGGACAATGGAAGATGTACCGCATGAGTGGTTAACCAGAACCAATAACCAAATCCAACGAGATGTTGCCCTAACGCATACACCCTACATCGACCAAGAAAAAATACAAGATGGTATAAAAGAAATAAGATATCCGATTTACCATCTAGATTTTGAAAGTTTTCCCTGCCCGTTGCCTCGCTTTGAAGGAGAAACACCCTACACACAAAGTGTTTTTCAGTTTTCATTACACATCGAGCGTGAAGCTGGTATCTGCGATAAAGATAATGATCATTATGAATTCTTAGCAAAAGACGCATCGGATCATCGATTAGAACTAGTAGAAGCCATGCTAAAGCATATTAAAGATGACGGGGGAAGTGTCATGGTGTATAACCAGGCATTTGAAAAAACACGTATAAAGGAATTTGCTGAACTGTTCCCCACTTATAAAACTGAATTGTTAAACCTTAATGAACGCTTGTTTGATTTGATGTATTTGATTAAAACAAACACAAAGTTTTATCAAAACATTGGCTACAATAAAGAACGAGCAAAAACCATCAATTATTATCATGAAGCACTTCATGGTTCATATAGTATAAAAAAAGTATTACCAATTTTTAGCGAACTCAGTTATGATGGTATGACAGTTGGAAACGGGATGGAAGCAGTCTATGCATACGCGGGATATATTCAGTTAAATTCCGCTGAATTAAAGGAAACACAAGTTGCCTTAAAAAACTATTGTAAGCAAGATACCTGGGCAATGGTAGAAATATTAAACAACTTACGAAAGATTTAGTTATTTAGTTTACAATTACTATCTATATGTTATAATTACTTGTATTTTGAATGAGGAGGAAAATAATGTCAAAATTAGAAAAATTATCAGACAGCAAAGTAAAATTAGAAGTTGAAGTTTCACCAGAAAGTTTCGAACACGGACTTGATCATGCATTTAATCAGATTAAAGATGATGTAGAAATCAAAGGATTCCGTAAAGGTAAAGTAACACGTAAAGTTTATGAACAACATAAAGGTGTTGAATCTCTTTACAACGAAGCGATTAATCACGCAATTCAAGAAGCGTATGCAGACGCTGTACAAGAATATGATGTTGCAGTTGTTGCACAACCAAACATTGATTTAGACGTGACCAAAGTTGAAAAAGGTAAAGGCTTCACATTTACAGCTGAAGTGGCTGTTAAACCAGATGTACAACTGGGAGATTACAAAGGCTTAAAATTCGAAAAACAAGCTGTCGAAGTGACAGAAGAAGAAATCGATGCAGAAGTCGACAAACTATTACAACAAAACGCAGAACTTGTTTTAAAAGAAGAAGGAACACTTGAAGAGAGTGACACAGCAATCTTCGATTTCGAAGGATTTGTCGATGGTGAACCATTTGAAGGTGGAAAATCTGAAAATTATGAATTGAAAATTGGTAGTGGCCAATTTATTCCTGGATTTGAAGAGAAAATGATTGGTATGAAAGAAGGGGAAGAAAAAGAAATAGAAGTTAGTTTCCCAGAAGATTACCAAGCAGAAAACCTTAAAGGGAAAGATGCTACTTTCAAAGTTAAACTACATGAAATGAAAGTTAAAGAAGTTCCTGAACTATCAGATGAGTTTGTCAAAGAAATGGACAACGATCTTGAAACAGTAAAAGAACTTAAAGAAGACGCAAAAGAACGCTTAACTAGTCAAAAAGAAGAAGAAAACAAAAACGCACGCGTTGATTTTGCCGTTTCAGAAGCAACAAAAAATGCCACATTTGAATTACCACTAGAAATGATTGAACAAGAACAAAAACGCTTAATGGATAACGTGCGCCAACAAGCAAAACAATACAACTTAGAACTTGATCAATACTTACAATTTAGTGGAATGAAAAAAGAAGATTTTGAATCAAAACTAATGGATGATGCAGAAAAATCAGTATCATATAACTTAGTTGTTGAACAAATCGGTCTTGAAGAAGGTATTGATGCGACTGAAGAAGAAATCACTGCTAAGTATAAAGAAATAGCAGATCAATACAACATGGAACTTGAACAAGTTAAACAAGCAGTGAACCCTGCTGCTGTTGCACACGAAGTTAAATACAGAAAAACAATTGATTTTCTAGTAGATAACTTAGACTTAGAAGCATAATAATACGAATAATCGGCATAATCGTAAGTGATTATGCCTTTTTTTAAAGGTGATAATTATGACAATTGATTTAGTAATCAGTGATATGGATGGGACACTACTCACCGATGATCACACCATTACGGATGAAAACTTAGAAGCAATTGCGTTACTTAAAACAAAATCTATCCCGTTTATCATCGCAACAGGTAGACCATACCAACTTGTTAAAGCATATATTAATAACTATGGATTAAACACGTTATTCATTTTAAACAACGGCGCTGAGATTTATGATGCCAAAACCGATAAAGTACTTTATGAAGCAACGCTTAAAGATACAGTTGTCGAAAAAATCTTGACATATGCCAAAGATAACAAGTTAGATCGTCTAATTTACACACATGATGCTATCTACTCAAATGATTCAGCAAGAAAAAGACAATTTGAGCAATGGAATCAGGTGTTAGATGAAAAAAGTAAAATCATTGTTAAAGACATTGCTGCTTATCCAAAAGGTACCCCTGTTAATAAATTAATGCTTGTTGAAGAAGATCCCGTGGCGTATCAGACGTTTAAAGAAACAATCAAAACCATGGGAGATTTTGAAGTCGTATCAAGCAAATCAACCTTTATTGATATTAACCCCAAAAATGTGACCAAAGGCAATGCCTTAAAGAAATGGCTTAAACAATCAAACGACGTTCCTAAAAATATGCTTGCTCTAGGTGATCAAGAAAATGATTTATCACTACTAAGGGTAGCACATAAAAAAGTAGCGATGAAAAATGCCGTACAACCTTTAAAGGATATTGCTGATTTTATCACAGATAGCAACAACAATAGTGGTGTTGCAAAAGGTATTTATCATTATTTTAAAAAGTAACAAAAAAATAGAAGACTAAATAGAAAACTAAGACACATTGTTTTAGTTTTCTTTTCCATTTTACTTTAAATAACGACCATCCTATATTATAATTAAAAAGGCTTATAATTAAGTAATCATGAAACTATGCTTATTTATTGATTTAGCCCATTTAAAACAGTATAATATAAGAGTAAGAAGAATCTAAAAGAGGTGATTAAATGTTTTCAACAACGAAACAATCAGAAGGAATATTACCAAGTATCGCAGTTCGTGGAATTGTGCCATTTCCTCATACAGATCTTCGTATTGAAGTAGGACGTAAATTAAGTAAAAAAGCTCTCACTGAAGCAGAAGAGGACTTTGATTCGCATGTTTTATTATTAGTACAAGAAAATCCCAGTGATAAACTACCCACTCAAGACAATGTCTTAGAGCATGCAGTTGTCGCTAAAATTGGAATAAAAATAAAATTACCGAACGGGAACTTCAAAGTAAAATTTGATCCGATCATCCGTGCAAATATTATTAAATTTGAACAAACGGACCCGTTCTTCATGACGAAATTCAAGACGCTCCCTACAACTCAAGACGATATTGATCAAGAACTAGCACTTGTACGTATGCTTTCAAAACAAGTAATGAGTAATGCTAAGAATTTTCTTAAAAATGCTCAAAAAAGTATGGAAGCTATTAAAAAAGGCGTATCAAGCGATAAATTATGCGATATAATAGCTAGCAATTTAAAAATTAGTGAAACAAAGAAATTCAAGTATTTAAAAACAGAGTCGTTAAACCAACGTCTCACCTTTTTGCTTGAAGACATTGAAAAGCAAAAGTACATGACAGAAATCGAAAACAAAATTAACATGACTGTTAAAAAGAACATTGACGAAAATCAAAAAGAGTATTATCTTCGTGAAAAAATGAAAGCCATTCAAGAAGAACTGGGTGACAAAGTAAAGAAAGAATCAGATATTGAATTACTCAAAGAAAAAATTCTTGAAAAGAAAATGCCAAAACATATTGAAGAAAAAGCACTTTATGAATTACAACGTTATAAATCAATCCCAACATCAAGTGGGGAAAGTGGAGTTATTAGAACATATTTAGACTTTCTAATCGACTTACCATGGCATGAAAAAAGTGTGGATGAAACAGATATCAATAAAGCAGAGCAAGCACTTGATTCTACACACTTTGGACTTAAAAAAGTCAAAGAGCGTATCATTGAATACCTGGCTGTTAAGATACTAACAGGTAAAAACCCACAAACAATTCTTTGTTTAGTTGGACCTCCTGGTGTCGGAAAAACAACATTGGCACAAAGTATTGGAAAAGCTTTAAACCGAAAATTTGTTAAGCAATCACTCGGTGGGGTAAAAGACGAATCAGAAATTCGTGGACACCGCCGTACTTATTTAGGCGCACTACCTGGTCGTATCATGCAAGGCATGAAAAAAGCAGGTGTTGTCAATCCGGTATTCTTACTAGATGAGGTTGATAAATTAGGCGCAGATTATAAAGGAGACCCAAGTGCAGCATTATTAGAAGTCCTTGATCCCCAACAAAATGCCAACTTTAGTGATCACTACTTAGAAGAAGAATACGACTTAAGTAAAGTATTGTTTATCGCAACTGCCAACTACCTTGGTAATATCCCAGCGCCACTTCGTGACCGTATGGAAATTATTGAATTAAGTAGTTATACAGAATTAGAAAAACTAAACATTGCAAAAGAACACCTTGTTGATAAACAACTTAAAACACATGGACTAAAAAAAGAAAAATTTATCATGGATGATGAAGCAATCATGGCACTTATCCGTTCTTATACAAGAGAAGCTGGTGTCAGACAACTTGATAGATTATTTGGATCACTCATACGTAAATCGATCAAAATGATTTTAGGAGATAAAAAAGATCATGTTGAAATTACAAAAGATAATTTAAACGATCATTTAGGAAAACCTAAATTCTTAGATAAAGATAGTGAAACATCTGATCAAGTAGGTGTGGTTAACGGTCTAGCGTATACGCAATTTGGTGGAGACACACTACCCGTTGAAGTAACCTATTATAAAGGAACAGGTAAACTTGTGTTAACAGGTAAACTTGGAGACGTGATGAAAGAAAGTGCACAAGCGGCGCTTAGTTATGTTAAATCACATGCCAAAGAATTTGAAATTGATATGGATCGATTTAAAGATAATGATATTCATATTCATGTACCAGAAGGTGCAGTTCCTAAAGATGGGCCAAGTGCTGGTGTAACCATCACAACAGCCATTGTTAGTGCCTTAACAAATAAAAAAGTTGATCATAACCTAGGTATGACTGGTGAAATTACATTACGAGGACGCGTTCTGCCAATTGGTGGACTTAAAGAAAAGTCAATTGCAGCGCATCGTATGGGACTTAAAGCAATCATAATCCCGATGAAAAACAAAAAAGATTTAGAAGATATTCCATCAGACGTTAAAAACAATTTAGAAATCATTCCTGTTGAGAATATGGATGAAATCATTGTTCGTGCTTTTAAACAATCTATCTAAAGAAGCGTTTCAGACGCTTCTTTTTTATTAATTGACATATGACCACTGGTCATATATAATTAAAACAACCAGATATGAGGATTTGATACCAATGCCCTATAAAACATACCTGCATTTACCCCGTAAGAAAAAAACGCGTATTTTTAATGCTGGATTGCGTGAATTTTCCACCAATCCCAAACATGACGCATCTATTAACACAATTGTTAAAACTGCTAAAATATCTAAAGGAAGCTTTTATCAGTACTTTAAAAACAAAGATGCATTCTATTGGTACATTGTTAGAGCTATTATGCAAGAGAATACCAAAAAGTATCGAACGCTGTTAAAAATTAATGAGGGAAACCTCTTTGAAACAGAACGCGATATATTTAAATCAATTTTAGACTTATTTAATAATGAACGTTATAAAAATTTTATGATCCACGTTTTTAAAGATTCATTTGTTGAATTACAACCTGAAATTTCGGCTAAAGCACAAACGATTTATTTTGATATGTATGATATCTTAGTCAAATATGGATTTAAAGGGTACAATATTAAAACTAAAAATGATTTCCGTGTTGTTTTTAGTATGATTCGTAATATCACAAATTCAACCATCTTAAAATATATTTCAGATGACTTATCAATTGGTTCAGCTATTAGGTTATATGATAAAAAGTTAGATTATTTAGAGAAAGGCATTTTAAAACGTGGCTTGTTTGGTTAAAGTGACACTTTTTACAAGATTATCTATTTCCCTTAGATAGTTTATATGGTAATATTTTAACAGGAGGAGATTTTATGAAAACATGGAATTTAGACGCATTATATGAATCATTTGAAGATGAGTCATTTCAAAATGATTTACAAGAAACAAAAAAATTAATTGATACATTAAATGAATTTGCAAAAAAAGAATTTTCCAATCTAGAAGATCCTAAACAGAAAATTAAAGCCTATCTTAAACAAGAAGAAAAATTGGATCATCTTGTTAGAAAATTATATTCTTTTTGCTCATTAACAATGAGTGTTGATGCAAAAAACAAAGATGCCAAGAAATATTTGAATAATATCCAAGTCGCTCTGAGTAAAACAACGTTTGCTTCAACTAGATTTTCTAAATGGTTACCTGAAGTAAACAATTTAGATAAACTTATTCAATCAGATGAATTACTAAAAGAAGCAAGGTTTTATTTAAACCGAATTGTTGAAGGGGCTAAATATGTTTTAAGTGATCAAGAAGAAATGGTTATTTCGAAAATGAAACAAACATCTTCAACTGCCTGGTCACAACTACAAGGCGAACTCACATCGACATTAAAAATTGAATTTGATGGTGAAGAGTTATCTTTAAGTGCTTTAAGAAACAAGGCATATAGTAAAGATCCAGATATTAGAAAACGAGCACATGATACCTTACTAGATGCATTGCCTGAAATAACGCCTAGTATCGCTTATGCGATGAATGGTGTTAAAGGTGAAGTAAATAACTTATCAGAGATGAGAGGCTATGACAGTCCACTTGATGAAGCCGTTTTT
This sequence comes from Candidatus Izemoplasma sp., assembly GCA_021736205.1. Classification (GTDB taxonomy): domain Bacteria; phylum Bacillota_I; class Bacilli_A; order Izemoplasmatales; family Izemoplasmataceae; genus JAIPGF01. Next base: position 36,277 of record JAIPGF010000006.1, read on the forward strand.
AAATCACGAATGAAACGAGAAACACTTGATACATTACTTGCTTCAATGCGTGAATATTTACCACATTTCCACCAATACATAAAACGTAAAGCAAAATTATTAGGTCACGAAGATGGAATGCCTTATTATGATTTATTCGCACCTCTTGGTGAAAGCAATCGTGAATTTAGTGAAGAAGAAGCAATGACTTATATTTTCAAAAACTTTAAAACGTTTAGTCCCAAGTTAGAAAATCTTGCCAAACGTGCATGGAAAGAATCATGGATTGATTTTACACCACGCAATGGGAAACGTGGCGGGGCATTTTGTGCTAATTTACATCCCATAAAGCAATCACGTATCTTAACGAACTTTACCGGTAGTTTCTCGAATGTTATTACACTTGCACACGAACTAGGTCATGCGTATCATGGAGATAATATTTTCTCAGAAAAAAGTTTTAATAGTTCTTATACAATGCCTGTGGCAGAAACCGCATCGACATTTTGTGAAACCATTGTGAAAAACGCTGCGATAAATGATGCAAACAAAGAAGAAAAAATATTTTTACTTGAGCAATCCTTAATGGGCTCAACACAAGTAATTGTTGATATTTTAAGTCGTTTTATTTTCGAAAAAAATGTCTTTGATAAACGCTTAGAAACACCATTAAACGAAGACATGTTAAATGATTTTATGCTTGATGCGCAAAAAGAAGCTTACGCTGATAGTTTAGATCATGATTATTTAATGCCTTATGCTTGGGTCTATAAACCACATTATTATAGTGGTGGCTTATCATATTATAACTTCCCATATGCCTTTGGACTATTATTTGCTAAAGGTATTTATGCGAAATTTAAAGAAAACGGACCAGCATTCGCCAAAGATATTGACTTACTCTTAGAGAAAACAGGTCAGATGACCGTTGAAGATGTTGCTGATTTAGTTGATATAGACTTAAATGATAAAGACTTCTGGCGTAAAAGCTTAGATGTCATCAAAGAAGAAATAGATTTATTCTTAGAACTTACTGAATAAGTAAAAAAGCTAGTAAACATTCCAGTTTACTAGCTTTTTATTGTATGGTATCATATTACGCGTATGAGGTGATTTTATGACAGACAGAAAAAAAGGTATTATCTCCCTCATCATCGCAGCCTTTGGATTTGCAATGATGAGCATTATGGTGAAAAACGCAGGTGATTTACCTGCTTATCAAAAAGTATTTTTTAGAAATTTAATCTCGATGTTTTTAGCGATCATTATGGTAACGGTTCGTGAAGATCGCTACTATGGCAGAAAAGAAAATCAAAAATTTTTACTTTTAAGAAGTACATTTGGCACCATTGGAATGTTGCTTTTCTTTTTTTCCATTGATAATTTAGAAAATATTAGCGATGCGACAATGTTAAATAAATTATCGACCTTCTTTTTAATTTTCTTTAGTAGTTTTTTCTTACATGAAAAAATTAAGAAGTATCAGTTTATTGCGATTATAATCGCCTTTCTAGGCTCTTTACTGATTATAAAACCAGCATTCAACTTTGACATTATCCCCTATTTAACAAGTGTACTTGCTGCGATGTTTGCCGGTGCAGCCTACACGATGTTACGCGTATTAGGAAAAAAAGAAAAATATTATACAGTTGTCCTTTACTTTAGTACCTTCTCCGTTGTTGTATTATTACCGGTTATCTTATTAAATTATCATCCTATGACATCTACACAAATCATCTATCTAATCTTAACAGGTGTATTCGCAACAGTCGGACAATTTGGTACCACCATTGCTTATAAGTTTGCTCCCGCTAAACAAATATCGATCTTTAATTATATAAATGTATTATTTGTGGCCTTACTGGGCATTCCGTTTTTCAGCACATTTCCCGATATCGTCAGTTTAACTGGATATGTCATTATCTTTGGCGCAAGTTTTTATATGTTTAAGAAAAAACAAACTTAAGTATCCCCCTGAATTAACAACAAAAAAATGATATACTATATCTAACGAGGTGAAACCAATGATTGATTTTAGAAGTGATACAGTTACCAAACCAACGAAAAAAATGCGTGAGTCTATGATGAATGCCACAGTTGGTGATGATGTTTATCAAGACGATCCAACGATTAACAAACTAGAAGCATTAGCCGCTAAAATGACCGGTAAAGAAGCTGCTTTATTTGTGACAAGTGGTACAATGGGAAATCAACTCGCCATCATGACACATACACAACGCGGGGATGAAATCATTCTTGGAAGCCATTCTCATATTAAAACATATGAAGTAGGCGCGTCCGCTGTATTAAGTGGTGTGAGTTTCCATTTACTTAATGAAACGCGTGGTAAATTACCTATACAAGAACTAAAGACAGCCATTAGAGGAGAAGACATACATTATCCTAACACATCCTTAATCTGTTTAGAAAATGCCCATGGGAGTGGTGTTGTTTTTGGGCCGGAGTATATGAAAAAAGTTCATGAATTAGCACAACAAAAAGGTGTGTTTGTCCACTTGGATGGGGCCCGTTTATTTAATGCCGCAACCCATCTAAAGGTTGACCTGAAAGCAATAACTAAGCATGTTGATTCTGTCACATTTTGTTTATCGAAAGGACTTGCTAGTCCTGTAGGTAGTCTTCTTTGTGGCACCAACGCCTTTATTCAAAAAGCGCGCAAGTATCGAAAGATGCTAGGTGGCGGTATGCGCCAAGCAGGCGTGCTGGCTGCTCCAGGACTTATTTCCCTTAAAGAAATGACCAAACGACTAAATGACGATCATAAACACGCACAGTACCTTGCTGATAAATTAAATAACTATGATGAATTTGATGTTAATTTTGATGTCCTAGATATCAATATGGTTTTTACAAAGAGTAGCTTGGATTTTAAAGATCTAGCGACCTACTTAAAACAACAAAATATCATCATCGGTGGCTACAAAGGTGAATACTTACGTATAGCGATTCATAACGATATATCAAAAAAAGATATTGATGCCTTATTAGACCACATTGAAGCGTACATAAAAAAAACAAATTCTCATTAATCTGAGAATTTGTTTTTTTCATAGTATTGATAATTTTGTATTAAAATGTTTTTCTCATATAGAATTAAAGATAGATACAACAAAAACACAATAAAGGCGATAAAGAACCAGATTTCAAAAATGCCTTTGTTAACAAACATAAAGTAGGATAAGATACTACCAAGCCATATAACAGAAATCCAGATATAGATGACACGTTTCAAATGTTTATTTTCATTGGCGATATACATCGCAAAGGGATAAAAACCAAGTGTAATAAACAGTCCGAATAATCCAGCAGCTATTACATGAATCCAGGACCAAAACAATAAGTCACTGGTTGATGGAATAACAGCTGTTAACACAAGAAATATAACACTAATACTAATATAGGAATAATGGCGTTGATTTTTATAGTTTTCTAAGTAAAATAAGAAGAATATTGATGAACTTAATGTAAAGCCTGTATAACTAGCCCATACAATAAATAAAATACGGTTTTGAATAGAAAAGCCGTTCCCAATATTACTCAGATTATATTCAAACGGGCTTTGTAATGTCCCATATATAATAGTAAAGATGAGCGCAATGAGTAAATAGGACATAACAAGGATACGTTTTTTACGGTCTTTAATATAACTTATTTCCATTTTTCTCTTTAAATCATCCATATAATCCCTCCAACTCGTATTATAGGCTAAGAAATATTTTTTCACAACACTATTTTTAAAGAAATATATATGATAAAATAAAAGAGGAAGTGATACTATGAAAATTAATCAAGTAGAGTTTATAATAAGCGCGGTAAGCCCCAAACAATACCCAAAGGATAAATTACCTGAAATTGTTGTAGCGGGGCGCAGTAATGTAGGAAAAAGTAGTTTTATCAATAGTGTACTAAACAGAAACAATATTGCCTACACTTCTTCGAAGCCAGGACGTACACAAACACTGAATTTCTTCAAAATAAATGAACAATTTTATTTTGTTGATGTGCCAGGCTATGGCTACGCTAAAGTTAGTAAGACCGATAGACAACGGTTTTCTGAAATTATTGATGAATATTTAAGATTGGGCGATAATATCGAACTCGCCATTCAATTAGTCGATTTCAGACATCCACCAAGCAAGAAAGATATCCAAATGTATACATATTTAACAAGTTATGATATCCCCTGTCTAGTTGTCGCAACAAAAGTCGATAAAGTTAGTAAAAACAAACGAGAAAAACAAGAAGCATTAATTAAACAAGCATTGAATATGGAAAATCCTAATTTATTTGTTCCATATTCAGCAATCAATCATTTTAATCGAAACGTTATTTTAGATGTATTAGACCAAATAGTAGGTGAAGAAAAATGAAAGTTTTATTAGTTGGTGGAACCGGTATTATATCAACTGCAGTAAGTCAAGAGATAATTGAACGTGAGTATGATCTATATGTATTAAATAGAGGTAATCATCCAGAAAAGTTACCTAATGAGGCAACATTATTAAAAGGCGATATCAATGATAAAAAACAAGTTAAAGCCTTATTAGAAGACAATTACTTTGATGTAATTGTTGATTTTATTGCCTTTACTGTTGAACATTGCGAGCGTGATTATGAGTTATTTAATGGTAAAACAGATCAATTCATTTTCATATCAAGTGCCTCAGCGTATAAAAAACCATTACCGTTCACACCTGTAACTGAAGCAATTCCTCTAGGAAATAAGTATTGGGGTTATAGCGAAAACAAGAAAAAATGTGAAACATATCTTTTTAACACACCAAAAGACTTTAATGTGACAGTGATTAGACCATCACATACATACAATGAAAAAATGCTTATTGCTCGCTTAAATAGTCATTCTAACCCCTATACATTACTTAACCGCTTTATCCAAGGAAAAGAAATAATTTTAATCAATGGCGGATCACAAGTGTGGACAATCACACATAATAGTGATTTTGCGAAAGGCTTTGTTGATGTATTTAAAAATGAAGCAGCGTATAATGATTACTTCCATCTAACCAGTGAAAAAGCATATACCTGGAGAGAACTTAACCAACATATCTACGAAGCACTAAATGAGAAGAAAGCTATTCCGAGTCCTAAATTCGTTTCTATTCCTATAGAAACAGTCATGGAATACTTTCCAGAATTTAAAGCAGAAATTTATGGAGATAAACTTACATCAACAACCTTTGATAATAGTAAAATCAAAGCAATTGCTCCTAATTATAGCTCAAAAGTCGGGTATGAAGATATCTTACCAAAAGTGATTGATCATTTCTTAAATAATACAGATCAAGCAATTGATGAAGAATTTGATAAAAAATATGATGCGTTAATCGCGTATCATAAGAAACAATAAGGTAGGGATTATTTATGGCAATACTTGGTATTATAAGTCTGATTGGATTATTCTTCTTGTTTTTCTGGCAATTTGGTGATCTTGAACGCCTGAAAAACGGTGGATCACACCCTTTTGAAACAGATTATTATAAAGTGGGGTCTTTTTCCAAAAATATGAATGTGACCCCCAAACAAAAAGAGATATTTGACTATGTCTCTAAAGCAAAACATGCTACGCAAGAACAAATCGAGTTCGCGTGTGATTGTACACAAGATGATTTAGATGAACTGGTCTACTTAAGTGTACTAGACTACATAATTGTTGATACGCAAGTTGAACAAACAAAAAGCATTGTTAAATCTGTTGTTTCAGTATTGGGTATCGCTTTAATTTTTTACTTTGCTAATTATTACTTGTTAGTCAAATTAAACCTGCGATACATCGGTATCATTATCTATATGGCATTATTTGTCATTATGACGCTTAATTATGTGTTAAAATCACTGAATAAATCCGCTAAACTTTCATTAAAAGTATTCTCGATCACAACCGGTTTTGTTATCTTTATTATATTCTTTTATATGATCTTTGGTGGACGTGTTTTCTTACATAGTGATGCCTATTCAAAGTTAATAGATGTTTCAGAAGAAGAATTTGGCACCGATGTTAAAACAGTCGATGTCAACAATTTACCGATTGTTGACAAAGCGTTTGGTGCTAAGTTAGGATCCCTTAAACTTGGAGAATACCCAGGACTCGGTTCAGAATTTGAAATTGGGGAATATTCAGACATTATCTATAACGACCAACAATATTTGGTCGCACCCCTTGAATTTCGCGGGATGTTTAAATGGATTAACAACCGTAAATCAGGAACACCTGGGTATATATTAGTCAATAAAGTCACCAAAGAAACAACATTAATCAATCTTCAAGCCGCAGAAGGGATAGGAATGATCTACACCCCAAGTGCCTATTTTAATAGTGATTTAACCCGTCACGCTTATTTAAATGGCATGAACCGTTATAATTTAGAATATACCTTCTTTGAAATTGATGAATCAGGGCATCCACATTACATATTACAATATTCTTTACCAACTATTTTTATTAATGGGGGAAAAGATATCACAAAAATAGCGGTTGTAGATGCCGTAACAGGCGAAATGAATGTCTATGAACCAGGCAACATACCTGATTGGATTGAAAGTGTGTATCCACCACAACTTCTTTTAGAACAACTTAATTATTGGGGACGCTTGCAAGATGGATTTTTAAATAGTATCTTCACCCAACGTGATGTCTTGCAAACTTCACGTGGCAAACGTACAATCATGAATGATGGAGAATTATTTTACTTCACTGGCTTAACTAGTGCTGGTGCAGATGAATCAACCATCGGGTTTGTCTATATGAATACAAGAACAAAAGAGTCAAGACTTTTTAAATTTCCTGGCGCAACCGAACAAGCAGCCATGAGCAAGGTACTTACCTTGTTACCACAAAATAACATCTCAACCACTTTTCCGATTCCGATTAACGTGAATGAGACACCCACTTACTTCATCGCCATAAAAGGCGAAGATGGCAGAATATTACGCCATGTCTTTATGAATGTCCGGGAACTCGAGGTGTATGGCATCGCCGAAACGAAAAATCGCGCACATACCGATTATCTACTGAGTTTAGGAGCCAATGATTCAGATAGTCTAACAGAAATCACTGGCACAATTACTGATTTAGAAAGTTATGTCTCAGAAAGTAACACTATTTATTGGATACAAATTGATAATGATCTATATTATATACTAAATATTTCTACAGTAAATATTGAGGAAATAGAAGTATTTATTTCCAAAGAAATTGGGGATACAATCAGTTTCAAAGTACAAGATAAAACGATCATAAAAATTAATCTTGAGTAATCTAAACTAAAATATCATTTAAAATGAGTTAACACTTTACAACTTAAAAATCCTGTGTTAATATACCAGTAAATACAGTGAACTGGAAGAGTAAATAAATCGTGTTATCCAAAAGAGTTAGCGGTGCTGAAAGCTAATATAACATCTTATTGAAGGTAGCCAGGAAGTAGTTATAATGAACTTAAGTAATTATAAACGTGCGCTCGCGTTATGAGACAAAGTGTCTAGGTTAACTAGGAACTAAGGTGGTACCACGGATTTTACAGTTCGTCCTTTCAACAGGACGAACTTTTTTTATGAGGAGGAAACAAAATGGAAAAACTAAGCAAAAAGTATAATCACAAACAAGTTGAAGACAAAAAGTATGATTTTTGGCTTGAAGGTGGCTATTTCAAAAGCGGAGACACATCAAAAGACCCCTTTTCGATTGTTATCCCACCCCCAAATGTTACTGGAAAACTGCATTTAGGACACGCTTGGGATAATACCTTACAAGATATGATTATCAGACGTAAACGTATGCAAGGATATGATGCATTATATTTACCTGGTATGGATCACGCAGGTATTGCCACACAAGCAAAAGTTGATGCAAAACTACGAGACCAAGGAACGAACCGCTATGAAATCGGACGAGAAAAATTTTTGGAAGTTGCTTGGGATTGGAAAACTGAATACGCTGATACAATTCGAAAACAATGGCGCGCTCTTGGCATTAGTGTCGATTATGATAAAGAACGATTCACACTTGATAATGGTCTAAATGACGCTGTTACAGAAGTGTTTGTTAAATTGTATGAAAAAGGACTTATTTACCGTGGAGACCGCATTATTAACTGGGATCCTCAAGCACAAACAGCACTCAGTAACATCGAAGTTGAACATAAAGAAATTGAAGGTGCATTTTATTACTTTAAATATATGTTAGAAGATGGCGAAGATTTTATTGAAATCGCAACCACAAGACCCGAAACAATGTATGGGGATACCGCTTTAATGGTTCATCCAGAGGATGAACGCTTTACCAAGTATATTGGTAAGAAAGTGTATATACCTGGGACAGACCGCTTAATCCCTGTAATCGTAGATGATTATGTTGATATGGAATTTGGTACAGGAGCTGTAAAAGTCACACCCGCTCATGATCCTAACGATTTTGAAGTTGGACAACGTCACAACTTAGAGATGCCTTCTTGTATTGAAGATGATGGAACAATGAGCGATTATGCTGGAAAATATACCGGTATGGATCGTTTTGAATGCCGTAAGGCGTGTGTGAAAGACCTTAAAGAGATAGGTCTTTGTACAAAAGTTGAAACCTTAAAACACAATGTCGGACACAGCGAACGTACAGGCGTAATTGTTGAACCACGCTTATCAAAACAATGGTTTGTTAAAATGGACCATTTAAGTAAACAAGCACGAAAAGATTCAACTGTAGAGTTTGTTCCACCACGCTTTAACGACACATTTAAGCGCTGGATGGAAGGCACATATGATTGGTGTATAAGCCGTCAATTATGGTGGGGACACCGTATACCTGCATGGTATAAAGGCGATGAAATATATGTCGGAAAAACCCCGCCTGAAGCGACAGGATGGAAACAAGATAAAGATGTATTAGATACATGGTTTAGTAGTGCCCTTTGGCCATTTAGTACACTTGGTTGGCCCAATGATTTAGAAGAGGTAGAACGTTATTTTCCTAACGACGTTATGGTAACAGGATATGACATTATCTTCTTCTGGGTTGCTAGAATGATTTTCCAATCGATTGAATTTACAGGCAAATCACCCTTTAAACACTGTTTAATCCATGGATTAATTCGTGATAGTGATGGACGTAAAATGTCTAAATCACTTGGTAACGGGGTTGATCCAATGGATATTAAAGAAGAATATGGTATTGATACATTACGTTATTTTCTAACCACTAACAGTGCTCCAGGTATGGATTTACGGTTTGAAATAGAAAAAGTTGAAAGTGCGTGGAACTTCATTAATAAGTTGTGGAACATCTCCCGTTTTACCTTGATGAACCTCGGTGACTTTTCCTATGATGATATTTCTATCACGATTGAAGATCATCCGCTTGAAGACCGCTATATTTTAGCAAAACTACAAGAAACAATTAAAAACATGGACTACAACTATGATAAATTTGAGTTTGGTGAAGCAGCACGTAGTATTCATAACTTTAGTTGGGAAGACTTTGCAAGCTGGTATGTAGAACTTGCTAAACCGGCCCTTAATTCAAACGATGAAAAACGTATTAACCAAGTTAAATCTGTCTTAAGCACTGTCTTGCTACAGATTGTTAAGCTATTACATCCATTTATGCCGTTTGTTACAGAAGAAATCTTTCAAAATATACCGCATAAAGCAGAATCAATCATGATTTCAAACTGGCCGCTAGTGAATGATTCGTGGGATAATGAAACAGATATCGAACATTTTGAAATTATTAAAGATTTAATAAAAGGTGTTAGAAATATTCGCTCAAAATACAATGTATCGTATAAAAAAGCGATTAATATCGCAATTAAACCAAAAAACAGTGATATAAAAACTGTTATTGAAGATAATATAGCAATTGTTAAACACTTTTTAAATCCAGAAACATTAACAATTAATCTATCGGTAACGCCGAGTGATAAAGATGTCACAATTGTTCAATCTGCTTGTGATATGTATATTCCCCTTGGGGCACTCGTAGATTTTGAAGAAGAAAAAGAACGCTTAACTGAGGAATTAAACCGACTTAAACAAGAAATTGCACGCTGCACGGGAATGCTTAACAACAAAAACTTTGTTGATAAAGCACCTAAAGAAAAAGTTGACTCAGAACGCGAAAAACTCAAAGACTACAAACAACAATACGCGAACGTTGAGGCGCGTCTTGCAAATTTAGATTAATGTTTAAAACGACTGAAAAAGCCATCCAATGGCTCGAATCTGTTGAACGTTTTACTGAGAAATTTGACCTTTCAAACATAAAGTTAGCGTGCGAACTACTAGACAACCCACAAGATGACTTACGAATTATTCATATCGGAGGCACTAATGGGAAAGGCTCAACCGTAACATTTCTTAAACAAATTTTGCTGGCAGATGGGCAAGATGTCGGGACATTTATTAGTCCTTATGTCACCCGTTTTCATGAACGCATACAAATCAACGGACAAGACATTAGTGATGCAGATTTATTATTTTATATTAATAAAGTATATAAACTATATCATAAGATTTTAAAGAAATATAATAAAGGTATCAGCTATTTTGAACTACTAACCGTCATGAGTTTTCTTTACTTTAAAGAAAAGGAACCTGATTTTGTCGTGTATGAAGTAGGGCTAGGTGGCACACTCGATGCGACGAACATTGTTAATCCTGTTATCACAGGGATTACAAGTATTGGCTATGATCATATGAAAGTACTCGGGGATTCACTTGAGGAAATTGCGCAAAACAAATTAGGTATTGCTAAACCCCATATTCCCCTTGTAACAACGGTCTTTAACGAATCATTAAAACCATTGTTTGAAAAAACGACACACAAAGCACAAGCAGATCTGATCTGGCTTGATAAAAAAGAAATCTTAGAATCAACGTCTGACTCAAAAGAATTTTTTTATAAAGATGAGATGTATACCATATCGTTACTTGGACGTCATCAACACCATAACGCCGCCTGTGCTATTGAGATTATTCAAACATTAAACAGACTAGAAATCACCAACATTAACACCGAAACAATAAAACAAGGGCTAAAAGAAACCAAGTGGGCGGGACGTCTTGAACCAATCACACCTCAAATTATATTAGATGGGGCACACAACATTGATGCGATGAAACAACTGAAAAACACAATTAATAAATTGTATACGAACAAAAATATACATGTCATCTTCACAGCGATGAAGGATAAAGACTATCCAGAAATGATTTCTATTATAGAATCGTTTGCTGACATAATCACGTTTACAGAATTCCCTTATCCACGTTGTGCCAAGGCAAAGGACCTATATGACACATCTGTTGTAGAGGACAAACATATGAATGAAAACTCATATGATATTATCGATAACTTGCACCTTGGTAAGGACACTATTTACCTGTTTACTGGATCCCTTTATTTTATAAGTTATGTTAGAAACTATGTTTTACAAAAAGGCCTTCAGCAATAAAAGGCCTTTTTTTATTAAGTAAAACTGTATGTCTATCATTATTATATAATGAATGGAGTGATACATACGATGCTTAAAATTAAAGAAATACCCAAACAAGAACGACCTAGAGAACGGTTTTTAACCTATCCGATTGAAACAATCCAAACACACGAACTTATTGCTATTATACTACGTACAGGTTCACGTTCAGAAAGTGTCATTGATTTAGCTAAACGACTTTTATATGACCATGCCTCTTTAAAAGATTTAAGCCAACAACCTATTAGTGATTTAACTAAGATAAAAGGAATTGGTAAATCAAAGGCAATTCAACTACTTGCAGCATTTGAACTCGGCATCCGTCTAGAAACAGAAGATTTTAAAACGGATAAAAAACTATTATCTCCCAAAGACATCTTTCACTTTTTAAAAAACCAACTGGAATTTAAGATGCAAGAACACTTTATTGTTCTATATTTAAATACCAAAGGTGGACTCATCAAAAAGAAGACACTGTTTATCGGGAGCCTCAATCAATCACTTGTGCATCCACGTGAAATCTTTAAACATGCCGTTTTAACTAGCTCAGCGAGTCTTATCTTAGTCCATAATCATCCGAGTGGTGATCCCACCCCCTCAACAAATGACATCGATATTACTAAACTGATTAAGAAAAATGCTGATATGATGAATATTAAATTATTAGATCATGTTATTATAGGGCGTAACCGCTTTGTCTCGTTTAAAGAAAAAGGCTTATTATAACAAAATCCAACCATTATTGGTTGGATTAACTTATTTTTGTAGTTGCTGTTCTTTATATTTTTTTAATGTACCAAATTTCAATTTTTCTTCTCGACTTTTAATAATACGTCTTAACTGTCTTGTATATTGCAGGATACCAAAGGTAATTCCACCAAAGATAACGGTCGAAAACAACAGCGTTTTTAATTCTTTTGATTTATCGGTATTACGCATCACCAGCTCTAAATCAGTAAATGATGCATCGACACTTGTATAGACATCATACTTATCATCTTCTGCAAAAGTAATGCTAAATAATTGATGATATCCTCCTGCTGAAACATCGTTTGGTAATTTCGTGATTTCATACTGATGCGGTTTTTCTGTAAAACCAGAAAATCGTATAACTAAGTAATGTTCCTCGTCATTATCAATGAATCGTAAGAATATATTACCCGATTGTTCATAAAAATGATATTTATCGACCTCGTAATAATTAGCCATTAAAACAACTTCTTCAGATTTATCAAAGGTTGTCACATATTCTTCTTCAACGGGGATGGTAATGGTGTCTTTAGTGAGTAAGATAATTTGTGATATTGTAATATATAAAAATCCTAACACGGCGGCTAAAAACAACACCCCTGGGATGATGAAACGTTTTTTAGATGGAATTATACTTTTCATTGTATCAGCTCCTGCGACCATATTATATCATTTTTAAAAAAAGTTGTGTATCTTTTTCTTGAATTATAATAAATCTTATGTATAATGGATAAGGATTGTGCTCATATTCAGTGAAAGCAATTGACAAAATCACTTTAATTTGTTATTATTTTTACGCTGAATAAAAGCATACCGCACAGAAAAGGTTTTAAAGCAGAAATGCACCTTAATGGCGAGTCTTAAAAATGAGGAGGTGCTTTATGTACGCAGTTATTGAAACAGGTGGAAAACAAGTAAAAGTGTCAGAAGGTAGCGAAATTTATGTAGAAAAACTACCAGGAGACAAAGGAGATACAGTTTCTTTTGACAACGTGCTTATGGTTGGTGGAGAGTCGACAAAAATCGGAAATCCATATGTTGATGGTGCGAGTGTTGAAGCGACAATCGATAAACACGGTAAACAAAAGAAAATTATTGTATTTAAATACAAAGCAAAAAAGAAATATAGACGTAAACAAGGACATAGACAACCATACACTAAATTAACAATCAATAAAATAAATGGTTAGAATTTAAGAAAAAGAGGTGACTAAAATGTTATTAGATGTAAGAATTCAACAATTCATGGCTTCTAAAAAAGGTGTTGGATCGACTAAAAATGGTCGTGATTCTGAATCAAAACGCCTAGGAGCTAAATTAGGTGACGGTCAGTTCTGTACTGCTGGTTCTATCATTTATCGCCAACGAGGAACGAAAGTTCATCCTGGAAATAATGTCGGAAGAGGCGGAGACGATACGTTATTTAGTAAAATCGATGGAGTTGTAAAATACGAGCGCATCGGTAAGCACAGAAAACAAGCTTCAGTTTACCCTGAATAAATATCATGGCAAATCACATTGTGGTTTGCCATTTTAATTGAAACCAATTATAATAGAAAGCAGAAAGCGGGTGACATTGTGTTAGTAAAAGCCAACCTACATGATTTAAACGAGATAGATTACTTAGCTGTTAAAGTCATAAAAGACATGCAACAAGCTAATATTCCACAATGGACACTCAGTTATCCAAGAAGAGATCACTACAAAAAAGATATTATGAAAAATAGATGTTATATTTATAAAGAATTTGATCGTATTCTTGGTGTTATCACAGTTCAAGCTGAAGATGACCCCCCTTATAAAACAATTGATACATGGTTAAGCCATAATAGTTTAGTTATTCACCGCTTAATTGTGCATCCTAAACACCAACGAAAAGGAATCGCAAAAAAACTTCTTTTTTATGCGTTTTATTTGGGAGAATCAACTGGGTATGATTCAATTAAAATTGACACGCACCCAGATAACTATAAAATGGAGCGTTTTCTTGTAAAACTCGGATTTAAAAGTGTTGGCTATCTCAAGACAATCAACCGTGACGCATATGAAAAACTATTGGAGGAAACAAATGAAACTACTCGTTCTATGGAAAAGTGACTCAGACATTGATATTCATAATTTAATCATTCCATATACACGCAATGCCAAGAAACACCATTGGTTTGATGATGTGGAATTATTAATTTGGGGAAAAAGCCAAAAGCGAGCTGTTGAATCAACCATACAAGAAACACTCAAAACACTCATGCAAGAAGGTATTTCAATTTATGCTTGTAAAATGTGTGCTGATGACTTAGACGTAACACCATCCCTTGAGGCAATCGGTGTTACTGTTAAGTATACAGGTGAGTTTCTCACAAATCGCTTAAAAGATTCTAATTGCAAGGTGATTACACTCTAATGAAGAAAGTAGTAATACTCGGTCCTAGCGGAACAGGAAAGACAACCTTGGCTAGACGATTTCACAGAAAATTTAACATTCCAATGATTCATCTAGATTCAATCTACTGGCAGAAAAATTGGAATCATTTAAGCAAACCTAAATTCGATGCATTCATTCGCATGTTTTTAAAAAAGAATCCTGCTTGGGTAATAGATGGTAATTACTCAAATCATCCGCACCTTAAATACCGTCTTAAACTAGCAACTACTATCATCTTTCTTGATTATGGAACAAAACAAGCGCTTAAAGGCATTCATGAACGTGCAGAAAGATTTAAACACATTTCACGCCCTGATATGGCTAAAGGCTGTATTGAGGAAATTGATCAAGAATTTTTACAATTTGTCGCGTTTTATGAAAAACGTGCAAAACGACTTAAAGCAATTATTAGTCGTTATAAATCAACCAAGGACGTTAAAATATTCAAAAGTAGAAAAGCCCTCTATGAGTGGTTTAACGCACTTAAATCGGAGGAATAATATGTTTGTAGATCTCGCAAAAATTACAGTATCATCAGGCAAAGGCGGTGACGGAACCGTTGCTTTTCGTCGTGAAAAATATGTCCCTAAAGGTGGTCCATCAGGTGGTGACGGAGGCAAAGGTGGCAGCATCTACTTTGAAGGTGATGAAGGGCTATCTACGCTATTAGAACTGAAGTATTCTAAACAACTTAAAGCAGATGATGGCGAAAATGGTAAACCTAAAAAAATGCATGGTAAAGACGGGGAAGACCGCGTTATTAAAGTCCCTGTCGGAACAACCATATATAATGAAGAAACCAAAAAAGTTATTGGAGACATTACCACCCACGAACAACGCATTTTAATTTGTAAAGGCGGACGTGGAGGACGAGGAAATGTTAAATTCACCACCTCGCGTAATACTGCACCAGAAATCGCAGAACGCGGAGAACCCGCGGAAACAAAAGAAATTCGTGTCGAACTAAAAGTTCTTGCAGATGTCGGACTTGTAGGACTGCCAAGTGTGGGGAAATCAACCCTTATCGCAACAGTCTCTAATTCCAAACCTAAAATCGCTGCGTATCACTTTACCACCTTAGCACCTAATTTAGGGGTTGTAAAAGTCGATAATGAACGTAGCTTTGTCATGGCAGACTTACCAGGACTGATTGAAGGAGCCTCTTTAGGACAAGGACTTGGACTGCAATTTCTAAGACATATCGAACGTACACGCATTATCTTACATGTCATTGATATGTCTGCCCAAGAAGGACGTGATCCCTTTGAGGATTACCAAAAAGTTATGAAAGAACTTGAATCTTATAAATACGATTTATTAAAACGTCCACAAATCATTGTGGCCAATAAAATGGACTTACCAAAGGCACAAGATGAACTTGAACTGTTTAAAATGCAGTTACAAGAAGATATCCCTATTGTTCCCATCAGTGCTGCAACAACCAATAATATTCAACAACTCTTATATCAAACGGCTGATTTACTCGATAGTACCCCTCGCTTTGATTTATATGATGTTAAAGATGAAGAGGATGTTGTTGAATATACCCTTGATCCAAAAGAGAAAGATTTCGTAATTAATCAAGGGCCAGATGGTGTCTATGAAGTAACAGGAAAAGCGTTGCGTAAAATCTTTGATATGACTGATTTTTCATCAACGCAATCAATTAGTCGTTTCGCACGACAATTACGTGGTCTTGGTGTGGATCAAGATCTAAGAAAACGCGGTGTTAAGAACGGAGATACCGTAAGAATCTTTGATTATGAATTTGAATTTCTAGATTAACCAAACTAATTTGTATACAAACTAAAGGATGTGACAATCATGTATGATTATTTAAAAGGTGAAATCACAGCACACGCCTCTAACCAAGTAACGATTGAAGTTGGGCAAATCGGCTATTTAATTGACACACCCAATCCATACGAATTTGCCAAAGGAGATCACACAACCATTTATGTACATCATTATGTCCGTGAAGATAGTGAATCCCTTTATGGGTTTAAAACTAAAGATCAACGTCGGTTGTTTATTAAACTGCTCAGTGTGAAAGGCATCGGACCTAAAAGTGCGATGGCCATCTTAGCTACAGGAAACGTGAATGATCTAATTGGTGCCATCGAATTAGGAAATGATAAGTTCTTACGTAAGTTTCCAGGTATTGGTCCAAAATCCTCACAACAAATAATCCTAGATCTAAAAGGAAAAATCAATTTAAAAGAAGATAGCTTTGTTCAACCCACAAACTTAACGGAAGTTGAAGAGGCACTTGATTCGTTAGGTTATAAAAAACGTGAAATTAAAAAAGCACTTAAGCACCTTGATCCATCAAAACCAACAAATCAATTGCTTAAAGATGCTCTAGCTGAAATTGTAAAGTAATATAAAACGCTCTACCACAGCCGTGATAGAGCGTTTTTTTATTGGGCAAATAAGTCTTTGATTTCTTCATAGGTATACTCATTACTAATCGCCAGCATCAATAATATACGCGCCTTTTGGCCATTAAGTGATCCACCAAGGATACATCCCATCTCAGTTAGCTGTTTCCCCCCGCCTTCATAGCCGTATGTATCTAATACACGTCCAGAAGGACACCTAGAAACAATCACAATATACACGCCCATATTAATGGCTTTTCCAATTGTTTCAACAAATTCAGGTGGTAAATTACCACGTCCAAGCGCTTCAATCACTATTCCTTGGGCTTGTCGGTCTAATAAATATTCAATAAAAGACCCATCCATCCCCGCATAAGTCTTAATTAAGTACGTACTATCGTTAATTTCATTGCCTAATTGGTATTTCTTGAAGTTTGCGATCTCTCTGTAGTAGATAACTTCATTGTAGTCGATAATCCCTAGCGGACCAAATTCTAGCGATTTAAAGGTATCTAAACTCAATGTATGCGACTTTACAACCTCAAGTGCACTATTGATTGAATCGTTTAAGACAACAAGTGTGCCTTTTTCTTTGCTTTGTTCACTCAAACAAACTTTAATAGAAGAGACTAAGTTAGTTAAGCCATCATAGCCTAACTCACTTGCATTCTTCATTGATCCCGTAACAACAATGGGTTTAAGTGAATCAACCACACAATTTAAGTAAAAGGCTGTTTCTTCTAAAACATCCGTCCCATGAACAACAACAACCCCAGCAACATCATCCCGGTTTAAATAGGATTGTGTTAGTCTAGCTAAGGCTTTCATGTCACGAGGTGTTATAGCAGGAGACGGTTTTCTAGCAAACTCTTCAACAATAATATTATCAAATTCTTCGATACCACTAATAGAAGATACAATTTCATTGGGACTTAAACTGGGAATAACTCCGTCATTCGTCTTACTCACTTTCATTGAAATAGTACCACCTGTAAAAATCAAGACTACATGCTTCACAGTAATCACTCCTAAAAAAAATTATTTAATTCAAATGTATCATACCACATTAATCCGAAAATCAGAATGGTTTTTTTAAAATGCCCCATATTTAAAAAAGAACCATTATTTAGGGTTATTTCAACTTAAGACTTACAACTTGTTTTAATTTGATTTTAGCATTTATGAAAATACGTATAAGAGAGGACAATGAATAACCTAACATCCTTATTAAGTAACTAAAGGTAAACAGCCTTATTCACTATATAACTATTAGTTAACATAACATATATTATCGGAACAAATAAACATCAAATTGTATCAGGTCTGTTTTTGTGAAAACCATTGCATTTCTAATACTTAACCATAAAAATCTAAGGATTCTACCCTCTTCTCCATAAATAAACATAGTCATAAAAAAGTAATGACCTAATTTATTTTTGTATAAATCCCCTCTCTTCACTACTACTTTTAGCACTGTCTGTATTTTGCCTCTCTTTAATTTTTAACACAACGTCTGTAAAATTATACTTTGTTTTTTAAAAACCGCTTAGAACTCAAATTTGGTATAAAAAAAAGGGGTATTAAATTCCCCAATTCTTTACCACTTCATTGATACTTCTTCTATAATGTTTAATTGCATCTTGTTCGCTATCTCTTTTGCCTGTTTAACGGCCTCATCATTTAATTGTTTAGGTGCATGACAATCAGATCCAACGATGATTGAGATGTCATACTGCTTGGTAATATCAAAGAATTCTTGTCTAGGATAAGGTGGTATTAATTGTTTATTAACCTGTATCTTAGGCTTTCTAAGACCATTTGCGTTGAATTCTAATACGACATTGTTTGTTTCTGCTGCCTGACAGATAGCGTGAGCAACATCTTTAGCTATTTGATCAAACTGTTTGTATCCCATCAGATATAAGTCTGGGTGAGCCACAATACTGAATAATCCGGTATTGAGTGCTTCTACAATGTATTCTCCATATAGTCGTATATCTTCCTTCGTTTGTAGTGCAAAACAGCTCTTAAGGCCTTTATTATCCTTTTTTAGTGCTAGATAGTGCTGTCCTAAGATGAAATAGTCAGCGTGTGCTTTTAAGTTTGTATAAAACGTCGCTTGCTGATGGAGGTATTCTACTTCAAACCCTATTAACACCTTAAAATCAATCTCAGCGCGGCGCTTCGCGCTTTTAATATCATTAATATAGGTTTGAATCTCGTTCATTCGCATCCGCACATCACCATCTTTTATAATAGGGGATGGTGCATGATCACTAAAACCGAGTAAATCAAACCCGTGTTTTTTCGCTTCATTAATGTATTCTAGCGCATTTCCAGTCGCATGGTTGCATAAGTGGTGATGTGTATGGTAATTTGTCTTCATTTGTTTTTGCCTCGCTTTTTTAGTTATTATCATAACTTTAGGTCTTAATTTAGGTGTATAATTACTGTTTAACCTGATAGTTAGCTAATTATTCTTTTATCTGAAAACTATGTTCAAAAAGGACTATACTTATTTCCCTTCAGCTCTATGTCTTGAGTTGATTTTGTAAAATAACAGGGTTTAAGCCTTTTATTCTGGTGTTTTACGTACAAAAACAGATTTAAAAAACAGCATTACACGACTTGAACTAGCGTTTTACCATCAATGTAAATGAACACTGTAATAAAAATAATAGGTTTTATTTTTGATTTAACCGCCTTGTTAAAGTGTTTAAGAACATAATCAAGTATATATATAATAACTATAATTACGTATCGTTTTAAAATGAAAAAGGGACTTATTTGCCTTTGGGCAAAGAAATCCCACTCCTATATTTTAGATTAAATATACTATAAAAACCGAAAATGGTGCGGTTTTTAAGTGTATGTTAATTCAGTGTTTAAATGGGTGTCATAATAGCTTAAAAATAAAACTTATTTATAAAAAAACTGAATATTAGTGTTAAACGGGCTATTTTCCTTTTAATAAGTGCTTTTCCTGTTTGTGATTATTCTTAATCAATTCGGTAATGACAGCCAATACTGGTCTTTCTTGCTAGACTATGTTTGATAATGAGTTTGGCAGTTTGTACCATATTGAGTGCTTCATAGTAATATTTATTATTATTGGGGTAATTTAAAAGTTTCTTTTCCAACGCTATAATTTGTTTTTTAGCAAATGTTAAGCCATCTTTAGATCGCACAATCCCTACGTATTCATCCATAATCATCGCTAATTTCTTTTTCATAGGAATATAATTATAGTTTCTTGGGTTATTCACATTGATTGAGGGGTCAAATTCGTCTTCTAAAGCGGGTTGTTCATTAATTCGCTCACTGATGCGTTTACCAAAGACAATACATTCTAAAAGGGAATTTGACGCGAGTCTATTGGCTCCGTGAACACCATTAGAGGCACATTCACCACAGGCATAGAGTCTGTCCATTGATGTTTTACCATCTAAGTTTGTTGTGATGCCCCCAACACTAAAGTGTTCTACGGGGCTAACAGGTAATAATTCTGTCGCAATATCATAGCCTGCTTCTAAACAGTGTTGATAGATTGTCGGGAAGCGATTTTCTAAAAAGTCTTTCCCTAAGTGTCTGCAGTCTAAATAGACGTGATCTGTCCAAGTATCATACATTTCACGATAAATAGCTTGCGATACTTTATCTCGAGGTGCCAGTTCTAAACGGTCATCATATTTTTCCATAAAGCGCTCACCATCAGCATTTAAAAGGGTTGCCCCTTCTCCGCGAACGGCTTCACTAATAAGAAATTTTTGACGATACTCACTCACTTCATTATGAAATGCTGTGGGATGGAATTGAATAAATTCCATATGTCTAATATCGACATTTGCACGATAACTAAGCCCAATACCATCAGCTGTCGCACTGGTGGAATTGGTGGTGGCACCATAAATATTGCCAATACCCCCGGTTGCCACTACCGTTTGGTTACTTAAAAGAATCATTGATTCGTTATCTTGGTTAATACTTTGGACACCGCGGCAGGTATTTGCGTCGTAAATAAGGTCAAGTGCGGTAGTTCGGGTATGAATGTGAATGTTCTTTTGTACTTTAGCACGAGTTCTTAAAGCTGTCATAATCTCTTTTCCAGTGGAGTCCCCACCAGAATGCAAGACACGTCTTGTTGAGTGTCCACCTTCCTTTGTGAGAAGAATATCACCGGTATCATTGGTGTCAAACGGCACACCTAAGGTCATTAGATGTTCTATATTTTCTTTGGCTTCAGTTACTAATAGTTCTACTGCTGCTTTTTTATTTAAAAAACTCCCCGCTGTTAATGTATCATTGATGTGTGATTCGATGTTTTTAGGTGTAATATCTAATTCTCCAGCAATGCCACCTTGAGCTAAACGACTGTTTGTGTCGTTTAGATCCTCTTTTACAATGATGTCTACCTGTTTATCGGTGGTGATGTTTAACGCTGTATAAAGACCAGCAAGACCTGCACCAATAATTAAGACATCTGTTTTAATAGTGATCATACGATCACTTACTTAGTTCTAACATTTTATCTAGTGCTTGTTTCGCGTTCACTAGAATATCTTCATCGACAGTGATTTCAAATTGTTCTTCTTTAAGCGCTAAATAAATATCTTCTAGGGTTGTTAGTTTCATATCGAAACACGATAACTCAGGGGTTAATATATGAAATGTCTTATCTGGACATTGTTGTTGCATGGTATGTAAGATACCTTTTTCTGTTCCAATAATAAATTCCTCATGATCGCTTTCTATGACGTAATTGAGCAATCCTTTGGTACTCCCAACAAAGTCTGCTTCATTAATGACGTCTAATTTGGTTTCTGGATGGACAATGAACAAAGCGTTAGGATGTGCTTTGCGGCTCTCTTTAACCTGTTCAACAGTTAAATCGTTATGAATACAGCAAAATCCTGGCCATAAGTCCATGTCTAAATCAAGTTTTTCTTTAACGTAGGCACCTAAGTTCTTATCTGGTACATAAAGCAGTTTATCATTTTTGTAGTGCTTTAATATTTTAACGGCACTTGAACTTGTTACACATATATCACTTAAAGCTTTCACTTTAGCGGTTGAATTGACATAACAAACGATTGTTCTATCAGGATGTTCGTCTTTGTACTTTTGCAAGCGAATAGGTGTGACCATCTCTGCCATTGGGCACCCGGCTTCTAAAACGGGTAATAAAACTTTTTTATCTGGTGAAAGAATTTTAGCTGTTTCTGCCATAAAATGCACACCTGCAAACACAATAATATCCGCATCTGTATCTGCGGCTACTTGGCTTAATGCAAGGCTATCTCCGGTATAATCAGCCACATCTTGCACATCACCAGTTTGATAATAATGGGCTAATATAACCGCATTTTTCTCTTTTTTTAGTTGTTTTAGTTCTTGAATCATGGTTTTTTTATCCATTTTCTTCACCTCTGTTTTTCTTCTTCTACATTGTATCACTTAAGCGTATTTCTTTCAATTCAAAAGATTGAGTGTTTCTATTAAACACTTCTTGGACTATATGTATATATATTATATAATATACTAAAGTAATAATTTAGAAGATTTTAGGAGGCAGTTATGCAATCAAAAAAACCCCTAGCATATTTAGCACGTCCAACGTCCCTTGAGGATGTGGTAGGACAAGACCATCTAATTGGGAAAAACGGTCCCATCTATAACATGATTAGCAAACAAAAACTTTTTAGTTTGATTTTATATGGCCCACCCGGGATTGGAAAAACAACCATTGCAGAGATTATTGGTAAGGAATATGGGCTGAATACCTATAAATTTAACGCCTCTACGGATAATAAA
Organism: Candidatus Izemoplasma sp.; assembly: GCA_021736205.1. GTDB lineage: Bacteria > Bacillota_I > Bacilli_A > Izemoplasmatales > Izemoplasmataceae > JAIPGF01. The sequence continues at coordinate 59,124 of JAIPGF010000006.1, forward strand.
GCAACACTGAAGTCTATTGTTGCTGAGAGTAAAAACTACGGTGCGCTCGTTATAGTGGACGAAATACACCGGATGAATAAAAACATCCAAGATTATTTGCTCCCCCATATTGAAAAAGGAACGATTACAATGGTGGGACTGACAACTAACAATCCGTATCATAGTGTAAACCCGGCTATTCGCTCTAGAACGCACGTTATGAAGTTAAAACAAATCCTGGTAAAAGATATCATCCATCGTTTAAAAACCGTTGAAATCGCGTTTAAAGACGATTTAACAGCACAATTAGATGGTGAGGTCTATGAGTATATTGCGCTTTCCGCTAATAATGAAATTAGAACGGCATTAAACATGTTAGAATTGTTACATATTAGTTTTGAAAAAGAGACTGTTTCGCTTAAACAAGCTAAACAGGTCTTATTAAGTCCGAGTTTATCACTTGATAAAAACGAAGATAACTACTTTAATATATTGAGTGCCTTTCAAAAATCGATTCGCGGAAGTGATGTAGATGCGAGTCTACATTATCTAGCGCGTTTGATTGCCATGGAAGATTTATCTAGTATATTAAGACGGATGACTGTCATTGCGTATGAAGATGTGGGGTTAGCTAATCCGAATATTGTCTCGCGCATGGATGCTTGTGCTACAGCTTGTGAACGCGTTGGTTTTCCTGAAGCGCGCATTCCTTTAAGTATGATGACAATTGATCTAGCGTTAAGTCCTAAGTCAAATACCGCAGAAAGTGCGATTGATCAGGCGCTTGCAGACATTAAACAAGGGAAAACACCTAAAATACCCAATCATTTGATTAATGTGAGTAATTTTGAGGATAAAACTCCTTATAAGTATCCACATGACTATAACGAAGCACTTGTTTACCAGCAATATATGCCAACGCGTTTAAAAAATACGACCTATTACACCTCAAAAACAACAGGCAAATATGAACGGGCCTTAAAACAACGTAACACAGCAATTAAAAAAGTATTAAAAAAAGATTGATTTATTGAATCAATCTTTTTTTTAAGCAGTATAGATTGACTTAAAAAAATTATATGCCTTATTAAAGGTTAATAAATATTGACCAAGTAAATAGTTTCATGTAGGGAGTGGCTCTTTATAGTGCTTAAGTAGGTATTTTTTAGTGAGCTATTAAGCAATAATGATTTCATCAGCTTTATTATTTGCATAATGTGTTTTTTTAATGGTTGATGAGACACTAACCGTATTAAATGGGTAAAAATATTATTGACTTAAATTATTTAAGGTTGTTAGTAAGGTGTATAATTATTGACCAATACATTTGATATACTTGTTGGTGAAAATAAAAAAGGAAATGCCGAGCATTTCCTTTTTGTGTTTAGCGTTTTCCTGGATCATAGGGTTCACCTGCAGCACGTGGTGCAGCAGAGTTTTTAGAAACAATGGCTAAAACAACAAGTGTTGCTAAATAGGGGACCATACGATAAATTGTATCATCGAGTTTTAGTTGGTTAAGAATTGGAATTGCAGCACTGGTATTTGCGATAATGCGCATAAAGGCAAAGAATAAGGCAGCAAAGAAGATACGTTTTGGTTGCCAATTCCCAAAGATTAATACAGCAAGTGCTAAGAATCCAAATCCTGCAACGTTGGCATTAAAGGAGGTTGCAAAGCTTAATACAAAGATGACACCACCCATACCAGCTAACGCACCACTAACTAAGACCCCTGCATAACGGACTTTATAAACGTTGATACCAAGAGAGTCTGCTGCGTGGGGATTTTCTCCACATGATCTCAATCTAAGACCCCATTTTGTTTTATAAAGAATAATGGTAACGATGATAAATAATATAATCCCAATCAATGTTGAAAGGTACGCCCCTTTAAAGAATAAATCACCAATAATTGGAATATCACCTAAAAGCGGAACACTTGGTATACGGTAGTTACGTTGCAACAAGACACGTTGTGTTCCTTGTTCACTAAATGTGCGGTTGACGAAGATTGCAAAGGCAGGCGCAAACATATTCAGTGCTGTTGCACTAATGATTTGGTTTGCTTTCATGTTAATGGATGCAAAGGCATGGAAGAAACTAAATACAATTCCTGTAATAGCACCAATAGAGAGTCCAATTAAAGCAATCATTTGTGTGGAGGTACCGGTTGGTTCAAATTGTTTCATTACAACAGCACCCACAAAGGCTCCCATCAACATAATTCCTTCAAGTGCGATATTAACAACACCACTACCTTCTGAATAAAGAGCTCCTGTAGCAACAAGCATTAACGGTATGGTTGATGCAATAATTAATGGAACGATGAAATATAAGGTATCAAGTGTTTCAGATAGAATGGTCATTCGTCATCACTTCCTTCCAACGCTTCATTCTGTTTACTACGTTCTAACTGCATTTCACGAGCTTTTAACGTATTAATCACAAATTTCTGTAAGAAAAGACCCAAGGCACTCGCATAGATAATAACCGCAATAATGATATCAATGATTTCTGGTTTATAGTCTAGGAGTTGTAAGAAATACCCACCTTGTTGTAAGGATCCATAAAAGAGTCCAGCGAGTAAGACACCAATTGGACTTGTTAGACCTAGCAAGGCAATCGCAATTCCTGTAAATCCTTCAGGTATTAACACGTTCACGGGTTTTAAGTGTTTTCCAAGATTTAAAAACATTAATGCTCCAGCAAGACCAGCTACAGCACCACTGATAAGCATCGAATAAACGAGATTACGTTTGGAGTTCATTCCGGCGTATTTACTCGCGTCTCGATTAAATCCAACAGATTTAAGTTCATAACCAAAGGTCGTTTTATTTAAGATGATGTGTAAAATAATAACAACAATTAATGCGATAACTATTCCTGCACCAATACTACTTCTAGGGAATAATAAGTCTAAATTCCATTTGGGTGTTGCGGCTGTTGTTTTTATATCCATGGCACGGGCATAGTCACTATTGTAAATATAATTAGTGATTAATAAGGTGTTTAAATACATTGCTACGTAGTTTAACATGATGGTTGCGACAACTTCATGGACATTTCTGTAGGCTTTTAAGAGTCCGGGTATTGCTCCCCAAATAGCTCCGGCAACGGCTCCACCTAATAGGGCAACAATCCAGTGTAATGTCGGACTAACCTCGCCAAGTACGCCCCATCTTACCCCGATAAATACGGCAGTAAACGCGCCCATGGTGAGTTGCCCGGTTGCTCCAATATTAAACAGACCAGTTCTAAAAGCAAATGCGACACTAAGGCCTGTTAAGATAATAGGGACACTAAAGTAAATCATGTTCCCCATTGCTTGAATACTTCTAAATCCACCTGAAACAATTGTTACAATTCCTTGGAATGCTTGTCCTGGGTTTACAATCAACATCATCAAAAGACCAAATAATAGTCCTGCAATAATGGCGATAACACTCCCACTAACTTTAATTAACGTCGTTGATTCTGAGGGCTTAAACTCGGGATTTTCTTTTAAGAATAAATAGGTTTTATATCCTAAGTATCCAAAACCTATCAATCCAATAAACCCTAAAAGAGCAGGTATAAGTGCTGCTGGTAATAGCCCCGGTAAGATAAATATTGATATAAATAGAATAAAAGAGGTAATGAGTCCAATAAGGTTTTTTTGTGTTAGTAATCGTAATTTAGCTAGCATATGTCATCACTCCTTTTTCTTTGATCCAGCCATATAAAGACCTAGTTCATTTTCAGTAACTTTTTCTGGATCAAATTCTCCAACATTCTCACCTTCATACATAACGATAATACGATCACTAAGATTCATCACTTCTTCTAATTCTAGAGAAATTAGCAGAATTGCTTTGTCGTTATCACGTTGTTCAATGAGTTGTTTATGGATGTACTCAATCGCACCAACATCAAGTCCTCTGGTTGGTTGTACGGCAATTAATAGTTCAGTGTCACGGTCTATTTCTCGTGCAACAATGGCTTTTTGTTGGTTTCCACCACTCATACTTCTAGCCATGGTAGTTGCCCCTTTACCACTACGAATATCAAATTGTTTGATTAAGCGTTTCGCATTGTCGCGAATCGCATCAAATTTTAAAAAACCGTTTTTTTGAAATTTCGGGGTGAAATACGTTTGAAAAATAAGATTTTTCTCTAGTGAATAATCTAAGACAAGGCCATATTTGTGACGGTCCTCAGGAATATGACTTACGCCTGCTATATTACGTTTTCGTATTGAATTATGTGTAATATCTTCTCCGTTTAAGATAATTTCACCATTTGAGGGTTCAATGAGTCCTGTAATAGCTTCAACAAGTTGTGTTTGCCCATTACCTTCAATTCCACCAATACAAAGAATTTCGCCTTTTTTCACTTCAAAAGAGATATCTGTGACATCATCTTTTTGTAATAATTCGTTAAAGACACTAAGATTTTTTACTTGAAGAACGGTTTCTTTTGGGGTGGCTGCTTCCTTATCAATTTCAAAACTTACTTCACGGCCGACCATCATTTCGGCCATTTTTTCAACGGATGTATCAGCCACATCAACTGTTCCAATGTATTTTCCTTTACGGAGGACACTACAACGATCTGCGACTTGTTTTATTTCTTTTAATTTATGAGTAATTAAGACAATTGATTTTCCTTCGGCTGCGAGTTCTTTCATAATCCCCATTATTTCTTCAATTTCTTGGGGAGTTAAAACAGCAGTTGGCTCATCAAAGATGAGAATTTCAGCATCTCTATATAACATTTTTAAAATTTCAACACGTTGTTGTTGTCCAACACTAATATTTGAGATAAGTGAGTTCACATCAACTTTCAGACTATACTGATTACTGAGTTCTTTAATCTTTTGAATGGGTTCATCAAATTCTAAAAAGCCATAGGTTGTATCTTCAAAGCCTAAAATGATATTTTCAGCAACAGTGAAGTTGTGGACCAATTTAAAATGTTGATGGACCATTCCAATGCCTAATTCATTCGCATCGTTGGGACTGTCAATTTGCACTTTTTTTCCACGTACTTTGATTTCGCCTTTTTCCGGTTGATATAAGCCAAATAAGACACTCATCAATGTGGATTTTCCGGCACCATTTTCTCCAAGTAATGCATGAATTTCACCTTTTTTTAGTTGTAAGGTAACATCATCATTTGCTTTTATACCGGGAAATTCCTTGGTTATATTGAGCATTTCTATAATATAATCCATTTTTCTCACCTCTTAAAAAAATTCTATCATATTCACTTGAAAAATGAAAGCATTTTAGACTGTGTTTATCCAAAAAAAAAGGAAGGCGTAAGCCCTCCTTAATCGATTGTATTACTCAGGTGCTACAACAGCTTGTGTAAAGCTATCTGTATATGATTCAAGATCTGCTAAGAATGTTTGTAGATCATCCCATCCAGATGGTACAGTAACTGTTCCATCTACTAAGTCGCTATAAATAGCGTCATATGCAGCTTGATCAAATGTATCGAAACGTGATGTATCCATTGGCAATCCAACACCGTCGTTTTCAACACCTTTAACTTGTGTTTCTCCACCAGGGAAGTTTCCATCAACATATGCTTGTAATGCTTGTTGTACTGCTTCACCTAACATTTTCATCGCACTGGTTAATACAGTATCTGATTGACCAGTTTGATCAACGTCTACACCAATCATCATTGTGTCTGCATCAGCAGCGGCACTCATAACACTTGATCCTGCTCCACCAGCAGCACTAAAGATAATTTCAGTACCTTCTTGGTACCATGCAGCAGCAGTTGATTTGTTTGTATCATTTTCTTCAAAATTTCCGAAATATGTGTATGTGTCATCACCAAAGTCTAGTGTTACACCCATTTCATCAGCAGCATAATATGCACCAGCGATGTATCCTACACCAAATTTAACAACAGCAGGAACAGCCATTCCACCGGTAAATCCTAAATTAGTATAGCCCTCTTTAACAGCGGCATAACCAGCTAAGAATCCACTTTCTTGTTCTTTAAATAAAATTGGTAAAGTGTTATCTGCAGTTTTAAAATTTTCCCATGCAGCATCATGAGGTACACCATCAATTAAAACAAATTTAACTTCTGGATATAAATCTTGTGCTTTGTAAATACTTGATTCAAATAAGAATCCTGGGGTAACAACGATTTGTGCGCCACCTTCGATTGCAAGTTCAATTGCATCTAGATAGGCATCATCTGACACTTCAAGTGGTTTGTAATACTTGTATGTCAAATCGTTTTCTGCTGCGAATTCTTCGATTCCCTCCCATGTACCTTGGTTGAATGATTGATCATCAATTCCACCAGAGTCGGTAATCATTGCGATTTCGTATTCTTCTGCTCCGCCACAAGCTGCCAGTCCAAAAACTAGCACTAAAGAAGCGACTAATAATAATAATTTTTTCATTGTATCCTCCTATTTTATTTTTTTATCTATAAATATTATATAATATTTAAGCATAATGTAAAGGTTTTACTGAAATTATCCTTAGTAAGATATCACTTTAACGTGGTCTTTAATTTAATTGTGTATCAATTAAAACAGGGATAATAATCGGGTTGCGTTTTGTTTTGTAATATAAGTAACGTCCAATATCTTTTTTTACGCGATCTTTAAATTGTCGCCAATTAATATATTTTTCTTGTAGTTCTTCTTTAGCGATATTTAAAAATTTATCTTTAACGCCTTGAATAAGGTCTTCGTTTTCTTTCATAAAAACAAATCCACGTGACACAATTTCCACGCCTGTCATAATTTTTTTATGACGTGCGTCTAAATTGCATATAATAAGCATGGCACCATCTTGTGCTAAAATCTCACGATCACGCATAACAACATCACTTAAATCATCATCTAAAATACCATCAACAAGTAAATCACCACTCGATAGTTTTTGTGACATATTTAATACAGTGTTATTTTCTAAATCTAAAATCTGTCCGTTTTCTAAAATGATTATTTGATCATCTGTGTAACCCAGTTGTTTAGCAACCTTTTTTAGAGCGATTTGATGACGGTCTTCTCCAATGATGGGTAAAATAAATTTTGGATCTAGAATGTTTATCAATAACTTAATGTCTTCACTACTAGCATGTGCTGGTTGTAGTATCTTTTTATCAATTTTAACAACATTGGTGTCAAAACGATATAATAAGTCCACCGTTTGTGCAGCTATTTTTTCTGTACCAGGAACAGGTGGTGTCATTAAGATAATGGTATCATCTTTAGTTATATGAATTAATCTGTCTTGTTTTTTCACCATGCGTTGTAACATATAAAATGGTTCGTGACGGTCTCCCGCAACTAATACAAGTGTGTTTTTCAATTCATTTTTGTTATCTTCAGAAATGAATTTAAGAATTTCTAACTTATCTTTGGGAATTTTAAGATAGCCATTGTTGATAGCAATATCAATTGTGCGCTGTGTTTTACGGCCAATAATAGCTATATTACGGTCATATTTAAGAGCAAGATCAATCACTTTTTGAATGCGAACCAAATCAGTTGAAAACGCTGATACAATTATTCGGTTCTTAGCTGAGTAAAATGTTTGATTAAGTATGTGGTCTAATGCATTTTTACTGTGTGTATACCCAGAATTTTCTGCACCGAGTGATTCAGTCATCAAGGCAACCACATCACGACTGGCAATAGTACTTAACTTTTTAAAGTTTGTTCTATATTGTTTGGATACATTTTGATCAAATGAATAATCAGGCGCATAAACAACGGTACCATAAGGTGTGTTAAATGCCATACCTAGTGCTTCAGGGATGCTGTGTGTCACCTCATAAAAATCAACTGTTACATCATCAAACGTCATAACTTTCTTACTGTCAACTGTAAAAAGTTGATAATCACTGATGGTCATATTACTTTCTTTTAGGGCATCTTTGACTAATTCAAGCGTAAAGTTTGATCCATAAACCGGCGCATTGATTGACTTTAAAAGTTTGGGCACGGCACCGATATGATCTTCATGTCCATGTGATAAGAAAATTCCTACAACGCGTTCTTTATTGCGTTCCAAATAAGAAAAATCAGGAATGATTGAATCAACACCATACAAATCCATTGAGGGATATTTTAACCCCGCATCTAAAACGAATAATTTATTATTTACATCAAGGCAATACATGTTTTTTCCATTTTCTCCTAGGCCACCTAAGGCGAATAGTCGAATATCTGACATATGTATTCCTCCTTTCACCTATGTATTATAGCATAATTGATAAAATTTTTCAGTTAAATGTACAATAAATATAATTTTATTTCAATTGTGAAGTATGTTTTTCTTTTTGATTTATGGTAAACTAATGGTGAGGTGAAAGCATGATTAATTATCCCAACTCTAAAAAGGCATTTAAACGCCAAAAAAAGAATCATTCCAATCGTGGTATGAACTTTGAACGGATAATCAATGAATCAAATGATTATTATACAAGTAATGATGTAGCTGTAATCCATAAAAAGCCAATTCCTATTCAGGTTGTAAAGGTGGATTATCCTAATCGGGCGAATGCGGTTATAAAAGAGGCTTATTACAAAATCCCTTCGACCACGGATTATAATGGTGTGTATTATAATCATTATATCGATTTTGAAGCCAAAGTAACAAACAATAAAACAAGTTTTCCCTTAAGTAATATTCACGCGCATCAAGTAAAACACTTAGAGCGCTGCGCAAACCATGGGGGCATTTGTTTTTTATTGATTTTTTTTAAAAAGCATGATGAAATATATTTACTTGAAAGTAAGTTTGTTACCCAATACTATAAACGTGCTAAAAAAGGACGAAAGTCTATCACTTATAAAGAAATCAAAAGGCATGGGTTTTTAATTACTGAAGGATATGCACCACGTCTAGATTACTTAAAAATTGTTAAACAAATTATCGATAAAAAAAATCAATAAGCCAAAACTTATTGATTTTTTTATTGCTATTTAATGGTTCTACCTGATTCAATCACGCTGTCGGTTATTTTAGCATTTGGTAAAATACGACAGTTGCGTTTGATAACGGTCCCTTTAGGAACAACAATGTCACTACCAATGGCGTTGATACCGTTTGTGAGTAAATTAGGTTTTTGTTTATTTGGTGTGTAGTCATCTCCGTGTCCAATAATCACATCTTCTTTGATAATAGTGCGTTTATCAATTACGGTGTTTTCAATATGTGCTCCCGGAAGAATTTCAGTATCATTCAAAATCACACTATTTATAACAGTGGCTTCTGGATGAACGATAACGCCAGGACTTAAGACACTTCTTGTAACATGTCCGGCAACAATACACCCATTCGATAAGAGTGCTTGTGATATTTTGGCTTTAGATCCTATTTTAACTGAGGGAAGTTCTTCACTTTTTGTGTGAATTTTCCAATCACGATCATACATATCGAGTTTTATTTTATCAACGGTGTGGGTTAAGTCTAAATTTGCTTTTAAATATGACTCATAGGTTCCAACATCTTGCCAATATTTATCAAAAACATAGGTATATAAATCATGTTTCTTTAATAAATAGGGGAGAATGTGTTTTCCGAAGTCTAAATCCTCTTCTTGAACCTCTTCTAGAGCTTCTAGAAGGGTTTCAGTATCGAAAACATAAATTCCCATACTAGCTAGATTACTATCAGGATTTTTTGGTTTTTCGCTAAATTTGGTAATTCTATTATCATCATCACTTGTCAGGATCCCAAAACGATGAGCGTCTTCCATGGGAACAGGTTGTACAGCTACGGTAACGTTAGATTGTTTTTCATTATGAAATTTTATCATTTTTTGATAATCCATTTTATATACATGGTCCCCGCTTAAAATTAAGACATTTTTGGGTTTCTTACGTTTGATATAATGAATATTTTGTAAAACGGCATCAGCGGTGCCACTATACCAATCATTATGTGGTTGCAGTAACGTTAAGCTAGAATCGCGTCGGTCTAAATCCCAAGGTTTTCCAACTCCGATATGTTCATTCAATGAAAGGGGTAAATACTGGGTTAAAATACCAATATCAAAAATTCCACTGTTGGTACAATTACTTAAAGCAAAATCAATAATTCTAAATTTTCCAGCAAATGGAACAGCAGGTTTAACTCGTTTTTCACTTAAAATATCTAAACGACTACCACGACCCCCTGCTAATATAAGTGCTAAAGTTTCCATTATTTTAAGCCTCCTTTAAGGATTTGTATACATCAATGTATTTTTTGGCAGATGTTTGCCAACTAAAATCTGCTTTCATGCCTGTACGCATAATTTTTTTCCAATGACGTTTATCAGTAAAAACTTCGAGTGCATTGTTGATGGCAAACAGCATATCATTGGCATCATAGTTTTCAAAGCCAAAACCATTTCCTTCATTTGTATATTTATTATAAACATCAATGGTATCTCTTAAACCACCTGTTTTTCGCACAATTGGAACTGTTCCATAGGCCAAACTGATAATTTGTGATAATCCACAAGGTTCAAAGCGAGAAGGCATTAAGAACATGTCACTGCCGGCATAAATTTCACGGGCTAGTTTATCACTATAGCCAATATGTACACCACAATTATCAGGATATTTCGCAGCTAAATTAGTAAAGTATGTTTCTAAATAATCATCGCCACTACCAAGTAACACAAACTGAATATCACGTTTTAAAAGTCCTTCTATAACCTCCATTACCAAATCAAATCCTTTAGCTTCGGTTAATCGGCTTACCATACCAATAATTGGACGATCATTATCTTTTAAGTTAAATTGTTTGCGAAGTGCAGCTTGATTGATTGTTTTACCTTTGAGGTAATTATAAAGACTATAATTTTTCTTAATGTGGGGATCTACCTTTGGATGAAAGTCTGAATAATCAATCCCATTAACAATCCCTGTTAACCTATCTGTGCGCTTTCTTAAGATGTGTTGCATACCAAATCCAAAGTAATCATGCAATAATTCTTCTGCATAACGCTTGGAGACAGTTGTGATCATATCTGCGGTAGCTAACCCGCATTTTAAGAAGTTAATCATGTTATCGAATTCAAGTTCATGACCATATTCTACATTTAAATAAGGCAGTAATTCTTTTGAGAATACGCCTTGATACGCCACATTATGAATTGTCATAATCGTTTTTATATCATGATAAAATGGTTCAGTAAATTTCTTTTTCAAAAGAAATGGAATGAGACCACTTGTCCAATCATTACAGTGAATAATATCGGGTTTGTAATCAAGTTCTTTAATCATTTGTAAGACAGCATTGTTAAAGAATCCATAACGTTCACCATCATCATAATGACCATATAATGTATTACGATAGCCAAAGTAATATTCGTTATCGACAAAATAAAAGGTGACATTTTGGTATTGAATTGTTTCTATTCCCGCATATTCCTTTTTTTTGTTAACATCTACACGAAAATGTGCAAGTTGTTTAAACTTATCAGCAAATGTCTCTTTTGTAATTTTGTGTTTTGGTAAAACAACACGGGCATCAATTCCCAGTTTTACTAATTCTTTTGGTAATGAACCTAGTACATCCCCAAGACCACCTGTTTTGCTGAAGGGGGTCGCTTCACTACCAACAAATAATATCTTCATAATTATCAGCTCCTCACTACTATTATTATATAGTAACCCTTTAACAAATTAAAGTAAAAACAAACAAAAAGCTAAGAGGTAGAATTTCACCTCTTAGCTTTTTTTAAGATCTTAATTAAGTTCTAATTGATCAAAACGATTGTAGAATATGACACCAACAATTATGACGAGTGCCAGCGAAGGTACTAAGTAGTACGCATTGTATGCGAGTGAATAAGTGTATTCACTTGTAAAACTATCTGGGGTGTATGCAGCAAATAATACCACACCAGAAATAAAGTGGAAGACAAATCTAGCAAACACTGCAATTATACTAGTAAGTACAAATCCAGTTTTCGTTTTACCAGCAACTAATACACCGATATAGCCAATTCCAATGACTCCAAAGGCAAATAAGTAGTCTAAGAATAAACTAGCCGGATGATATAGTACACCATCAAACATCAAGTTTAATATGCCATAGATACTTCCTGAAATGACGCCCCACTTAAACCCGTGTCTATAAGTAATAACAATCAAGGGAAACATGGACAATGACACGCGACCACCATAAGGCATCTGTAAAATGGGGAAGAATGCCGCAAGTCCTGTAAATACTACCTCTAACACAACGGCAAAGGAAATAAATAACGCTACTTCTGTTAATAAATTGGTTCTTTTCATGAATCTATCCTTTCTATAAAAAAATGTCCATATAGCTATGGACAGTTGTTTATAGTATAGTAGTCTGTCCTCCGCTAGTATTACCTAGATCAGTTAAGGTCTATTCTTTACAAGAATACTCTCAGCTTAGTTTACTAAGCTCCCACGACTATATGGCAATTTAATTATATCTCATTAAGATATAAATTCAAGGGATTAACCAATTTTTTTATTCCCGTTATGCGTTCAGTGTACAATTAAAAAATATAGAAATACAAAATCCCTTCTACGTAAGTTTGCAGAAGGGATTTGTGTGTTAAGATATAATTTCGAAAATAATATCGCGTTTCTTTATTTTTTTATCTGTCATAACAAAGGCGTTGTTTAGTTCTTCTAACACATCATCGATTGATAAATCATTGGTGTATATTGTTGCGAGTGTATCACCTTTTGTTACTTTGTCTCCAACTTTTTTATTTAACACAACACCAACATCAGGATCAATATCATCTTCTTTGGTTTTTCTGCCTGCACCGAGTTTCATAGCAGAAATACCAACTGTTAAAGCATTAATTGATTTGATATAACCAGATTCCTTAGCAGTAATATCAATAGTTTTTTTGACGTTGATAAACTCGTTTAGTTCTGGTAGCTTACCATTTTGCGCTTTAATAAATTCTGCTTGTTTTTCTAAAGCTTTATTGTTTTTAATGTTGTCTTTAATTAGAGCTTTTGCTTTTTTTAAAGAATCCGTTATATCTGCGTTATAAACCATATAACTACCTATTTCTAAACATAACTCTGTTAGATCGTCTGGGCCATTTCCTTTAAGTGTTTCAATGGCTTCTATTACTTCTAGTTTATTTCCAACCGCATATCCTAGTGGTTGTGACATATCTGTTAAAAAGGCGATTGTTTTTTTACCTAAGCTATTACCAATGTTTACCATAACTTGTGATAACTCACGTGCTTCTTCGATTGTTTTCATAAAAGCACCTTCACCAATTTTGACATCTAATACAATCACATCACTACCACTTGCTAGCTTTTTACTCATAATGCTTGAGGCAATTAAGGGAATACTAGGGACAGTTGCAGTTACATCACGCAACGCGTAAAGTAATTTATCAGCGGGTGTAATATCTTTTGTTTGTCCAGCAACAGCGATGTTTATATTTTTAACTTGGGCTAAAAAGTCGTCAATGGATAAATTAATATTAAATTCAGGAATACTTTCTAATTTATCAAGGGTTCCACCAGTATGTCCTAAACCTCGTCCACTTAATTTAGCCACTTTTACACCTGTACTTGCGACCAAGGGTCCGAGTACAAGCGTTGTTTTATCACCCACGCCACCGGTAGAATGTTTGTCTACTTTTTTACCTGGGATCGAGGATAAATCTATTTGATCACCACTATTTAACATAGCCATTGTTAAATGCGTAGCTTCTTCATCTGTCATACCATTAAAATAGATTGCCATCATCATAGCGCTCATTTGATAATCAGGAATTGTTTCGTTTGTGTATTCTTGAATCATATAATTTATTTCTTCTTTTGTTAATGTTAAATTATCACGTTTTTTCTCAATTAAATCAACCATTCTCATACTATCACTCCTCGTGTATATTGTATCATAATTAGTGTTATATTGAAATTCTAACAACTTATTTTGGTTGACTGTGATATAGAGCTAATATATCATTATAGTATAAAGTGGAGTGTGATTTTATGACCGTTCTTGAACAACTAAAAAAAGCAAAAGGATTTTCCATTACAATTAATGAGGATTTTGTAATAAGTGGTATTTCTATAACAAAGAGTTCAACGCCTTTG
>JAIPGF010000020.1 GCA_021736205.1 Candidatus Izemoplasma sp.
TTATTCTCCTTTGTTTTTAGGGGGAGGGCAGGAAAAAAGTATTTTATCAATAACTTTTCACCGGAATGTTTGACAAATCTACACTGTGCATTTACGTGAATCTGGATGAGATGTCATATATCTATTGTAAATGCACAATAATTTTTTGCTTAAATTTGGTATATAATGTTGTAGTGAAAACGCTAACATGTTATAATTATTACGGTTTTTTGAAAAGACAATTGGAGGTAAAAAATGTCATATAAAATATTAACAATTAATCCCGGAAGTACATCAACAAAAATTGCTATCTTTGAAGATGAAAAATGCATATTCAAGAAGTCTATTAAGCACTCGATTGATAAAATTAATCAATTTGACACAGTATATGGCCAATTTAATTTTAGAAAAAAAGAAATAATGAAGTTTCTAAAAGAAGAAAATATTGCTTTGGCGTCATTTGATTGTGTCGTTGGTCGTGGTGGTATGCTTAATCCATTAGAAGGTGGAACTTACCTTGTTAATCAAAAGATGGTAGACTTTATGGAAAAGGCTCCACGAGGTGAACACGCATCTAATTTAGGCTGTGTAATCGCGAAAGATTTAGCTGATGAAATCGACAAACAAGCGTTTATTGTTGACCCGGTGGCTGTAGATGAAATGGATGATATCGCTAGATATACAGGGATGCCAGAAATTAGACGAGATAGTTTATTTCATGCATTGAATCAAAAAGCCGTTGCACTAAAAGCGGCTGAAAAATTAAATAAAAAATATGAAACACTGAATTTAATTGTTGCTCATCTAGGTGGCGGAATTAGTGTTGGTATGCATCGAGAAGGACGCGTCGTTGATGTTAATAACGCACTTGATGGAGATGGTCCAATGTCTCCTGAACGTAGTGGTAGTGTACCACTTGGTCCTCTTTATAAAATGGCAATGAGTGGTGAATACACTTTGGATGAGATTAAAAAGAAGAACTATGGTAATGGCGGACTTGTTGCTTATCTAGGAACAAATGATGGTGTAGAAATTGAAGAACGCATATCTTCTGGTGATAAACAAGCTAAATTCATTGTAGATGTGATGTGTTATCAAATTGCTAAGGAAATAGGAAGTGGAGCAACTGTTTTAAAAGGCAATGTTGATGGTATAGTCTTGACAGGCGGTCTAGCCTATATTGATTTTGTTATTAAAGCTATAAAAGAACGCGTACAATTTATTTCTCAAGTTCTTGTATTCCCTGGTGAAGATGAAATGGAAGCATTGGCCTTAGGAGGACTACGTGTTCTTCAAGGAAAAGAAAACTACAAAAAATATAAGTAGGTGCCATATGAAAACAATCAATGATATCATAGAAAAAGCAAAAGCATTAAAAACGAAAACATTAGTGGTCGCTTGTGCCGCAGATTCTCACGTGTTAAACGCTGTTGAAAAAGCGAGACAAGAAAATATCATCACTGCTATTTTAGTAGGAGATAAAACACAAATAATAGAAATTTGTCAAACACAAAACATTAATCCTAAACAGTATGAGTTTATCGATGAGCCTGATGATCAACTCGCTTGTGAAAAAGCTGTTAAAGAGGTTAGTCAACATATGGGATACTTTTTAATGAAAGGACTTGTTTCCACAAGTGTTATATTAAAAGCAGCTTTAAATAAAACGTATGGCTTTCGAGGCAAAAACAGAATATCACACGTTAGTGTCATGGAAATTGACAGTTATGATAAATTATTATTTATGTCAGATGGTGCAATGAATATTGCGCCTACATTAGATGAAAAACGACAAATTATTGAAAACAGTGTTGAAATCGCGAGACGCATTGGAATTGACACACCCAAAGTAGGGGTCATTGGTGCTGTAGAAAAAGTAAATCCTAAAATGGAAGCAACCGTGCATGCAAAAGCACTGGTTGATATGAACAAAGCTGGCAACATCAGTGATTGTATTGTAGGTGGCCCGTTTGCACTGGATAATGCGATTAATAAAGAAGCTGCAAAACATAAGGGTATAAAAGATCCCATTGCTGGTTCAGTCGATATATTATTAATGCCACGAATTGAAGCAGGAAATGTGTTTTATAAAACAATGATGTTCTTAGCAGGTGCAAAGAGTGCGAGTGTAATTGCTGGTGCTACTAAACCAATAGTTTTAACGAGTCGTGCAGATTCAACGATTAGTAAATTTTATTCAATCGCACTGTCTGCATTAGTAACGAAATAGGTGATATAATGGCAACAGTAAATCTTGTAAACAAAGATATCGTAGGAAAGAAAACAAAGTATTTATATTCGAAAATTAGAACCACAATTGAAACTTCGTTTTATCGCAACAATGTAATTAAAGTAACAAATATTCAAAAAGCTTATGATTTAGCTAAAGGTTCTAATGGAACAGTTGTTACTGATTTAAAGGTCCACGATCCAATAAGAATTGGACTAAAGGACAATACAAAAGTTTTAATATTTAATGATGGAACGATTACTGGTAGACAAGCAAAAGTTCGCAGGTTGGTTCATAACTCCAACAAAGAAAAATTTTCAAAAATTTTACGTGAAGCAGTTTTTAACTCTCGGAATAAAAAGTTATACCATGCGACTACATATGTTGGTTTACATCCTGACTTTATGGTAAAAGCTCATCTTTTAATCCCAGAAGGGTATGAAAATACACTCTATTCTTGGATGTTGAATTTCCAAACACCAGATATGAAAACAACAGAGTTATATTCTAATTCAACCAAATTTGAAGAAGGCGACATATTACTCTATTCAGATCCAGATGAATTTGTGGATAAGTATGATACAGGACTCAGTTTATTTGATCACAAAAATAATTGTGGTGCATTACTTGGTCTCAGATATTTTGGAGAACATAAAAAGGCCACCTTAACGATGGCTTGGTCAATTGCTGCTCGAAATGGTTTTACAGCTTGCCATGGTGGCCAAAAGAGATTCAACCTTGATGAAAAACCTTATATCGCAAGTGTTTTTGGGTTGAGTGGAAGTGGTAAATCAACTATTACCCATTCAAAACATAAAGGGAAATTTGATGTGACTGTTTTACATGATGATGCTTTTATAATCTCGAATAAAGACGGATCTAGTATTTCATTAGAACCTTCATACTTTGATAAAGTGCAAGATTATCCAACAAACTCTAACGACAATAAATATCTTTTAACTATGCAAAATGTTGGTGCAACAAAAGATATAAACGGCGATATTTTACCAGTAACTGAAGACATTCGTAATGGTAATGGCCGTGCATTGAAATCAAAATTATGGACCCCAAAACGCGCCTATAAATTTGATGAAAAAGTTGATTCTATCTTCTGGATTATGAAAGATGATACACTACCCCCAATATTAAAGATTACTTCTTCTACACTTGCCTCAACACTCGGTGCTACATTAGCAACTAAAAGATCAAGTGCTGAACACGGTGTTAATTCAAGTCGTCTTGTTATTGAGCCTTACGCAAATCCTTTTAGATTATATCCATTAAGAAAAGATTATGAAAAATTTAAAGATTTATTTGAAAACAAAAATGTTGCTTGTTATGTTTTAAATACTGGGTACTTCTTAAATCTAGATATTCCTAAAGAAGTAACGTTAGGAATTATTGAACAACTCGTTTCAAATAAGTTAACCTTTAAAAATTTTGGTCATCTAAATGAAATTTATTACACAGACATTGAAGACTATAATCCCGATTTAAACAATGAAAAATATGTTAAAATTTTCATTAAACGTATGGAAGCAAGATTCAATTACTTAAACGGATTAAACAATAATGATTCACTTCCGGATGAAGCACTTCAAAGTATTCGTTCTGTTATTAATCAATTAAAAGAATAACAATTAAAAAAACCTTAAACTATTGAGCAGATAGTTTAAGGTTTTTTTTAGTCTTTTTCTTTTACTTCGGTATCTTTATTCCAACCAATCAAAACGCGATCAAAGCTGAAATCTGCTTTTAATGTTTCTACACTAACGGCAAAGAAAATTTTTATAGTATTCTTAGAAAAGCGCCAATCTGAAATGACACCGTCTTTTATACGAGAAGAAATTTCATTTATTTTATTTGGTAATTCCGTTGTTTTATTGGTTTTTCTATTACTTAGTGATAGGGATTTAATCTCTACATTATCAAAAACAATGACACAGTCTTCAGCAACTAAACGTCCAAATTTATCATTTTCAGGATGATTTTGTTTTACGGTAAACGAATCAATTTTAATCTCTAAATTACCCTCAAAGGTAATTGAATCATTGATAACACTATTTCTAAAAATAATTTCTTCTAAAAATCCTGGTGTTAATTTATTATATTCTTCAAAATACTTAACAAAAATCACATCTGTTTTTTCAACATCATTAATGATAAGTTCATTATCAACAATATCTATTTTAATAGGACGGATTAAAAAATCGTTATCAGGATTAAATGTTTTCCCTTTGGCTTTTAGAATGTCTAGTAGACCACCAAGTTTATATCGGAAAAATGGTAATTTAATAAAGATTTTATTTTTATTATCTTCTATGATGACACCTTCACTTGTCATGTCATATCCTGTAATCTGATCATAATCCATAATAATAAACTCTTTTTTAGATAGTCGTTTAACAAGATACTTAGTTGTTAAAATAATACTTTCATATTTGCTTCCTTTTTGAAGTGCCATTGGGGTCATCACTAAAAAAATGAGTCCCAAAACAAGAAAGCCAAAATTAATAGTAATATTAAGAACATCATATTGTCCAAGGAAATAAAACGTCATAAGAATTAAAAATAGTAACACACCAGGCCAAACAAATTTACTACGTCTAAACCCAATTGGATATACAATATATTTTTCTAATTCAAAGCCATAATCGTTTTTCATTTTTTCTTTTAGGATGTCCATCATACTATCACCTCATTTTTATTATATCATTTTTCCTTTTTAAAAGAAATTACTTTAAAGGTATTTAGGAAGTATTTTTCTTATTTTAATGAAAAAGTAACGTATTAATGTTATAATTGTTGTAAGAAAGTATATAAATTGAGGTGTAAAATGACATTTTTAAGTAAAGAATCAAATGGAAAAAAGATGATTGATAAAGTTTTTGAAGCAGCTCTTAGAGCTAAAAAATCAAAAAAGAAACATGGAAACAAAGTCATTAATGCAACATTAGGAACATTATATGACGAAGAAGGAATTCTTGTTTCGTTTGACAGTGTATGGGAAGAATTTGATAAGATAGACTCTGTTGATAAGGCAAGTTATGCGGCTAGTATACAGGGAAATCCCGACTATTTAGAAGCCGTTAATTCTTGGTTGTTTGGTAATGAGAAGATGAATTCAGAAGTTATCGCAACACCTGGTGGTGCCGGTGCAGTTAGTGCAACTGTTAAAAATATTTTAGATCCAGGTCAAACGTTAATTAAACCTTCTTTAGGATGGGGTCCTTATTCAACAATAGCCAATGAGAATAATCTCAAACTAACCTCTTATAATTTATTTAAGAATAATATGTTTGATTTAGAGGATTTTGAAAAAACGATAAAAACCGTATTAGACAAAGAAGGCAAAGCATTGGCTATTATTAATGATCCTTGTCACAATCCCTCTGGATACACACTAAGCAAAGAAGAATGGGATAAAGTGATTGAAATTGTAAACCGTTTAAGTGAAAATGGTCCTATTATTCTTCTACATGATATCGCCTATATTGATTTTAGTATGGATCAAAATTGGAATAATACACTCCTAAAGCTAAGAGATTTAGAAGATAATGTTATGGCTGTTATTGCCTTTTCACTGTCTAAGACTTTAAGTGCGTATGGTATGCGTGTTGGAGCTGCTGTTGCCGTGACAAATAAAAATAAAGAACTAGAAAAATTTAAAGACGCGATGATTTATACAGCACGAAGTACTTGGTCTACTGTTAATAATGGCGGAATGAAACTTTTTTCTAAAATCAATAGTGATCCTGAGATATTAAATAAATATAAACGTGAAAAACTTGATTATATTCTACTCTTAAAAGAACGCGCTGATATTTTTATTAGTGAAGCACGCGAGGTAGGTCTTGATTTATTCCCGTATAAAGAAGGATATTTCGCAACAATTGATGTTAAAAATGATAAATTGCGAAAAGCACTTTATGAGAAATTAGAAAATGAATATATTTTTACAGTCGATGTTGGAACCGGTCTTCGTGTAGCATTATGTAGCGTTGAAAAAGAAAAACTAAAAGGCTTAGCTAAACGAATTAATGATTTACTCTTATCACTATAAACCATAATAAAAAAAGCTGTAAAGATTAGTTTCTTTACAGCTTTTAGTAATTTATAATTTAACTTCTTTTAACCAACCTTCTGGTGATTCAATGTCTCCATAATAAATACCGACTAATAAATCATATAATTTTTTAACAGTTGGTCCAACTTTACCATCACCAAATTGGTGTTTTTCACCATTGTGAGTGATTGATTTAATTGGTGTGATAACCGCTGCTGTTCCGCAAGCACCAGCTTCTTTAAATTCATCAATATTATCAATAAAACATTCACGTTCTTCGACTTTCATACCCAAACGATGTTCAGCGAGATATAATATTGAGCGTTTCGTAATACTTGATAAAATCGTTGGTGATTTAGGTGTTACAAGTACGTTATCATGTGTGATACCAAAGAAATTCGCCGCACCTACTTCATCAATTTTAGTATGTGTTTGTGGATCTAGATAAATCACACCTGCGTATCCTTTGTCTTTTGCAAGTTTTCTTGGGTATAAGCTTGCGCCATAGTTTCCAGCAAACTTAACTTGTCCCATACCTCTACTTGCTGCTCGGTCATATTTTGTTGTAATAAAGTCTAAGGCAGAAAGTCCACCTTTAAAATATGTTCCAACTGGGGCACAAAAAACACTATATAAATATTCTTTTGATGGTTTAACACCAAGATTCATTCCTTGTCCTATGACGAAGGGACGAATATAAAGCGATTGTTGTTTACCATATTCAGGAATGTCATCAACATTGGCTCTTACAACTTCCTCAATACCTTCATAAAATATTTCTGCATCCATCTGTGGTGCGACAATACGTTCGAGTCCATTATTAATACGTTTATAATTTAAATCTGGACGGAATAAATATACTTTACCATCTTTATGTTTATAGGCTTTTAACCCTTCAAAAATTGCTTGTCCATAATGAAACACGTTTGATCCTTCATGGATTTTAATATACTTATCTTCAGTAAGTTCTCCTTCTTGCCAGACACCGTCTTTTGTCCAAGCACGGTATCTATATTTTGTTTCTTTTAATGCATAACCCATACAATCACTCCTTTTGGATTTTTGAGGTTATTAGTATATACCTTGGGTAATCATTGCATTAGCAACCTTAGTAAACCCGGCAATATTTGCTCCAGCAATTAAATCGTAACCAAATCCATAACGTGAACTTGCTCGTACACAATTTTGATATATATTTTTAATGATTTTACGTAGTTTACGATCAACTTCTTCACTAGACCATCTGATGCGTCCACTGTTCTGACTCATCTCAAGTGCACTAACGGATACCCCACCAGCATTTGCTGCTTTACCAGGACCAATCATAACACCTGCTTCAGTCAGCATTTTAATTGATTCTTGTGTAGTAGGCATATTAGCACCCTCTACAATATATTTTACACCATTTTCGATGATTTGTTTAGCATCTTCTGGATAAATTTCATTTTGTGTTGCACATGGCATACAAATATCAACTTCACGTTCCCAAGGTTTTTTACCTTCAAAGAACTCAACATTAAATCGTTCTGCATAGTCTTTGATCTTACCATTGGTGTTTGCTCTCATTTCTAACATAAAGTCAATTTTTTCCTTAGTACTAACACCATCTGGATCATAAATATATCCTTCAGGTCCACTTAGTGTAATTACTTTTCCACCAAGTTCTTTTACTTTTTTACAAACACCCCAAGCAACATTTCCAAACCCACTAACTGCTATGGTTTTATTTTTGAAATCTAAGTCATCATGGCGTAACATTTGTAATGCAAAATAAGTTGCGCCATATCCGGTTGCTTCTGGTCGAATAAGCGATCCACCATAATCAAGACCTTTACCGGTAAGAACACCATTTTCAAATGCGCCTTTTATACGTCTATACTGACCGAACAAGTACCCGATTTCACGTTTACCTACACCAATATCTCCAGCTGGCACATCAACATCTGGACCAATATGACGGTATAATTCAGTCATAAAACTTTCTGTAAAGCGTCTTATTTCATCATCACTTTTACCAAGTGGATTAAAGTCACTTCCACCTTTTCCACCACCAATAGGTAGTCCTGTTAAACTGTTTTTAAAGATTTGTTCAAATCCTAAGAACTTGATTAATCCCAAATAAACAGAAGGGTGAAAACGAAGTCCACCTTTGTAGGGACCAATCGCTCCATTAAATTGGACTCTAAACGCTCTATTTACATGGATAATTCCATCATCATCCATCCAAGGTACTCTAAATAATATTGCACGTTCAGGTTCAACAATACGCTCTAAAATATTATTCTTAATATATTCAGGGTGTTGTTCTAAAACAGGTCCTAAACTATGTAAAACTTCAGTTACAGCTTGGACAAATTCTGGTTGGTTTCCATCTTTTGCATTAACTTTTTCCAACACATTTTCGATATATTCTTTAACCTCAAAAGATGTTTCATCTTCTTCTTTTTCACTTATAGCGAGGCTATCAAATTTATGAACAAACAAACCACTTCGAAGTTTCGGTTCAAACCATGTTGATTTAGCCGGCATAATTAATCCTGCATCAGATACTTCCATGATTTCTTTCATTGTAACAGGATATAAACTGAATCCAACTCCATCAACTTCATTAGTAGCTTTTTCTAATCCTTTTAATCCACGAATTCCACCAACAAATGAAATACGTGTAGAACGTCTTAGATTTTTAATTCCTAATAATTCATCTAACACATATGTTTCTAAAATAGAGGCATCAATACGGTCTAATACATTGCTTTCATCAAATACAGAATCTTTTACTTTTAATGAATACCAACTATTTTTGAGATACATACCAAATGAATGTTTTTTTATAGGTTTATAAGGTGCTTTAGATTTTTTAATATCAAAAATCTTTTCTAATTCTTTAATAAACTCTTTTTCACTAAATCCATTTAGATCATGAATTACACGGTTGTATTCCATAATATTTAAGTTAGATTCAGGGAAAATAACACTCATGAAATAGTTAAATTCTTCTTCTCCAGTATAGTTTGGATTTTGTTCGCGTCTTTTTAAAGCCACACGTGCAGCTGATGCTGTACGATGATGACCATCAGCGATATATAAATTTTCAATGCCACCAAAGAGTTCACTTATTTCTAAAATCAAGTCTTCGTCATCTATTTTCCAAGCGCTATGTCCAACTTGATCTTCTGTTATAATATCGAATTCTGGTTCTTTTTTTGTCCAGTCATTTAATATTTGATTTAAACGCTTATTATCTCTATATGTTAAGAAAATAGGAGCCGTATTGGCATCACAATAATCAAAATGGTTTAAACGATCTTGTTCTTTTTTTAGAAGTGTTGTTTCATGTTTTTTAATGATGCCATTCACATAATCATCAACAGATGTACACGCAACAAATCCTGTTTGTACATTACCGTTCATTTGTTGACGATAGATATAAATCATTGGTTCATCATCTTGAATTAAGATGCCATCATCTTCAAACATTTTTAAGTTTTTCTGTGCTTTCTTATATACCCTATTATCGTATGGATCAGTGTTAAATGGGAAGTCTATTTCACTTCTTACAATATGTAAAAAGCTATACGGATTTCCTTGAGCTTTTTCTCTTGCTTCTTTACGACTCATAACATCGTAAGGTAAACTAGCAACGCGTTCTACTAAGTCTTTTCTTGGTCTTAGTGCTTTAAAAGGTTTAATAATTGCCATTAATTTATCCTCCTATGATAAATAATTTAAGATTACATCTATTGTTTCTTCACCAATACGTTTTTGCGCTTCAAAAGTAGCCGCACCGATGTGTGGTGTTAATGATATTTTCTCATGTGTGTAAATACGCTTATCTTTGAGTGGTTCTTCTTCATAAACATCAAGAGCACACTTCTCAACTTGTCCTTGATCCAAGGCATCAAGTAAGGCAGATTCATCAATCACGCCTCCACGAGCAATATTGATAATATACATGCCATTTTTCATTGTATTAAATTCATTAACACTTAAAAATGGACCGTATTCTTTTTTAAATGGAATATGTAGTGATATAAAGTCTGATGTTTTAAGTAATGTTTCTTTACTAACAGGTTTTACACCATCAATCATCTCTTCATCGACCTTAATATCAAAATACTGTAC
This sequence comes from Candidatus Izemoplasma sp., assembly GCA_021736205.1. Classification (GTDB taxonomy): domain Bacteria; phylum Bacillota_I; class Bacilli_A; order Izemoplasmatales; family Izemoplasmataceae; genus JAIPGF01. The sequence continues at coordinate 10,398 of JAIPGF010000020.1, forward strand.
TGTCATCCCAAGAGCTACTGCTTTTTTGGCAACGCCTCTTGCAATACGTCCAAATCCAACAAGACCAAGTGTTTTTCCACTAAGTTCTATTCCACGATATTGTTTTTTCAACCATTTACCCTCACGCATTGACACATTTGCGTGATAAATGTTTCTAGCGATTGAAAACATATGTCCAATCGTCAATTCAGCAACAGCTGCACTTGATGAATTAGGGGTGTTTTGAACAGTTATCCCTTTTTCTTCAGCGTATTCATAATCAATATTATCAATACCGACACCTGCTCGGACAATCAATTTTAATTGATTTGTTTTTGTTGCTGCATCAATTAAATCATGTCTAATTTTAGTGGCAGAACGACAAATAATACAATCTACTTCTTTGATTTTTAACATTAACTCGTCTTTATCATAATGACCAAGTTCAACTGAATAACCTTTTTCTTCTAATTTTAATTTAGCACTTTCATCTATACCATCATTTGCTAAAATTTTTATCATTGTTTCACCTATAATTTCCAAATTTTTTCTATTGTTTTTAGTAGTTCAACTAACTCAACTTCTTTACGATCTGCCATATGAGCAATACGGAAAGCTTTTTCTTTTAATGACCCATATCCATTTGAAATCATAAAGCCATGTTTTTTAAGTTCTTCGTTCAGTTTAACTACGCTGTAACCACGTGTGTTTTTTATATTTGTTACGGTATTTGATAAATAGTCTTCATGTGATAACAACTCAAAATGCTTTCTTGCCCAATCTTTAACAACTTTAGCAAGACGTTTGTGGCGTTTAAAACGATTTTCTAGTCCTTCTACATTTAAAATCTTATCAAGTTTGTAATCAAGTGCCCACATTAATTGAGTTGATGGTGTAGAAGGATATTGATAATTACGTTTAACACGGTTTACAACATTAATCAAATCCAAATAATATCCTCTGTTTTCAACTGTTTTAGCACGTTCAATTGCTTTTTCACTTACACTTGCTACTGCTAATCCTGGAGGTACACCTAAACTCTTTTGTGTTGATGCTAAGCAAATATCAATTCCAGCTTTATCCACTTCAATTTTAGCGCCACCAAGTGAGCTTACAGCATCAACTAGATAAATAACATCTGGATACTTTTTTATAACTTCGCCAATTTCATGTACGGGGTTCATTAAACCAGTTGATGTTTCATTGTGGGTAACCGTTACAACATCGTATTTACCAGTTTCTAATGCTTCTTCGACCATTTCTGGTGTTGTTGGTTGTCCTAAATCTGATTTAAAAAGATCGAGTGGTACGCCGTTAGCTTCACCCATTTTTGCCCAACGATCACCAAAGGCTCCAACACTAAAGACAGCTGCACGTTTTTTTGTTGTGGAACGTAAAGCCATCTCCATAACACCACTTCCTGAGGAAGTAGATAATATAATTGTGTTTTCAGTATACATCAGTTTTCTTAAGTTATCTGATATCCGTTTTTGAAGATCACTAGCCGTTTGTGTTCGGTGTCCAATTTGTTTTTTTGATAATTGTTTTAATACATCGTCGTCAACATCGACGGGTCCCGGTATAAATAGTTTTAAATCCATATCGATTTCCTTTCTTTTTCTACGCTTCAATACAATTGCATTTTAACAATAAATAAACCCTAAAACAAGCGTTTTCATAAAAAAAGTTAAAAAAATATTAAAAACATTTTTATTCTCTTGTTTAAGGGCTTTAGAGGTTTATGTAAATTACTTTTCTCTTTCAAATTCTATGAAAATATTTTCATTGGTTTTTTAAGGACTTATTCATTAGATTTCATTGCTACACCCTTACAATGAAAGAGTTTACAATAATTTCTAATGATATTTGATTTCGTGTTTCTATGGTGGTATAATTTTATTGGTTTAGAAAGGAGTTTTTATGAAACTATCAAACAGAATTCTAGATATGCAAGAATCACCTGTACGTAAACTAGTCCCCATTGCTACAAAAGTCAAAAAACAAGGAAAAAAGGTATTACATTTAAATATTGGTCAACCTGATATTAAAACACCTGATGTGTTTATGGATGCGATAAATGCCTATGATACATCAATAATTAAATATTCTTTCTCACAAGGTGAACCAACGTTAATTAATGCTATAAGAGATTATTTTAAGCGTGACGATATTTTATTTGATGAAGATGATGTTATTATTACCAATGGTGGGAGTGAAGCATTAACCTTCACTGCTATTGCAACCTGTAATTTTGGTGATGAAATTCTTATTCCTGAACCATTTTATACCAACTACAATGGCTTTACAAAAGCTGTAGACGTGAAATTAGTTCCTATAACCACAAAGGCTGAAGAAGGATTCCATTTGCCTAGTAAAAACGAGATCACAAAACTCATTACTGACAAAACAAGAGCCATAATGTTTTCTAATCCAGGGAACCCAACTGGAACAGTATTATCAGATGCAGAGATGGAAATGATTAAAGAAATTGCGTTAGAAAATAATCTATATATTATTAGTGATGAGGTCTATCGTGGTATTGCATTTGATGGATTAAATTCTCGTAGTATGGGCGAATTAGATGGGATTGATGAAAACCTTATAATTATTGAAAGTGTCTCGAAAAAATTTAGTGCTTGTGGTGCTAGAATTGGAAGTATCCTATCAAAAAATAAACAATTAATGAAAAATATATTAAAATTAGCACAAGCTAGACTCTGTGTTGCTACACTAGAACAAGTTGGTGCTGCTGCTCTTTATCAATTAGTTCCATCTTATTTAGAATCTGTTAAAGATGAATATGAAAAACGCCGTGATATTGTGTATGAGACATTGAATCATATTCCTGGTGTCGTTTGTGAAAAACCTACAGGTGCTTTTTATGTTGTTGCAAAGTTACCTGTAGATAATGCTGAAGCGTTTGTCATTTGGCTTTTAGAAGAGTTTGATGTTGATGGTGAAACAATTATGTTAGCCCCGGCTGAAGGATTTTATGCTACAGAAGGCTTAGGTGTAGATGAAGTGCGCATTGCTTATGTCCTTAATTCAGCGGATATGCAACGTGCAATGGCCATATTAAAACAAGGATTAATCGCATATAATAAGTAAACTGAAACCACTGTTTCAGTTTTCTTTATAAAAGGAGATGACATAAGATATGATATTTGATGCCCATGGTGACATTCTAACAGACATGTTTTTTGAATTGAAAGAAGGGAATGAAATTCCTTTTGAATCAAGACATTTAGAAAATTATCAAGCAGGAAATGTGACGCATAGTATCTTCGTTAATTGGACAGATCCTTTATCTAAAGATCCCTCTAGTTTTATTAATTTATTTGATACGGTGCTACCGCACCTAACAAAACGTGATGATATTTTTGATGTTTGTTTAACCTATAACGATTTAATTACAACTGATCCTAACAAGATAGGTGTAATTGTTGGTATTGAGGGGTTAAAATTTTTAGAAAGTCCCCAGCAAATTCAAGACCTTTATAACAGAGGGGTTCGTCATGCCTCATTAACTTGGAATGAGACAAACAAGTATGCAGGTGGCCTGAGTGGTGATAAAGGCCTGACATTATTAGGAAAAGATTTAATACACAAAATGGAACAACTGGGAATGATTATTGATTTAGCGCACTTAAATCCAAGGTCATTTGATGATGTATTATATGAAGTATCTGGTCCTGTGATTATTTCTCATGGTAATACAAAACATATAGAAAACCATAAACGCAATTATACTGATTATCAGCTTTTATCATTAAAAAAGACAGGTGGCGTGATTGGAATTTGTGGTATTCCCTCTTTTGTTGCAACAGACAGTTCTAAGCAAACTGTTAAACAAATGGTAAAACATATTGATTATGCTGTTAAATTAATTGGAATTGATCATGTAGGACTAGGATTTGATTTTTGTTATTATCTGGAAAACAATCCGAAAAACAACCTTGATGGTCTTGCATCAATGAAAGATACTGATAATATTATTGCTGAATTAGATGCTTTAGGCTATACAAAAGAAGATATTGAAAAAATACAATATAAGAATTTTTTCAGGGTTTTTGAAAATATATTAAAATAGGTGATAAGATGCTAGAAAATTATAAAAATAAGATGCCAAAAATACACAAAAGTGCAAAAATATTTAAAAGTGCTGCGGTTATTGGAGACGTTAATATTAAAGAAAATGTTAGTATATGGTATAATAGTACTGTAAGAGGCGATATGGCACGCGTTGAAATTGGCAAAGATACAAATATTCAAGACAATGTAGTCATCCATACAAACACAAATTTACCGACTATTATTGGTAAAAACGTGACAATAGGACACAGCGCAATTGTCCATGCTTGTACCATTGAAGATAACGTTTTAATAGGTATGGGGAGTGTTATCTTAGACGGTGCTACTATTGAAGAACACGCTTTAGTGGGAGCTGGATGTTTAGTTCCTCCTAATAAAGTTGTCCCACGTGGTAGTTTAGTTGTTGGTAACCCAATGAAAATTATCCGCCAATTAACAAATGAAGAGATTGAAGGCATCAAAGATAATAAAAATCATTACATCAAGCTTATGAACGAATACAAAAAATAGGAGTGATCAAATGACAAAACAAGCTAGAAAAATTTCTTTAACAAGGGCAAAAGAATTAAAAAATGCTATTTCAAATTATTCACAATTTAAAAAGCAAGCAATAATTCACGAAAAAGATATTAAAAAAATCTATACCTCAAGAAAAGAACAATTACTTGATTATTTTAATGCGACTGAAGATGACTGGAATAATTGGCATTGGCAAATGAAAAATCGAATAACAGATGTAAAGATGTTGAAAAAGTTTGTCCCTTTAAGCAAAGATGAGTATGAAGCCATTGAAAAAATTGCTGAGACAAACCGTTTTGCAGTTAGTCCATATTATCTTTCTTTAATAGGTGATAAAGAGACAGACCCTATTAAAATGCTTGCGCTACCATCTCGTGCTGAGTTCCATACAGAATTAGGCAAAGAAGATCCCATGGCTGAAGAGTTTACAAACCCAGCTGGTTCAATTACAAGACGGTATCCGGATCGGCTTATTATTAACGTAACAAATATTTGTGCAATGTATTGTAGACATTGTCAAAGACGCCGTTTAATCGGTGAAACTGATCACCATACATCACTTGACGACATCAATAAATCTATCAATTATATTAAAAACAATCCAGAAATTAGAGATGTTTTATTAACTGGTGGCGATGCATTCTTATTAAGTAATGAACGTATCAACTACATCCTAAAAGAATTAAGAAAAATTGATCATGTAGAAATTATTCGTTTTGGTACAAGAACTCCTGTTACAATGCCACAACGAATTACAGATGAGTTAGTTAATATCCTTAAAAAATATTCACCAATCTATGTTAATACACACTTTAATCATTACCAAGAAATGACTGAAGAAAGCAAAAAAGCTTGTGAAAAAATGGCTAATAACGGTCTAGTTCTTGGAAATCAGGCTGTATTACTCAAAGGCATTAATAATGATAAATATGTCATGGAATATCTAAACCATCAATTATTAAAAGCACGTGTGAGACCGTATTATATTTTCCATGCTAAACGGGTTTCAGGTACAACACATTTTATTCCAAAAATTGAAGAGGGACTAGAAATAATGGAACATCTAAGAGGTCGCACTTCTGGTTTGGCAATTCCAACATATATATTTAATTCACCAGGGGGTCTCGGAAAAACACCGCTTTTACCAAAATATATCATGTCTCATGAAGGGAACACATATAAAATAAGAACATGGGAAAATAAAGTCATTGAATACACGGAAAAAGACTAAAAAAAAAGGCACTTTTAAAGTGCCTTTTATATTATTTAAAATAGAGTTCAATCCCATGTTGTGATTCGCTTTTTGAATCAAAATTAAACAGTTCAAAGAAAAACTGAACGATATACCCAGAAATAATGGCTAAAAAAATTGTACCGAATCCTACTACACCACCCAGTAGATACCCTATAATAAAGACAATAAATTCGATTGTTGGTTTAACATATTTGACATCAATTTTTGTTACACGTGATAACCCCACAAAGACACCATCACGTGGTCCTGGACCTAAACGTGAACTAATGTATAGCGCTCTTCCAAAAGATATACAAATAGCTGCGATTAATAATAAAATAATTTGAGCAATTAATGTTTTAGGAACATAGTCGATCACGACCATAAATAAATCAATTAGTTGTCCAACAATAACAACATTTAACACCGTACCAATACCAACTTTGGTTTTCAAAAAAATAACACTAAGTAACAAGACAATCACACCAACAATAATGATTACTTGCCCAAGTGTAATATTGAAATAAGAACTGAGTCCATCATGGAAAACTCCCCATGGTGACATTCCTAAATCAGCTATTTTACTCAATGCGATACCGAGTGATAGAAAAACAAATCCAATAAATAATATATGAAGCCGTCTTAAATCTTTTAAAAAGTAGTTCATTTTCTCACCTTCTGCACAATGATTATATCATACCTTTAGTCATTTAGAAATTGTAAGCGAAAAGTTTTTGAAAATGTCTTATTTCTGTTATAGTTAATACAGGTGATAAAATGTTAAATGTCGTAATAAATAAAACAAAAGATTCAAAATATATATGGCTTTTAGGTGGATTATTTATATTCTTTTTTGGCTTGTATGTCTTTTTAGATTTTGAAGGAAATGGTAATTATAGTTATATGGCTGAGCAATTTGGCTTTGGCATCGTTTCTTTACATATTATAATCAATATTATTATTGCACTTCTAACTTCTATGCTGGTGACATTCAGTATAGTTAATTATAAATTAACAAATACTGAACCAACAGGATCAAATGCAATCCCGTTTGTTACTTTCTTATTCGGTCTGTTAACCTTTGGTTGTACGTCTTGTGTTGTTGCATTTCTAGGAGCAGTAGGAATCGCCTTTACACCACTAGTTTTACCAAATGGTAATCTACTTTGGAAATTTATTGCCTTAGTATTTGTAATAATTGGATTTGTTTGGATTTTGTATACGATTAATAACGCTAAATGCAACATAAAAAAATAATATTTCCAAATAAAAACTGACTATTTATTTAATAAGTAGTCAGTTTTTTCACTTTACATTGCTTTATGACTGTTGTAAAATATAATCTCACACTACTGAGGAGGAAAAAGTATGTTTACAATAAAAATTGGTGATCAACAAAAAGAATTTGAAGATAAAATTCGGATTAAAGATTTAGTAACTGATGATAAAAAAAATTATCCGATAGCCAAAGTCAATAATAGACTCCGCGAACTTTCTTACCGTTTTTCTTATGATGCTTCTATTGAATTTTTAACACTTGATAATCCTGAAGTTATTCGTATTTATGAAGCCACTTTGCGCTATGTTGTTGCAATGGCTTTTAAACGTATCTATCCTGATTATAAAATTAAATTTAAATATAGTGTGTCACGTAGTGTTTTTTGTTATGTCATAAATAAACCAAAATTAAATATACCAAAAGTATTAAACAATATTCGACGAGAAATATCCACTATTGTGGATCAAGATTTACCTTTTCAGCGCAAGAAAGTATCAAAAAAATACGCAATTAAATTTTATAAAACCCATAATTATAATGATCGAATAGATATCATTAAATACCGGCCTGAAAAGAATGTACATTTTTATGTATGTGATGGTTATATGAATTATGTTTATAGTTATATGTTACCATCAACTGGTTACTTAAAAAAATATAAATTTTTACCTTATGATGTTGGTTTTTTAATGCAATATCCTAGAGCTGAAACCGAATTATCTATTCCAAATTTTAAAGATGCCCCTAAATATATAGCAGCGTTGAGAGAAGCATCTAATTGGGCAGATATTGTCCAAGCAAACTATGTGTCTGATCTTAATAAACACATAATGGAAAACAAAGTTGATTTTATTCATATGTGCGAATCAAAACACAATAGAATGTTAGTGGAAATTGGAGATGAAATAAAAGAAAGAAGCGAAGATATTCGCTTAATTGCAATTGCTGGACCGAGTTCCAGTGGTAAAACAACCTTCTCACATCGTCTTCGAATTGAACTGATGACTTGCGGATTAAATCCTGTAACAATTTCATTAGATAACTATTATCTATCGCGAGATAAGGTTCCAAAAGATGAGGATGGAAACCTAGATTTAGAACATGTAGAGTCTCTTGATATTGAACTCTTCAACCAAAATATGTTAGATCTAATTAATGGAAAAGAAGTAAATATTCCAATATTTGATTTTCAAACAAAAGAACGTAGTGGTTATACACCCCTAAAAGTAGATAATGATGAGCCTATTATTATTGAAGGAATTCATGCATTAAATGATAGATTAACCGCATCAATCCATCAAAATAAAAGTTATAAAATTTTTATAAGTCCTCAATTGCAGATGAATCTGGATAATCATAACCCGATCAGTCTCACAAATATGAGATTAATTAGACGTATTGTTCGTGATAAACGCTTTAGAAACGCAAGTGCACTTAGAACCTTATCAATGTGGGAGAGTGTTAGACGAGGAGAATTCAGATGGATATATCCTACACAAGAACATGCAGATTACGTATATAATTCAGGGTTACAATATGAACTATGTGTCCTGAAAAAATATGCGTTACCAACATTAAAAGAGGTTCCAAACGATAGCGAGTATTATGTTATGGCTAATAGATTACTTAAATTTTTAAAATATTATGTTGATGTAGAAGATAGATATACACCAAATAATAGTTTGCTAAGAGAATTTATTGGTGGAAGTTGTTTTAGATAACAAAAGAGATTAAATTCGTAATCGAATTTAATCTCTTTTTTCTTTTGCTTACTCATTTAGTAAAATTTAATTTTCAGTTTCGTCTGCTAACTTTTGTAATTCATCTCCATCAAGTCTATAAGGTAACCAACCACGTAATGGTCGAGCCCCTAGCTTTTCATAAAATTTCATTGATGGTTTGTTCCATTCTAAACAGTTCCATTCTAATCGATGACAATGTTCTTCTAAAGCAAGGTTTGCAAGATAACTTAATACCATCTTCCCATAGCCTTTCCCACGGTGTTCATCTTCTACAAAAAAATCTTCTAGATATAAAGTAGGTCGGGCTAAAAATGTTGAAAAAGTAAAATAATATACTGCAAATCCAATATTTTCATCATCTTCTTTTAAGAAAATAACATGCGCGTGTTCTTTATCAAATATATGTTTTTCAATTTCTGTAATTGTCGCTTTAACATGTTTTTTCATACGTTCGTATTTAGCCAGCCCTTTGATGTATTTTAATATATCTTTTGCTTCATGCTTCTTTGCTTTTTCTATTCTTATATTAGCCATTTTTAACTCTCCTTTCTCTTTTAGATGGGGTTATAATTATTTTACCATAAGACTTTTCTTTTATCACGATAAATCACACTAAAAAATCTTTACAATTAAAAAACGTGTGGTATAATTCGAATGTAACCGTTTTTATGGAGGTGTTTTTATGTTTATAAATATAAATGAAATGATAGCTTATACTAAAGATGAAAAAGTGCAAATTATTGATTTTAAAATAGTGGATATGCGTGGAAGATGGCACCGTTTATCCATCACTTCAAGAAAACTTTCACCCGATATAATGACAAAGGGTATTGGATTTGATGGGAGTAGTTATGGGTTTTTAACGGTCGATAATTCTGACATGGTCATGATTCCTGATGTTTCCACTTGTTATATTGATTCGTTTAAAGATAATAAAACATTAGTTGTTATTGCGAACATTTATATAATTAAAGATGATAAATTAGAGCGTTTTAGTGATGACCCTAGATTTATAGCACATAAAACAGAAAATTTTATGCGGCAAAATAATATTGCTGATGAATGTTTGCTTGGACCTGAGTTTGAGTTTTTTGTTTTAGACCATGTTTCTTATAAAGCCACTAACCAACATATGGAAGTAAAATTAGATAGCGCACAAGCAAACTGGAATTCCAGTGATGATTCGTATAATAATATTGGTTATACCGTTCCTCACCACGGTGGATATCACGTTGATTCACCCTGGGATGCTTCTTATGAATTTAGAAATAAGGTTGCTTTAGAAGCTGAAAAGGTTGGCATACCGATCAAATATCATCATAGTGAAAATGGAGGTCCTGGACAAGTTGAGATTGAAGTTGATTTTGCTGGTATTAAGGAGATGGCAGATCGTACAATGAAACTTAAAAACATTCTTAACCTGACAGGATTTAATGTACGTAAAAGTATTACGTTTATGCCCAAACCCTTTGTTACTGAATGTGGTAATGGTATGCATGTTCACATTCAGTTAAAAAAAGGTAATAATTTTATAATGTTTGATGAGAATGGATATGCTGGGTTAAGTGATGTAGCACTATACGCTGTAGGTGGTATATTAAAGCATGCAAGAAGTTTAACTGCTATTACCAACCCTTCAACAAATTCGTATAAACGTCTTGTTCCTGGATTTGAAGCACCAGTCACAATAGGATACGCCAAAGCTAATCGTAGCGCAGTAATAAGGATACCCGGTTATACTATAACGGCTGATGAAAAACGCTTTGAGTTAAGAAGTCCCGATGCGACAGCCAATCCTTATCTTGCATACTCTGCAATTATGATGGCCGCATTTGATGGAATTTTGAATAAAATTGATCCAGAAAAATTAGATTTTGGTCCTTATGACTACAACTTATATGATCTAGATGAAAAAGAGCGTCAACAACTTAAAACATTACCAACAAATTTACCAGAAGCAATTGACGCGTTAAAAAATGACCATGATTACTTGCTAATGAATAACGTATTTACCAAAAACATGATAAATAATCATATTAAGCAACTAGAACAAGATTACTTGAAAGTCAGTAAAATGCCACATCCAATCGAGTTTGAAATGTATTACAATATGTGATTGAAAAACAAAAAAATAAAAATAGGTCATAGACCTATTTTTTTTGTAATACATAGTTTAAAAATTTCAAGACTTGTTGTTTATCATTAATGATAAACTTATGGTATGACTTATTTACCGGACTAATAAGTCCGCTATTAAATAAGACACGATATATATCTTTGAATTTTTTAAATTTTGTTTGCGATAAATTTAGATTTTGCTCGACTTGTCTAAATCGATTATTTGTATCTAATGTTGTATAAACTTTTTCTTCTTGATACGATCGCATAACTTTTAAAATTCCAGCTAAAGCACGTCGATCAAGTGCTGTTTTAGTAAATGGTTTGATATAATCAAGTTTATTTCCGTTTGTTTGTTTTTTATAATGTGTTGACGGTGTTTTTTGATCTTTGTAGATTGTGAAATCTTCAATTATTAATATCTTATCAGTAGATGATTTAAACACTGTTTTTTGAGAATCACGTTCACTGGCAATCATCCAAACATGTTTATTATATTTTCTTAAGCTATTCATTACTATAGAGTAATCAGAATCACTTGTTAAAAATACAAATAAATCAAATTCAGGATTTCCAACGTGAAGTTTTTCAAGCGCATCAACACTAATCATTAAATCTGCTCGATTTTTCTTATTGGCTATATGTGGTGCATCTTCAATTGTAAAGTTTAATTCACTAAGTTGTGTTCGAAATCGTTTTAAGTTATTTCTATCTCCAACTGCTTTTTTCAATGCGAATACAGCCTTATCTACGTCTTCCATTTCATTAACTACTTTTAATCGAATGTCATCTAGTAAGTCTTCAAAGCTAATAAGCCCTTTAATATTCTCGACATCTAAATAAATGGCTATGGTTATTGTTTTCATAATTTCCTCCTTCATTTAATTATAGCACAAATAAATAAGGATAACACTATTAAGCCATCAAAAAAATCCAGTTTCCTGGATTAGTTTGATAATTCATCATTTTCTAGCTTCGATAAGAATTCTCCAAGTTTTTGTTCTGGGACGAATCCAACGTTTTGACCTAATACTTTTTTTCCATTGAAAAACAGTAAGGTTGGAACACTAGATACCCCATAATCTCTCGCTTGTGGATGTTTGTTTGCATTTGCTGCTATAAAAACAACATCTTCATATTCATTTTTTTTTGATAACTTTTCAAAAACCGGTTTTAACATTTTACATGGAGGGCATGTTTCAGTTGCAAATTTTACAATTGCGATTTTACCTTCTTGTAAATGGTCTTGTACACGTTCATTTGGATTTAGTTCTACTAACATAATATTTCTCCTTTTCTTTTATTTCAATTACATTATATGTGTTTGTGTTAATATATGCAACTAGTTTGCTTACAAACTTTTATTTCTTTTTTCTTTATTTTAGTTTTGTGGTATACTGTAATGTAATATGAATTGGAGGATAAAATGAAACGAGTTATTCCTTATGTTAAAGA
>JAIPGF010000021.1 GCA_021736205.1 Candidatus Izemoplasma sp.
ATATATCCCTTTTGTTCATAACTATCTAAATAACTATTTACCATTGAAACAGAAACATCTAAATAATCACTCATCTGACGTTGAGTAATTATTTCATTTTTCTCTATTAAATCTAATAGAACAAACTCTTTATATAATGGAGTCGGTTTAAAGAATGTGTTTTTCATTTCTACACCTCTTTGTTCGATAGATGAACAATTCTATTTTATCACAGATAAAACTGAAAATAAAGAAACTATTTAGATAAATATTTAAAACAATTTTCATATAAAAAGATTGATACAAATTATATCAATCTTTTCACTAATTAGTATTCAATTAAAATTAAACTTTTAAGTTCTTCTGGAAGGTATTCTTCCTTCAATATAAATTGTTCTATTTGCTTTGAAGAATCATCTTTCATTTTGTCAATATGATGTGCATAAATTAGTGTTGTATCAATACTTTTATGTCTTAGCAGTTTTCTTGTCGATTCCAGTGATCCACCTCGAAGAAGATTAAATGTAGCAGCAGCATGTCTCATTACATGAGGGGTTAGTCCAGCTTGTTTGATTCCACAATCTTTTAACGTATCCGCAAACATTTTTTTAAAGAATGAACGAGACAAGTTACCTTTTTTGGATCTGTTTGAGTGTGGAATAAACAAATAGGGATTGTTGTCTTCTCTCTTTTCTAAATAATCATGTATCGCCTGAGTAACACTTGGCGTAACCTTCACAAACTCATCAGCTTCTAATCGTCCCTTACCTTGAACATACAAAATCCATTGTCCTTTCTGCATGATAAAATCTTTACGTTTAGCTCGTCTAACTTCTATACTTCTTAATCCAGTAGTAAGCATAAGAAATAAGATGGCATGATTCCGGTAATGCCAAATGTACTTACGGTTCTTTCTTGTTGATACAATTAATTTCTTAGCTTGTTCTATGGTAAGCATTTGTCTACGCATCCGCATCTTTGGATGGGGATTCCTAATTTCTTCAGTGATATCATTAGCATAAACTTCAGAAAGATCGAGTTGCTTGTGATTTGCACGTAAATAACGATAAAATCCTTTAACTACACTCATTTGAATATATATCCAACTCATCGAAAATCCGTCTTCTTTTAATTGCTGTTTATACCTTAAGATATGACTTGTTTTAGCAAACTGAATATCATTAGTAATTAAGAATGACATGTATTGTTTTAACACAATACCATATAGTTTTCGTGAGTTTTTCGCAATATCTTTATTTCTTAAATATCTAGGATAAACAGATTCTAAATGATGATGTTTCATCAATGAACTCCTTTCAAATTAAACATTCTATATTTTGATTTCTAAATAATCATGCTTCCATAAATATAATAACTATGCAAAGGAGATTTTACTCAATGTCTCATAAAATTATCACAAACAACAAATACATTAGATTTGCATTTATAGGCAACTTCAAAATTTAATATCCCAAAATAGAAAAAGATTTTAGCAGCCATGTGCTAAAATCCTGTTTATTTTACTTAAGTTACTAGTGAACCAAAAAAAGTGTTTAATTTAATAATAATCGAACGTACATCCGTATCTGTCCAATTATCACTTCTTTTCATATTATTAGTCAACATGTCGCTTTGAAGTAAATTTTCCATCATTTCAACATATTGATCTAGAGATTTGATTCGTTTCGTATCAATAAAAAGTGCTTCAATGATTTCTATAATCATTTTTTTCGAATATTGATGATTGGAAATCAAGTAAAAAATATCATATAGATCTTTCATTCTTGTTGATAGTAAACCAAATTGAATAAATGAACTGGTCTTTTCTACAATCATTTGTTCGATAGGATTAGCTAGTAGTTCAATTCCTTTATCAGAAGATATTAAATCAAATAAAATCAATGATTGTCTTATTTGGTAATTTGTGTGTATCCCTATATCAAGTTTTAGTTTTAATGTATTATTTAGTTTATCCTTGAAAAGCAGGATAACTCTCTTTCCATCATAGTTTTCGTGTTTCAAAGTTTCTATTTGTTCTTCAACTACGTTAAATGAAACTTCATTCCCTGTATCTATGGCTCCAATTTGATTCAATACATTGATCAAGTTTTGATTCATGATGTTTATTTTTATTAAATCTACATCTACATCTTCTGTACTTCTCCTAACTTCTTTTGTTAATTGATACATAATAGTACCACCTTTAAAAATAAAAGAATCTTTATAATGAGACATGGCTAATTTAGACATAAATACTTCTTGACAAACCTTAACCCTAGCTCTGTTTTGTTTAAAACCATCATCTCTCATAAGTTTAACCAAATCAATTAAAGTCATTTTTTCTCCCTTACATAATAGAATTTTGCACTACTCTGATAATTTTCATATATGATCTAAAATGCTTTGCATAAGTCATAAGTTTATTAAAATTCAAAATGTCTTTCTTCTCTCTAAACTTTCTGATGGTATGATGATATTCTTCAAATGAAAGTTTTTTTTCGTAACGAATCAGTTCAATCAAAGAACGTTCTAAATCATATACTCTTACTTGAACTTTATCTATTATCTTTGATTCCACACCAACCAAATGATATTTTTTTGACATGAATATTTGTTTTACTTCAGGAAGATTTATTGGATAAGCATTCCTAGGTGTTGCCACATAAGTATATTCAGGTATATAATCTGTTACGCCATGAAATTGGAAGGCCGATTGTAGAGTTAAAACTGTGTCATCTCTTTTTAGAAATAGTTCCGGTAAATCAAATAAAACATCTCCATCAGAATATAATCCCGGTTTTATTTTTTTAATCTCATTGCGTTCAAGTGCTTTTTTAACTTGATAATCATTTTTATAACGTTCTATTATTTCTTTATATGTGTAGAACATAGTTATCACCCATATACATTTTAAAGTAAACCTATGCTTTTGTCAATTAAATGCATAGGTTTACTTAAATTTAATACTAAAACTTGTGAACGGTAATACTACAATAACTAAACGGTAAGCTCCCCCTAACAGCTACTCTTCTAAAATCAGTATACCTCTTAAATTAAAATACTTCCTAATAATATAATAATTATCCAGAGGTGATTTTACTTAATATGTAATAGAATTTTCTAATTTAATGTTTTTATTCTATAACATTTCTATAATAAAAAAGATGCTAATAAACACAGGATTTAGTGTCTACTAACATCTCGCTATTAAATAATTTTTTAAAATTTAATATTTGTTTTAAGGTCTAGCATATCTTTTACTTCTTCAAAATCTTTCTTAACTCCCTTTGTAAATGGAATTCCTTTATCTTTTCTTTCTAAGTAAGCAAGGTATTCTTTTTCACCTGCGGTGTAGATTCGTTCTTGACCTGGTGCTTTTTTACTATTTCTAAGGGCTCTTAAGATATCTCCTGTTGTTTTCTTAAATGACTCAAGTCCCATGAATGCTTCAGGATCTATCGCAATAAAGTAATGTCCTAAATGATATGGTATACGGTTACCTTCTTTATCATAACCAGAAAATGCCTTTAAGAAATTGCCTGCACTAAGTGCAGCGCTTAACACTTCTACAATCGTTGCGTAGCCATAGCCTTTATACCCTGCAAGTTCTTCACCAATCCCACCAAGTGGTGCGAGTGCTGCATCACCTGAGAGTAAATCTTTTAGTATTTGTGTAGAGTCTGTTTTAGGTTTCCCATCTTTACCAATAACCATACCTTCAGGTGTATCTTTATTGATCTTATCAAAGTATTCTATTTTACCACGTTGTGTAATACTTGTTGCACAATCTAGAACAAATGGAAAGTCTTCATCTGTTGGAAAACCAACAGTAAACGGATTTGTCCCTAGCATGTTTTCAACACCAAAGGTTGGTGCAATGCTCGGACGAGCATTGGTACCAGTAAATCCAATCAGTCCAGCTTCTGTAGCCAATGTTGCATAGTATCCAGCAATGCCATAGTGTGTTGAATTTCTAACCACAACCATACCCATACCTAACTTCTTAGCCTTTTCAATGGCCATAGACATGGCTTTATGACTGGCGACCATACCCATACCATCATTCGCATCAAGGACTGCGGTTGTTGGTCCTTCTTTTATTATATCAATCTTAGTAACAGGTTTTTGTATCCCTATATTTAACCGATCTATATAAATAGGTTTAAATCTATTAACTCCATGGGACTCTATCCCACGTTTATCACTTTCTATTAAGACATCTGCGCAAATCTCTGCATCTGCTTTTGGTACACCCATTTTAACAAATGCCTCTACCATAAATGTTTTTACTTTATCAAATGGTACCCAGGTTCTATTATTCATGATAACCACCTTTCATAAGCTTAAAGACTATTTCTTTTTATAAGATTTAATACATGTTTTCATAAATTTAACAATATCTTTATCGGTTGGTTTATTTATGTTAGTGATAATATCTTTTATTTCTAGTTCAATTTGTTTTAAATCCTCTAAATCATTGGGTTCTATAAATATCTTTTCATTATCTGTTCTAGTGACTTCATTCTCATCGACAAGTAACTCTTCATACATCTTTTCACCTGGACGAAGTCCGGTGAATTCAATAGAGATATCTTTATAAGGGTCCAGACCTGATAGCCTAATCATCTTCTCTGCTAAGTTAATAATCTTAATTGGCTCTCCCATATCTAAGACAAAAAGTTCTCCACCATTCGCATAAGCACTTGCTTGTATGACAAGTTGTGTTGCTTCTGGGATTGTCATGAAATATCGTATAATCTCTGGATGGGTGACTGTTACTGGACCGCCTTCTTCTATTTGTCGTTTAAAGAGTGGAATAACAGATCCATTAGAGCCAAGAACATTTCCAAACCTAACAGCCGCAAAATCTGTTTCATATTCTTTATCAAGTGCCATTACAATCCGTTCAGCCATGCGTTTGGTTGCGCCCATAATGTTTGTTGGGTTAACGGCTTTATCGGTTGAGATTAAGACAAACTTCTCTACTTTATGTTTGGCTGCCATACGCGCTGTATTGTAGGTTCCTAAAACATTGTTTTTAACAGCTTCTTTTGGTGAGACTTCCATCAGTGGCACATGTTTATGTGCCGCTGCATGGTAAACAATATCAGGCTTGTGTTGTTTAAAAATCTCATCCATACGTTTTTCATCTCTGACAGATGCGATTAATACTGTAATCTTTGGTTTGTGTTTTACGTGATTTTTGCGATATAAGCGTTTAAATTCCATTTGTAGGTCATAGGCGTTATTTTCATAAATATCAACTATGATGATGTGTTTGGGACCAAAATGACGTATTTGACGTGCAAGTTCAGATCCAATTGATCCACCCCCACCAGTAATCACAATTATTTTATTCTCAATATACTCATAAAGCCCAGTCTCATCCAAGATGATTGGATCCCTGCCAAGTAAATCTTCAATTTTAATATCACGGATTTTAAGTAAGTTATCTTTTGAGCCTACCATTTCATAAAATGGTGGCATCAGTTGAATCTTGCATTTTGTTTTTTCTGCTTTATTGAGTATTTCTTTTGTTTCATGATAGTTTAAACTTGGTACCGCTAGGATGACAGTATCAATTTCTTCTTCATAGGCGATATCATATAAATCATCGGTGGTACCTAAGACAGGCACGCCTCGAATGGTTTTTTTAATTAAATTTACATCATCATCAATAAACCCAACAACTAATTTATTAAAATCAGCATTGTTTTTTAATTCTTCATACAGTAAGACACCAGCGTTCCCTGCGCCGATGATTAAGGTTCTTTCTTTTAAATGTCCATCTTCCATCATTTGTGTGTAAAGTTGCCAAATACGAAAACTCATGCGAAATCCTAGTGTTCCACCAACCGCAAAGAAAAAAGCCACAATATACACCGCAAAGCTGTAATGGTTTAATCCAAAAACCATGACAACTAAGTATGAAATACTGATTGCGACGAAGTTCGCAATCGTTCCTCTGATAATCTCTTCTACTGAAGCAAACTTCCAGATACTCTTATACATGCCAAAAAGTTCAAAAACAGTAAAATAGACAATCGCTATAAATGGAATCTCATAGAGTATTTTATAAAACGGTATTGTGCCTATCTGAAATTGAAACATTATAATAAGTGCCAATATAAAGGATATTACAACAAGAACAATATCCATTAGTAAGACGAGTAAGTGTCTATACGCTTTAGTCATATTAATCATCCCTCCAGGTAATTAATCATATTATCCACTAACTATATATTATATCATATGTTATGTGTTTAGTTAATGTTTGATTGAAAAAGGCAAAACAACTTGTTTGTGCATTTACAATAGATATATGACATCTCATCCAGATTCACGTAAATGCACAACGACTTAAACCCCAATCATTTTTCTTCTATTTGTTTTAAATAAACGCTATGATATAATAGGAATGATATGTTACTAAACAGATAGGGGGAATATTAAAAATGGCAACAATAAAAGAAATTGCTGAGCGCGCTGATTGTTCAATCAGCACGGTTTCTCGAGTACTTAATTTTGATGAAAGTCTGCGCGTGAGCGATGAAAAGAAAGAATTAATTTTAAAAATCGCTGAAGAACTACAATATAAAACAATCAAACAACGTAATGCTAAAAAAAGATATAAGGTGGGCGTTGTTAGTATGTATTCCACATTAGAAGAGTTAGAAGATCCCTTTTATTTATCGATTCGCTTAGGCGTTGAAAAAGCGGTTGAAGATAAAGCGGTTGACCTGGTATTTTTACATGACACAAATGATGGGTATGATTTTAAAAAGTTACGTGGTGTTGATGGCATCGTTGCGATTGGACATTTTAGTAAGAAAGACATCAAAGCAATGTTAAAATATAATCAACATATTGTCTTTGTGAATAGTAAACCCAACCCTCACAAGTATGATTCAATTTTATTTGATGGGGACTATGCAGTTAAGCAAGTGATTAATTACTTATATCGTCATAACCACCGTAAAATTGGCTATATCGGTGTTGAAGAAACACGCGCATCAAAAGACATTGATTTAGATGAAACGCGTTATGAGTTAGTTAAAAAGTATTTATCAGATAAATCGATTTATGATAAAACATTAATCTATCATGGGAATGGCACACATAGTGATGGCTATCAGATAATGAAACAAATCATTGATCAAGATCAAATGCCGTCTGCTTTCTTCTTTGGGAATGACTCAATGTGTATTGGCGCACTTACCGCACTTTATGAAGCTGGTATTCGCGTACCAGATCACGTTAGTTTAGTTGGTTATAACGATATTACCAATGCAGAATTTACCTTACCACCACTCACAACAGTTAAAGTTTATACAGAACTCATGGGTGAAAAAGGCCTTGAATTATTATTTGGTCAGCTTGCCGGAAGAACTATTCCATTAAAAATAATCACCCCAACAAAATTGATTAAACGCAAGAGTGTTACGGCACTAAAGAACTAAACGTCTTCTGACGTTTTTTCTTTTTTTACCAAATGTTATCGGTTACATTATTTGGCTTTATAATGCTGTATAATACTACATAACTTAGTGTAAGCGGTATATTTAATATTGACAGATTGGAAAAACAATGGTAAAATAATGGTAAAATAAACAAATAACTTTACCAGGAGGGTAAGAATGAAAAAAATTATTAGTGTGTTTCTTGTAGTAGTATTAATACTGACATTGGCAGGGTGTCAAGAAAAAGAATATGATCCCCCAACAATCTCAGGTATTGACAATGTAACAATATTACAAGGTGAAGACTTTGACCCCATGGCTGGCGTAAGTGCGACAGACTATGCAGGCGAAGACATCACCAGTGATATTGAAACAGAAGGTTTTGTAAATTCAATGATTTTAGGTGAACACGTTATTACATATTCCGTAACAGATGATCAAGATCAAACTACATCTGTAAACCGTTATGTAACCGTCACTGTTGAAGTTGCCAATCCCTATGAGCTTTATAATGGAGACTTTTCAGTTGATACAGGTGGATGGACATTAGATGTGCCTGGAGGAGAGGCAGAATTTGATGCATCAAGTGGTAATTTAGATGTTGCAATTGCCGATGCTGGAACACAGTGGTGGCAAATTCAAGTACACCAAACTGTTTCTATTGAAGAAGGTCAAGCATATCGTTTTAGTGTAACTGCCAAATCTTCTGATGGAAAACGACTCGGTATTGGTATGGAAGATACTGCCGATGGGTATCGTATGTTACCTGGTGGTAATGTTGCATTTGAATTAACACCTGACTTTGAAACTTATAGTTATGTTTACGTGAGTGATCGTAGTATCGACTCAGCTAAATTTGTTATCTATTTAGGACAAATTGGTGAAGATGATACTGGTGCTAATGTAGAAATTCAAAAAGCAACAATTGAAGAAATAACTCTAGACTCAACTGATTTAGAAATTATTGGATTAGATGACTTAGTTGTCACAACTGGTAATGCGATTGATTTAATGGCTGGCGTCTCAGCCGTTGATGGATCTGGTGCTGATGTTACTGATTCAATTGAGATTATTGGTAATGCCTATTCTAATTTAGCAAGCGCTGCTGATTTTATTGTCACATATAAATTAGAGGTGAATGGAGAAATCCTATATGCCGATAGATTAATCGAAGTTGTTTTAGGTAAAAGTAACCCCGAAACTCTATTTAATTCTGACTTTAGTTTAGGATTAACTGGCTGGACAGCTGATTTCCCTGTTGGAACTGGTTCAATGGACGTTGTAGATGATGTTCTAACAGCCAATTTAACCGACCTTGGTGATGCATGGTGGCATATCCAATTATCACAAGCTGATATTCATGTTCGTGAAGGTGTTGTCTATGAAATCATGGTACGCATGAAAGCAGATCAAAGTAAAACTGTTGGTCTTGGTATTGAAAACACCGCTGATGGATACGCTGATTTAAAAGGCGAAGTAGTTGAATGGGACGTGACAAGTGAGTGGCAAACATTCACCTATAATTTTACTGCTCCTGCTGATCTTGAAACAGTTAAATATGCATTATTCTTAGGACAAATCGCAGAAACAGATATGCCAACAACTGTCCATGTTGATTACTTTATCGTAAGAGAATATACTGAAGGTGGAGCAAGCGTTGTTGACAATGCCGATATGTCATCTGATACAGGATGGGTATTTGACTTTGCTGTTGGTACTGGTGAAATGATGTATACCGAAGAAAACACAGTTGAAGCAAACTTAACAGACCTTGGTGATGCTTGGTGGCATATTCAATTATTCCAAGATGGTTTAAGTATTGTTGAAGGTAAAAATTACTTAGTCTCTATCACACTAAAATCAGATGTAGACCGCGTCGTAGGACTTGGTATTGAAGATCCCGCAGATGGCTATGCTGATTTAAAAGGTGAAAATGTCGAATGGCAACTTACAAATGAGTACCAAACCTTCTATTATGTCTTTAATGCAAATAGAACGATAGACTCAGCTAAACTTGCATTATTCCTCGGTCAAATCACCGGAGACGACCCACTTTCAACCGTGACTGTCGATTCCTTTGATATGGTAGAAGTCGATGAACAAAATATTTTATCAAATTCAAACTTTAGTAATGATGAAAATTGGAATTATGACTTTGTACCAGATACCGGTAGTGCTGGAACAATGGCAGCTAGTAATAATCAATTAACCATTGATCTCACTGATCTTGGATCAGATTTCTGGCATATTCAATTACATCAAACAGATATATCAATTGATACCAATACCAATTATTTAGTGTCTGTACGATTATCATCAACAGTCGCTAGAACTATTGGATTAGGAATTGAAGACCCAGCTGATGGCTTCGCTGATTTAAAAGGTGAACTAGTTAACTGGACTGTCGATGAAACAATGCAAACTTATAGTTATGTATTCAACAGTAGTTCATCGATTGATACAGCAAAATTCGCCCTCTTCTTAGGATTAATGACCGAAGAAGACACACCATCAATAATTACTGTTGAGAATTTTGTTGTAATAGAACTTGTAGAGTAACTTAACCACCATGGAGGGGACTTCCCCTCCTGGTGATTTAATAGAGGACGTGATTCAATGCGAAAATTAACCGTAATATTTTTAACAGCATTAAGTTTAGTATTACTCGTCAGTTGCAGTAATACCGAAACAGAGGAGGAGCCAATGACATATACAAACCCCGTATTGGAACCTGTGTTCGCAGATCCAACTGTTATTAAAGCAGACGATGGGTATTTTTATGCCTATGCCACAGAAGATTTCTTTAACTATGATACTGGCACTAGAACAGTCGCTATTTTTCGTTCTAAAGACCTTGTCAATTGGGAAGACATGGGCAATGCCTTTGAAACCAAACCTGAGTGGAAAAGCTTCGGCTTTATTTGGGCGCCAGATATTCAATTTTTTAACGGACAATACTATCTCTATTATTCAATGTCTGTCTGGGGAGATGCAAATCCAGGTATTGGCGTAGCAACAGCTTCAACACCTGTTGGTCCATTTGAAGATCAAGGAAAATTATTTGACAGTGAAGAAATTGGCGTACCTAACTCCATAGATCCGTTTGTTTACACCACAGAGTCAAACACAAAATGGATGTTTTGGGGTAGTTTTCATGGCATATATGCGATTCAACTCAGTGAGGATGGCTTATCAACTGTTGGTGAGAAAGTCCATATAGCTGGCAATGCCTTTGAAGCAAGTTACGTGATTCAAAAAGATAATTATTATTATCTATTTCTCTCAAGTGGTTCTTGTTGTGACGGGGCGAACTCATCTTACCAAGTCAAAGTAGGACGCTCAACAAGTTTACTTGGACCTTACCAAGACCGACTTGGTCGTAATTTAAAATACAGTTCGGGATCACTTGTTCTTGGTGATGGCGACACATACGTTGGTAATGGTCATAACACCATGGCAATTGATGATAACGGTGATTTTTGGTTGCTTTATCACGGTATTAATAAAGAAGAACCCTATTTACCAAATGGTGCGACAAGACGTCCTTTATTAATTGATAAAATTGTATGGGATAATGATGGATGGCCACAAATCAAGAATTTTAGACCATCTGAATCAGAAACTGAAGTACCATATTTTAAGGAGGAAAATTAAATGAAAAAAGTTTATATATTAATTGTTTTACTTGCATTAATAGTATCACTTTCTGCCTGTGGTGGAGATGATGGTAATTCAAATGAAACACCTGATGGCGAAGTTGCCATCACGTTTTGGAATATATTTACCGGACCTGATGGCGAAGAAATGAAAGCCATGGTCGAAGACTTTAACACAGAACATGCAGGCGACATCCGTGTGGTAACACAGACTGTCCCAGCAAATGACTTTTATGAAGTATTAAATACAAGTGTGCCACAAGGGCAAGGACCAGATGTTGCGATAATGCATCTTGATCATATTCAACGTTACGCATCACTGGGCATGTTAGATGATTTTGAAACATTACTAGAAAACAGTGACTTTGATGGTTCAAACTATATCCCACAAGTCTGGGACGCTGGTATGTATGAAGGTAAACGTTACACTATCCCACTAGATGTTCATCCTATTGGGTTATATTATAATAAAGATATTTTAGATGACGCAGGCGTTAGTGTACCAACAACATACGATGAAATGGTTCAAGCGTGTGCTGATTTAGAAGGATACGTCGATCATTGTTTCCCTGTAAGTGCCATGTGGCCATCTCAAACATTATTTACCGCAAGTTTATTTCAACATGGCGCAGATGATTTAGATGGCAATGGTGAATATCCTGCATACAATTCACAAGCAGGGTATGAGGCACTTAAAGTCTTTCATGACCTTGTGTATGTTGATCATCTAAGTGCACCAAACATTGGTGTTGATGAAGATTTAGCACTATTTAGACAAGGGAATGCGGCATTTCATATTAATGGAATTTGGATGTTAAATGGTATTAAAGAATCAGGTATTAACTTTGGCACCGCTTCTATAGCAACTTTATTTGGTGATGAACCTGCTGTTTGGGCAGGATCACATAATTTTATTATGCCAAGAGCAAGTAGCATCAACCCTGAAAAACAAGAAGCCATCCTAACATTCATTGAATATATCACAAACAATAGTTTACGTTGGGCAACTGCTGGACAAATCCCAGCAAACCTAACTGTCCTTGCAAGTGAAGAATATCAAGCATTAGAATACCATCAAACCTTTGTTGATATTGATGATATCAAATTCGTTAATGCATCACCTTACTTTGAAGATGCATTTTCTGTCATCTACTCACGTGTTACAGAAGCAATGACAACCGAAAATGCAGATATCCAAGCATTGCTAGATGCGGCTGAACAAGAAGGAATACAACGTGTTGACGAAGCTTTGGGAAGATAAAAGACTAACTGCAAAAAAACTGTTACCCGCTGCTTTTGTTCTCCCTCATTTAATCATTTTTACTATCTTTTTTATCATTCCGTTTTTCTATGGGATTGTCATTAGTTTATATGATTGGCATTTATTCTTTCCTGATTTAAGAGAATTTGTCGGAATAGATAACTACACAAAAATATTATTTGACCAAGAAAGTATTTATTATGAATACTTTTGGAATGGCCTAAAAAATACATTTACATTTGTTCTCCTAAGCGTTCCGCTTTTGGTGAGTGTGCCGCTGCTTTTAGCATCACTCATCAATGTGGAGCCAAAAGGCTACAAAGTATTTCGTGCTATCTTTTATCTACCTAGTTTATTTTCCATTGCCACAATGGTACTTATTTGGCGCTGGGTATTAAATACAAACGTTGGTGTTTTAAACATCACACTCGCACAACTTGGTGTTGATTATATCCCTTGGTTATCTGATCAGCCATTTGCTTGGATATCCCTTGTATTAATGACTGTTTGGTGGACAATCGGGGGGAATATGATTATATTCACTGCGGCACTTAAAGAAGTGCCTGAATCACTTTATGAAGCTGGCGATATGGAAGGTGCTACAGATGCTCAAAAGTTCTTTTATATCACCATTCCTTCTATTCGTCATCAACTTGTCTATATCACCATTATGACAACCTTGGCATCATTTAATGTGTTTGGACAACCCCAACTGGCAACCGGTGGTGGCCCAAATCAAACAACAACTGTATTAATGATGTATATTCGTAACATCGCCTTTGGCGGTGGACGACCAAATCCGGGTGTAGCTACGTCTATGGCAGTGATTTTAGGATTGATTATGATTACGATTAGTATCATACAAGTACGCCTAATTAAAAGGATGGGTGATTAACATGGCTTTAGATGTCGTAGTTAAAAAGAAAAAAAGACGTGCATTTATTATATTATCAATTATCTCAGTCATATGGACATTGCCTGTGCTTTGGGTATTGTCTACATCATTTAAAACCGAGCAAGAAGCTGTAAGTGGGGGATTAAACTTAATCCCAAAACAGTTTTCACTCGAGAGTTATTTTTATTTATTTACTGATACAAACAATAATATTTTACACTACATAAAAAACAGCTTTATTGCTGCTTCAAGTCACACATTGTTATATTTAATTGTAGCAAGTTTAGCGGCTTATGGCTATGGCGTTTTAAAATTTAAAGGCCGAGATAAACTATTTTGGCTATTAATCTCAACGATGATGATTCCAGCAGTAATGAATTTAATTCCACTTTATTCAATTATGATTACATTGGACTGGCTAAATGATTTGAAAGCCTTAATTATCCCTGGTCTAGGGGGAATCTTTGGTATATTCTTACTTCGACAATTCAATCTTAGTCTACCCAAATCCTTAATTGAAAGTGCATTTTTAGATGGTGCCAATCATTTTCAAATTTATTGGCACATTGTCTTACCTCTTACCAAACCTGCCCTAATCGTTGTTGCTCTATTTAGTTTTATGGGCAATTGGAATGATTATTTATGGCCACTCATCGTTATAAACGATGATACTTACCGTACACTCCCTGTTGGTCTTGCATTGATGCAGGGGAACTACAATATTTATTATTCACGTTTAATGGCTGCAACAACAGTTTCAATTATTCCAGTATTGGCACTGTTTATCGCAACACAACGATTCTTCATTAAAGGTATAACAATGACTGGAATTAAACAATAAAAGAGGAGCTGCTATGAAAAATACTTATCCACGTCCACAGTTTGAACGAGACCATTGGATTAATCTTAATGGACAATGGGACTTTATATTTGATGATAACAATATTGGGTTAAAAGAAAAATGGTATCAAGGGATAGATATGTCGCATGACATCACTGTACCATTTTGCGTACAATCAAAATTATCAGGTATTGATAATTCAGAAGATCATCCAATTTTTTGGTACCAACGTACTTTTCATTTAGATGACATTACTGGCAACATGTTACTGCATGTTGGCGCAATTGATTACTTAAGTGATATCTACATTAATGGCCACCATGTAAAAACAAACAAAGGTGGTAATGTATCATTTACTGTAGACATTACAAATTATCTATTAGAAAATGATGATAATCTGATTAGTATCCGCGTATTTGATGATATGTTCGATATTGAAATACCCCGTGGTAAACAATATTGGAAAGAAAAAAGTGAAAATATATTTTACACTAGAACATCAGGAATATGGCAAACAATTTGGCTTGAAGAAGTCCCAAATACATATTTAAAACGGGTTAAATACATTCCTGATCTATCGAATAATTCTATAAAAATCAGTTATTATTTTTCTGGTGATATTGATCAAGCAGAATTACAAACAACCATTTTCTTTAGTGGTGAAGAAATCTCAGAATCGCGTGTTATCGTTGAAGAAAACTACTATGAAGCAGTTTATTATTTGGGGAAATATAACGATCAAGATGTCAAACATTTTTGGACTCCAGATGATCCTAATTTATACGATGTGACATTCAAACTACATTCTAAAAATGGAGACGACATTGTCAAAAGTTATTTTGGAATGCGTAAAATCACCATCGAAAATGGCACATTAATGTTAAATAACCGCCCGTATTATTTAAAAATGGTCTTAGACCAAGGGTATTACCCAGAGTCACTCTTAACTGCCCCAAATGATGATGCTATTATTAAAGACATCACCTTAACAAAAGATATGGGGTTTAATGGCGTAAGAAAACATCAAAAAATTGAAGAGGAACGCTACTTATATTATGCAGATAAACTTGGACTCATCGTCTGGGAAGAAATGCCAAGTGCCTATAAATTTTCATCGAAGATGATGCATAATTTATCAGATGAATGGCAACGTACCATCAAACGAGATTTCAATCATCCTTCAATTATTGCCTGGGTACCTATTAATGAATCATGGGGTGTGCCGCATCTATTAACAAATAACCGAGAAGTTCACTTTCTAGAATCGTTATACCATCTAACAAAAGCACTAGATGATACACGCTTAATTGTATCTAATGACGGATGGGAACACGGCACAACCGATTTACTAACCATTCATGATTATGAATCAAAAGAATCTGTTTTAAAAGAACGCTATAAAACAATAGAAAACATCACAAGCTCTATTCCTGGTGATCACTTATTGTTCAATAAGGGATTTAAATATAATCACCAACCAATTCTCGTTACTGAGTTTGGTGGTATTAGTTTTCAAAAAACATCTAAGAATGGTTGGGGATATTCAACAGCCACAAGTGAAAAAGACTTTAAAAACCAATTAGAAAACGTCTTTAGACCACTATATCAATCAACACATGTCCAAGGCGTTTGTTATACACAACTCACTGATGTCGAACAAGAAATCAATGGGTTACTAACCTATGAACGTGATCCTAAAATACCCGTTGATGATATCAGAAAAATTGTGTCTGGTAATACATTTAATAACTCATAACTTCTCTCTTCCTATTGTTATAGGTATTAATATATTAACTAAAAAAAGACTACACACTAGTCTTTTTTTAGTGTGTTATTGTAAATATTTTTATCTTTTGTGAATCCTTGACCTTTTTATTCACCCAATCTTCTTGTTTTTGTAGTAGTATACCTTATTTTTATTATACGTACTCTATTTTTTATTTCTACTAATTCTTGTTGAGAAAATCCACTATTTTTCAACCAAATCCAGTTTAATTCATCCCCAGTTATGATATATTATTTCCTTGAACACCTGGTTTTCTTGAATGTGTTGGATAACATTCAGATGCATTAAGAATACTAAGAGCGTTTAATCAAGGATAATTGTTAAACACTTTTTACAACACAAAAAGCATACCAACTGGTATGCTTTTTTGTTAGTATCTATTTGTTTGAGAGGAGGTTGATTTATTTAATTACTCTGTTGGTTCTAAGTCTGTGTATTGTTTGATTGCTTCGACTAATATAGCAGCGCTACTTTGATGTGTCTCATAACTTGCGTGGTTATTCGCACCTTCAGGTCCATCTTGACCAACAGAGTTAATAACGACCAGATGCACAAATGGTTTATCTTTTTCTGACAATAAGTTAATAACACTCTCAGCTGCACGTCCATTTTGTGATCCATCTGTCATTGTCCAAAATATGTGAGCTTCTGGTGCGTCTTCACGTAATTGTACTATAAACTCGGCAACTGCTCGTTTAAATTCTGCTATTTTCTTTTCTCGTTCAAAGCCACTTAAGTTATTTATCACAGCGCTGTAATCATTTCCACCAATATTAACAATAATAATATCTGGTTTAATGCTCGCTGTATACAAGGAATCCACAATTTCCTCATGGGCATTAATACCCATGTGGTTGTAGGCTTTTTGAATGTTGTTGATACCTGTTTTGTCATTATAGCCAAAGGCTAGACCCCATCCAGAATTGCTCACAAACTCAAAGTCACCATTGAACTGTTTAGCTGTTAAATAGCCAAACGAATGGAGACAAGAAGAGTTTTTTGTTGTTCTTGGTGCTTTGGGAAGGCCCAGTGCCCCATTGCCTGATAAACCAGAGGCCCCAATTAATAAAAAGTGAGGGGCACTGGTTGTCTCATTAGCTATAAATTTACCATCTGTCGTCAACGAAATGAGTGATGTATTCCCATCTTGTCCTTCACTTCGTTTAACAAGTTCTATGGTGTGTTCACCAAAGGTATCAAATGTGATGTCGATTGTTTGTTCACTCTCGCTTAAGACAATTGTTGCACCATCTAATAGTGGTTCATTATCTTTAGCGAGTGAAAAATAAATATTACTGTGTTTTTGATCAAGTGATAACTTGATTGTTACTATGTTGCCAATAAATGATACTTTAAAGCCTGTTCCAGGATAATAGAAGTATGCTTTATCTTGCTTTATGTGATGTCTCCCATACCACGTGATTAGATCACTTGTTAGAGTCTCTTTTTCTAAATGATTGATGGTTGTTGTTTTAGGTGCTTCTTCTGGTGTTGTTTGACATCCCACTAAGATAAAGAGTATTAGAAACAAGCTAATTAGTTTGCTAGTCATTGGTATATAAGTCAACGATTGCTTGAGCAATATTTTCACTGACGTGTTTATTAAACACATCAGGAATGATGTAATCTTCTTTTAAATCTTTTTCAGGAATAATTTCACTGAGTGCTTTACATGCAGCAATTTCCATCTCAACTGTTATTTGATCAATGCGCGCTTGTAAGGCTCCTTTGAACAACCCAGGAAAAACTAAGGCATTGTTGATTTGATTGTCTACATTAGAAATACCGGCCCCATAAATTCTGGCGCCACCTTTTATGGCGTCTGTTTGTGATATTTCTGGGGTAGGATTCGCTAAGGCAAAAATAATTGACTCACTTGCCATTCTTTTAACCATCTTAGGTGTCAAAATATTGCCGGCACTAACACCAATAAATACATCGGCATTTCGTAAGGCATCTTCCAACGAACCTGTCAGGTGTTCTTGGTTGGTTTCTTTGGTAATTTTTTGTTGATAAGCGTTTAATGTTTTATCTGTTGGATCTAAAATACCGTCAATGTCACACACAACAATATGTGCCGCACCCAGTTCTAATAAGAACGAAGTAATGGCAGTGCCGGCACTGCCAGCACCATTTAAGACTATACGTGCATCTTTAAGTGGTTTATCAACAATCTTTAAAGCGTTTAGTAATGCGGCACCACAGGCTATAGCTGTGCCGTGTTGATCATCGTGAAACACCGGAATATCCAGTGTTTCTCTGAGTCGTTTTTCTATTTCAAAACAACGAGGTGCACTGATGTCTTCTAAATTAATGCCGCCAAATGAAGGTGCAAGATGCGTTATGGTTTGAATCAGTTCTTCTGTATCTTGGGTATCAAGCACAATTGGTATAGCATCAACACCAGCAAACTTTTTAAACAAGACGGCTTTTCCTTCCATGACAGGCATTGAAGCAAGCGGACCTATATTACCAAGACCCAATACGGCGCTGCCATCACTGATGACAGCGACAGTATTGTTTTTAGCTGTTAGGTTGTATGCTTCTTGTGGTGCGTTCTTTATTTCTAGACAACTTGCCGCTACACCAGGTGTATAGACAAGTGCTAGATCTTCTTTTGTTTTGACATCTATTTTACTGTTTATTTCTATTTTGCCCTTTAACTGGCGATGTAATTTTAGTGATTTATCTTTTATGTTCATAAGAGCCTTTCTATTTACTATTCAGTTGATTCCTGTGTTCTGAAACGATAATTCAATTCACCAATCGCAGGATCTTCAAATGTAATATACACACTCACGCGACCAGGTCCGGTATTACCGTAAACAAAGGTAACTGTATGTCCATCTGCTTCAGCTCTTGAATTAGATGTTGTGATAGTATAATTTTGATTAGTCGCGTCTGCAGGCATAATCACGACATCAATAGTAATGGTTGTTCCGATGTCGACTGTTGGTCGATCATCTGAATTATTTGGTTCTGGCATTACGACATTATCAGCCGTAATTATAACATCGGTGATACTGACTTCTTCAAAGGTTTCAAAACGGAAGTTTAATTGTCCGATTGCTGGGTCTTCAAAGTTTACATAAACACTGACGCGGCCAGGTCCGGTATTACCATAGACAAATGTGATCACGTTGCCATTCACTTCAGCACGTGAATTAGATGTGGTAATGGTATAGTTTTGATTACTAGCGTTTGTTGGTAAAATATCAACAGTTAGTGTTAAGGTATCGCCAATAGCGACAAGTGGGCGATCTTCTGAATCATTTGCTGTAGGCATTGCCATTTCATCCGCTGTTACAACAACATTTTCTATTGGAATATCAGCTTCTGTTTCAAAGGTTTCAAAACGGAATTCAAGTGGGGCAACACTGGTATCTTCAAAATTCACTGTAATACTTACGCGACCAGGTCCTGTATTACCATAGACAAATGTGACAACGTTCCCATCTACTTGGGCACGTGAATTAGATGAACTTAAGGTAAAGTTTTGATAGTCTGCATCTTCTGGTAAAATATCAACACTAAAGGTTAACATTGTTCCCAGTGAAACCATTGGGCGATCATCTGAGTTGTTTGGCTCTGGTAATGTCATTTCTGCTGTTGTAACAGTTACTTCATCTATTTTTGTGTAATCTTCAACTGTTACTTCAACCGTATCTGTAAAGCCACCATCACGTGTTGTAACGGTGATTGTCGCAGTTCCTGCGCCAACACCTTTAATGGTTCCTGTCCCGACGATTTCAACAACACTTTCATCACTTGATGTCCATGTGGTAAAGGTATCAGGGGCATTGGTTGGTGAGATAGTGTATTCAACATCAGTTGTTTCACCATGGTTAATGACTTTATTGTCCATAACAATATCAACGTCTGTAACGACTCCTGATTGCCAAATGAGTAATCCATTGTCAGCAAAAGCATTGCCAACAACTGCTAAATCAGTTGTATCAAACACAGGTAGTGTTGGTTCAGCTAAGTCACCTGGTATCCACACGTTTTGTGTTTCTGAGTTGATCAGTGGTTTGTATAATGTTGTTGCTGCATCAAAGCCATCTGGTGCGATATCGTATGTTGTGACAGTTGTTTTAGCGTTTGGTTCAGTTATTTTAACGCCACCTTCATCTTTAATTGCTATTTCAGCAAAGACATAGGAATTAGAAATATTCCCGTTACCAAGTGTCAGTCCTGTAATACCACCGACAAAGTCACGGCCACCAATTAATGCGCCACCAACGTAAGCGTTGGTAATAGTTCCAGCATTAATTCCGGCAATTCCACCAACATATAAGTCCCCATGAATTGAAGCAACTCCTAAGTTGTTTGCTTTATCTTGTAGTTCTGCTGAGCGTGTTTTGTCAATAAATTCTTTACGGTAAAACTCGCGAGCAAAAGATGATTGTGTAATGGTTCCTTCGTTGTATCCCGCAATTCCACCAAAGGCAATATTTTTCCCTTCGTTACCGTCACCTTCTGTACTGTAGGCACTTTGTGCAAAGACACGTCCTCCAACAGCACATTCTGTGATTGTACCAAAGTTAAAGCCAGTGATTCCACCACCAAATGAATAACGGTTAGAACTTTTACCACTGTTTGCTTGGTTTCCAGCAGGTAATGTTGCGGTAACAATAGCTTTTTCAATCAAGCCAAAGTTATACGCTGATACACCACCGACTGCACGTCCTGCTTTAACAAGTCCCGCTCCACTAACGTCAACGTTACGGATGGTTCCTGTTGCACCATTGATTCCGACTATGGCACCAGCACCTGTTGTTAGGTCGTTTGTATCAATTGTTCCATCATATGCAGGTATTTCTCCTTGTAAACGTGCGTTGAAAACTTTTGCACGGGTTGTAATATTTTCAATTAATCCATTATTTGTATCGGCAATAACACCAATAGGATAAAAATTATCTTCTGAGGCACTGAGTTGTGTTGCTTCATCAATAATAATGTTTTTAACAATACCTTCAGTTGTGATTTCGTGGAATAATCCACCGTTTCCACCAAATGATAAACGGTAATTCGCACCATCATAAACACCACTAAAGACAACTTTACGTGCATCATTAATATCAATGAGTGCTTCAATTGTCATTAAGATGTCAGTTGCTTGAACGAAATGTTTATCAGCTAGTGCTTCTGTATCTAATAAGGCTAAGATATCTGATACTTTACTGAGTTGATAAGGGTTGGGTTCTGTTCCTGCACCACCAAAAAGAACTGGGTTACTAATAACTTCTTCGGTTCCAGCTACGACTTTAACAGTGTAATATCCACCCTCAGGTAAGGTATTTGGAGTGAATGTAACCGTGTCTAAGACATCGCCAGTATCGACATTGATGTCGCCTGTCAGTTCTGTGTATGTTGCTGCATCTTCTGCTTTAACAAGCACATCAAATGTTTGTAGATCGGCATCTGTTTGTTGCCAAGTGACGGTTGAAGTAAATAAGTCATCTGTCATTTTAATGTTAGATGGGGTTGATGAGACAACCAGCCAATCGGCTGTTAGTGTGATATCTTCTGTTACGATATCAACATCAAAATCCCATTCTGATTTACCTTCCATCCATTTACCAGAAAAGACGTATCCGTCTTTTTCTGGGTCTTGAGGTTTGGTTACTTTGTACCCATTTTTCACTTCTTGGGCAGCTATTTCTGTGCCCCCATCTGTGTCAAATGTTACGGTGTAGGTTGTTGGTTCGTCTGGTGAGTTACCACATCCTACTAGCGTAATAGCTAGTATGAATGCACTTAAGAATAAAACTAGTTTTTTCATTTGTTTCCTCCATTTTCTTTTTGTTTAATTTGGTATATATGCAACTGAATTACTGATCGCCATCATGATAAAAATACCACAAATGATGATGGGACCTAAATAAGAATTTCCACTGAGTTTATAAAACCATCGATTAAAGAATGGCATGATAAATATAATTGGTACTAAGGTAAATAAGATATTAACATACAACCATTGGGTTGTACTATCGGGTAGTTCTGTAAATGCAATGGTACCCGTTTTAGCAAATACAATGTATTGTACTGCGAGAATAATAGCTAGTCCTGATATATTCATTAGACCAGCCAAGAATAACTTCAAATTCTCTGATAATCCACCATGCATTTGCGACCCATTTACACGAATTGAGTTCGAGAAATAAAAAACAAAGAAGAGTGGGAAATACATGAATAATTGTAAGACAGCTCGTAAGTTAATACGTCTTGCTGCCATGACAAAGATAAATCTATAATCTACGTGGAGTAATGCTTGGATAAGATTTAAGAATCCAAAATATAAGACAATCACAAGGACACCTAAGATACACGTTTTTAAAAAATCTTTAAATGGGATTTTAATCCCCC
>JAIPGF010000022.1 GCA_021736205.1 Candidatus Izemoplasma sp.
ATGATTTGTTGGCATTTTCCGAAAGTAAAATCATAATAAAGACAATAATATTAACGATGGGAATGATTGATAAAATAAAGAATAACCACCAATCTATGACTGACATGTGTTCGTTAGAAAACATAGATACACCTCCTTTACATCATTATAACAAATAAAAAGACAGATTTATTGTAAAATAAAAAATAAAAAAAATATATAAAATAGTAAGGTGATTTGATGTTGAAAAAAATAATGAGACGAACGATAATTGTTATTTTTGCTGTTGTATTAATTTTAATTGGTGCACTATTCATTTACTCAAGAGGATCATATACTCCCAAAGATGAGATGTATCAGGCGATTGATACTATTGATATAAGCAATATAACAATATCTGAAGACTTTAATGAGATTAAATTTGAAGTTAGTTCACCAAAAAAGAATATTATTTTTCTTCCAGGCGGACTTGTTGAACCAGATAGTTACAGGTTTTTAGCTGTATCGCTCGCACACGAAGGGTACACGGTTACAATAGTTAAGCCTTGGTTTAATCTAGCAATTATTTCTCCATGGCAGGCTAAAAGGTTTATTGATTCATCGATAGAAAATGTCATTGTTGGCCATTCATTAGGCGGTGTTGTTGCAAGTATGACTGCTGCAAATTCAGACATGATTGATGAGGTTATCTTACTCGGAAGTTACCCCATATCTAATCTTACAACTAAAGATGTCTTATTTATCACCGCAGAACATGATGATAACATGAATCAAGAAGCCTTTAATGATAGTTTATCACATGTTAGTGATGATACATTATTTTATGAAATAACTGGTGGGAACCATGCTCAGTTTGGGTGGTATGGACCACAAAAAAAAGATGGAGAAGCGACAATTACAACGCTTTACCAACAACAAAAAGTCTTAGAACAAATACTCTTATTTATAAAATGATAGCTATTTTTTATACTAGCTTTTTTTTGGTGTGTTATATAATGTAAAAAAAATATAATATGATATAATTATAAATAAGAGGTGAGACATGATGCTGTCATTAAAAAACATTACGAAAGATTATAAAATTGGTAAACGTTCATTTAGGGCGTTAAACAATATAAACTTACAATTTAATAAAGGCGAATTCGTTTCTATTTTAGGCCCTAGTGGTTGTGGTAAAACGACGTTATTAAATATTATTGGGGGATTAGATCGCTATAGTAAGGGCGATTTATTTATAAATGGCGTTAGCACAAAAGAATTTGATGATAAAGATTGGGACTCTTATAGAAATCATAGTATTGGCTTTGTTTTTCAAAGTTATAATCTGATTAATCATTTAACAGTTCTTGACAATGTAGAGTTAGGAATGACCCTGTCAGGTGTATCTCAAACTAAACGTAAAAATAGATCAATAGAAGTGTTAGAAAAAGTTGGATTAAAATCACATCTATATAAAAAGCCGACAACTTTGTCTGGCGGAGAAAAACAACGAGTAGCGATTGCTAGAGCGTTGGTAAATGATCCCGATATCATCTTGGCAGATGAACCTACGGGTGCTTTAGATAGTGAGACTGCAACTGAAATATTATCATTAATTCAACAAATTAGTAAAAATAAACTTGTGATTATGGTCACGCATGAAAAAATGCATGCAGATGCCTATTCAACACGTATAATCCGCTTAAAAGATGGAGAAATTATAAGTAAGAATGCTCAAACTAAAGATATTATTAGTGATGATTATAAGCCAAAACGCACGTCTATGAATTTTTTTACTGCTTTGAAGTTATCTTTTAATAATTTAAAGACAAAAAAATTTCGAACTATCATTACAGCAATAGCTGCAAGTGTTGGTATTATTGGAGTGGGACTCGTTTTAGCAATTTCTAATGGATTCAGAGAACAAATCTCTGATATTGAGAAAGATCAACTTGTTAATTTGCCTATTTTAATAGGTAGGGAAGAAACTGAAGTGGGATTTGATCGTGCTGGTGCCACTACTTTTATACCTGAAAACTATGAGGAAAACGAACTTGTTGTCTATAATCCAGCTCAAGATACACACATAAATAAAATAACACAGGAATTTATTACTTATTTAGAAGCGATGGATAATGATATTTATACAACTATCCATTATGAATTTGGCTATACGCCAACTGTTATAACAACTGAAAATCAAACTCCAGAAATTATGGATTTATCTAAAATAGGTTTTTCTAGTTTCATTATTCCTGAAGAAACAATGAGTGATTATTATACATTGAAAGCAGGCATGTTTCCTCAAAATCCTTATCAAGTCGTTTTGTTAATAGATGAATGGAACGTTATTGAACAAGATATTGTTGAAGCATTAGGATATGATCCAAACGAAAAATTGTATTTTGATGATGTGTTAAATAAAGAATTAACAATTGCTTTAAATGATGACTTATATCTAGAACAAAATGGCGTTTTCTTTCCTAATTATAGTGATTTAGAATATGTATCAGATAACGGTGTAAAACTAGAGATAGTTGGTATCATAGAAACAACAGATGATACACTAGAGTATAGTAATGGAGGTATTAAATATTTATATTCTTTAAAAACTGAATTATTGGGATTGAATGCAAACTCTAACATCTGTGAGGCTCAAGCAAATTCGGATCAATCTGTCTTTGATTTATCTGCGTTGACCCCTTCTGAAAAAGAACAACTTATGTCTTTTATTGGATGTAATACAGAAAATCCATTTCTTATTCAAATATATACTAATAGTGTAGAACATAAAGAGTCCATTAAAGAACATATTGCTTTATATAACGAAGGAAGAGCACTTGAAGAAAAAATATTCGAAACTGATTTGGCAAAAGCTATAGGAGAAACTCTTTCAACACTTATTACATCAATTAGTGTTGTATTAACGGCGTTTGCTTCAATATCCCTTGTTGTCTCAAGTATTATGATTGGTATTATTATTTACATAAGTGTTTTAGAGCGTACAAAAGAAATTGGAATTATTCGATCACTTGGTGGAAGCAAAAGAGATATCGCAAGAGTTTTTAATGCTGAAAGTTTAATTATTGGAACATTTGCTGGAATCCTTGGTGTCGTGATGACGTTTATTTTAACCTTTCCAATCAATAACATCGCAGTGAAATATGATGAATCACTTAAAAATGTTGCACAAGTTAATATCACACATCTCATAATTTTAGTAGTTATATCCGCATTTTTAACATTTATTGGGGGCTTAATCCCATCAAGAATTGCTTCTAAGAAGAACCCTGTAGAAGCATTAAGAGTGGAGTAAATGTTTAATGAAAAAATTCTTAAAAGAAATTATAAATGAATTAATATTTGTATTAAAAGGAAATACACTTGATTTAGTTATACCGCCTATATTGTTTTATATAAGTTATTAATTAACTTCTATTGGGGTATAATTTTAATCTCGATAATTTTTTCGATTATGTTATTTTTCTTCAGACTTTATAAAAAAATCCTTGGTATTATGCAGTAGGGGGATAGTAGTTATTTTTATTGCATCAGCTATGGTTTATATAAACCAAAACGCTTCTAACTTGTTCCTACCCGATTTAATTGGGTCAGCCATTTTTATAGTGTTGACAATTATGTCTTTAATGATAAAAAAATCATTAGCCGCCATTGCCTCTCACATTACAAGGGGATTAATGAATTTAGAAATAATAAAAAGCCTCCATTTAGAGGACAAACAACAGGTTTTTAACGAGAATACAAACCATTATCTTGAACCTAGATAATGGTTTTCTTTTTGATTTGCCGGTAAATATCTGATATAATTTACATAATAAGAGTATTAAGAAAGTTGTTGTGATTACAATGGTAAAAAGTACTAGAACAGGTAAAAAAACCACTATCTCTAAAGCTATATTAGATGGGCTAGCACAAGATGGTGGACTCTATGTTTTCGAAAACATAAAACAATTGAATCTTTCACACTTAAATGATAAATCATATGCAGAAGTTGCAACGAAGGTGTTTAAGCATTTTTTAGACGAGTTTGACTCTAAAAAAGTGAAGAATATTGTGCATCAAACATATGAAAGTGAGTTATTTAAACCTAGTCCAGTGGCTCTTAAGTTCAAAGACAAGTTTGGCTATCTTAATTTATATAACGGGGAGACTTTCGCGTTCAAAGATATGGCATTAAGTGTTCTTCCCCAACTTATTGAAGAAGCTAAAAATATCAATAGTATTAAGCAAAATAATCTTGTATTAACCGCAACAAGTGGTGATACTGGTAGTGCCGCATTATCTGGGTTTAAATGGTTAAAAGATGATCATGTGTTTGTGCTTTATCCGACAATTGGTGTTAGTCAATTTCAAGAACTTCAAATGACAAGTTTTTCCAGTGATAATTTACATGTTTTCGCTATAGATGGCAACTTTGATGAGTGTCAAACGATTGTTAAAAAGTTATTTAACGAACTAAAAACAACACACATTCAGTTAACCTCAGCTAACTCAATTAATATCGGTCGGATAATTCCACAAGTAGCCTATTATGTTTATGCCTATCTAAAGGCTTTAAAAGCAAATAAATTAAAAGATAAAAAGCAAATAAATTTCTGTGTTCCAACTGGTAATTTCGGAAATATTTATGCCGGTTATTTAGCTAAGAAGTTAGGTGTACCGATCCATAAATTACTTATCGCTTCAAATCAGAATGATGTGTTAGATGAATTCTTCAAAACAGGACAATATACAATCAACCGATCTTTAGTAAAGACAATGTCGCCTTCAATGGACATTATCATTTCTTCTAATTTAGAACGGTACCTATATGATATTTTAGATGGTAATACCGCTAAAGTTAAATCACTAATGACAAAGTTACAAAATGATAAATCTATACAATTAAAAGAAATTAAAAATGACACTACTTTTTATTCTAACTCAGCTACAGAAAAAGAAACATTAAAAACAATTAGACAAACATTTAGTAATGAAAAAGAATTATTAGATCCCCATACTGCAGTTGCGAAAACTGTTTATAACAAATACTTAAAAGAAACAAACGATGATACTTTTACCGTTATTGTATCAACGGCATCACCGTTTAAGTTTTCTGATGTAGTTATGCGGGCACTGGGTATTGAAAAGAAAGAAACACTAAAAGAAAGTATTCAATCATTAGCAAACTATAGCAAGATGAGTGTCGATTCAAGAATTTGGGATATATTAAAAAATAAAACAACCAAAACACCATTAGAAAAATCAGATGCTGTTACATATTTAAAGAAAGTTATTGGTGATATTGATGAAAATCAAAGTTCCCGCAACTAGCGCTAACTTAGGAGTTGGATTTGACGTAATTGGTCTATCATTTGATTTGTTTAATGAATTTAAATTTAGTATAAGTGATACAACATCTTTAATTGGTTTTGGACAATATTCTAACAAAGAAACTAATTTAGTTTATCAAGCTTATAAAGCATTTTGTGATACCTATGATTACTCGTTAGTTCCCATTAGAATCGAATTACTAACTAATGATATACCTGAATCTAGAGGATTAGGTAGTAGTGCAAGTTGTATTTTAGCTGGTGTATTTGCTGCAAACGAACTTACTGGTGGTAACAAATCTTTCTTAGAGTGCGTTGCTTTCTCTAGTGAGTTTGAAGGACATCCTGATAATATATTTGCAGCAGCTTATGGTGGGTTAGTCTCAGTTTTTAAAGAAAAAAAGCACTATATACATCAAACTTTTGATATCAACAACGCATACAAATTTACTTTGTTAATTCCTGGTGAAACAGGTAATACGAAAACATTAAGAACCATCTTACCAGAAACCTTAACCTACGAAGCATGCGTATTGAATTTATCACGAATTATTCAATTACCTAAGGCTTTTAAAAAAGATGATATTTTGTATTTAAAGACAGTTCTAGATGATGCCTTACATGAACCCTATAGGTTTGATTTCATTCCCGTTAAAAAAGAAATAACCAAATTAAAAGAAAATCCTAATCTAGTTGTTAAACTTAGTGGTTCAGGACCAACTTTATTAGTTATATCAACACAAGATATTACTCCGTTCATTAGTGAAAAGGTAAAACAAAATTATCAAGTATTACCGGTGTCTAGCAGTACGGATGCGAAGATATCTGTTCAAAAATAAAAAATTGCGAAAATCAAATTCGCAAATTTTTTATTTTTGAACTTTTTCACCTAATTGAAAATAATCATGTGTTTTTTGAATGGCTTCATCTACAAATTTATCTTCAATGATACAAGATATTTTTAGTTCAGAGGTTGAAATCATTTGGATGTTAATATCAGTCTCATACAATGCTTTGAAGAAAGTAGAAGCGACATCGTAACTACTAGACATACCTATACCAACTATGGATAGTTTGACAATGTTTTCATCATAAACAACTTTTGACTTTTTAATTGGTTTGATAAACTCCTTACAAATAGTGAGTGCAATAGATAAATCTTTCTTGGGAATTGTAAATGAAATATCGTTGTTATTATGACGTCCTACTGCTTGGATGATAATGTCGATACTTATTTTCTTTTTTGCTAGTTGATCAAATAAATTATAAGCAATTCCTGGTTTATCAGGAACATTTAATATAGAAATTTTCACAAGGGTGTTATCTTTTGTAATGCCTCTAACGAGTACTTTTTCAATCATATTTTCCTCCATTATATGTGTTCCGGGTTTATCGACTAATGATGATTTTACTTCTAGTGGTATTCTATGTTTTTTAACAAGTTCAACTGCTCGGGGGTGTAAGACTTTGGTTCCTAGTGACGATAATTCTAACATCTCATCATATGAGATACTAGACCATAGTTTTGCATCTTTTACTATTGTAGGATCAGCTGAATAAACGCCTCTAACATCAGTTAATATCTCACATTTCTCTGCATTTAAAGCAACAGCAATTGCTGTTGCTGTTGTGTCACTTCCACCTCGACCAAGTGTGGTGATATCAGCATTTTTAGATGTACCTTGAAATCCAGTAATAATTACAATTTTATTTTTGTTTAGTTCT
This sequence comes from Candidatus Izemoplasma sp., assembly GCA_021736205.1. Lineage (GTDB taxonomy): Bacteria > Bacillota_I > Bacilli_A > Izemoplasmatales > Izemoplasmataceae > JAIPGF01. Next base: position 7,017 of record JAIPGF010000022.1, read on the forward strand.
TTATTGATCCGCTTTGTATTTACTTTAATTATTCTTGCCTCATTATGTGTATCATCTGTCATGATTCCAGATTGGGTTCCTGTCAAGGAAATACATGTTTCTCCAAGTTCTTTAATAGCCATGGCAAGTAAACTGACTGACATTTGTTCACCAGTTGATAATAGCATATCTAATTCTCTTTTAGAGGGTGTATGTGAGATCTCTTTAGCCATATTAATTAGATGACTAGTTGTATCACCCATCGCACTTAAAACGATCACTACTTGATACCCTTCAGATTTTTTATCAATAATGCGTTTTGCTATTTTTTTAATTTTTGTTATTGAATCAACAGATGATCCTCCATATTTTTGTACGAAAACAGGTTTGAGTCTTTTTTCAAAAGAAATATCAAAGTTTGGTGAATCAATTTTTAAATAGGTATAATCTGTTTCACTAAAATTTCTAACAACATGTTTAATTTGTGTTGGGGACACATCTTCAGTGATTAAAACTAATTCAACTAAGTTATTGATTATTTTCACTTGAATATTATGTTTCTTAAAATGATCTAAGAAACTATCTGGAGATTGATGTCCAACCGTAATCCTAACGTAGTATTTATTTAAAAATAACTCATCTTTAAGAGTGATGGTGTCATTTAGATTACTCAAATGAATAGGTTCAATTCCACCTAGTATATCTACTATATCAGAAACAATTGAGTTTGCGGTAGGTAATTTACCGGCTCCCTGTCCATAAAATTGAAGTTCACCGACATTATCACCTGTAACTGAAACAATATTGTTAGATAATTGGACTGTATTAAAAACAGAGGTTTCTTCAAACAAGGTTGGTTCCACAGAAGCTGAAACAGTCATATTTTTTATTTTTGATTCACCAATTAATTTTGGAATTAATTGAAGTTCTTTAAAATAGGTCATATCTACAGAAGAAATAGATGTGATACCTCTGCAAGGGATATCGGCTTCATAAAATCTAGTTTTATACGCAATAGATGATAAAATCGTAAGTTTTCTAAGGGCATCATATCCTTCAATGTCATCTGTTGGATCAGCTTCGGCATATCCTAAATCTTGTGCTAATTTTAACGCTCCTTTAAAAGAATATGCTTCATCATACATTTTAGATAATATAAAGTTTGTTGTCCCATTTAAAATAGCTTTAATACCAGTTACTGTATTTGTTGACATAGCTTGAATCATAGGCTTGATAATCGGAATACCACCGGCGACAGAAGCTTCAATATATAATCCACAGTTCTTATCTTTTGCGATAGTAAATAACTCATCAAAATATTTTGAAACAACTGCTTTTGATGCTGTAACAACATCACATGATTTAAGAAGTAGTGATTTTATTAAGTGATAAGCTACTTCTAAATCTGTAATTGCTTCGACGACAATATCAAAAGATTGATTTAAAAATTCCTCTTGATTATCCGTAAGAAGTGATTGTTCAACAGAAACAGAACGTTTTTTAAATTGATTATTTACGAGAATTTTTGTAATTTTAATCTCGTCTTTTGCTAATGATTGTAAATAATCTAATCTTGAATTAATTATTTCATATACACCTGAATTAACAATACCAAGCCCAATTAGACCGATTTTAATCATAGTTTCACCTCTCACTTTAGAATCTTATACCCATTATATAGTAATTTTAACCACAATAACATATAAATATACAATGAAAATGCTTTCATAATTGAAAACATTAAAAGGCATAAAATCTACTATTATAGACATATACCTTAAGTTTGATTTATTCAAGTTTTGAAAGTATTTCTTCTGTTATTTTGTTTTTGCTTTTTCCATCTGTATTGATATGTAGTGTTTTTAAAAAAATATTGATTAAATAGCTTACATAATCACATGTCATATCTTTTGTTTGCATATTACCCACAAAATGATTCATTCCAAGTAAGTTATCACCTTAAAGATGAATGTTTTTTTCAATAGATTGATTTAATAATTTACTAATTGTTGTTTTCCAACCCCCATAGGGCCTCTTATCACAATGATTTGCTTCACAAGATTACCTCCTGTTAAACCTATGTTTCCATAGTTTCATAACGTAGTAAAAAGTAGTGAATTATGGTACAATAAAGTAGATTAAGTGTGCTCATATAATAGAAGTTCAAAATGTGATAATTTAAGACTCACAAAAAATTTAGAAGTAAAAAGTTATACAGGAGGCAATATGCGGAAAAATCTAAAAGAAATCAGTATAAGAAGTGCAAAAGAAACAGACGCAACCTTGCTTGCTAGTTGGTGGGCAGACGGAAAAATAATGGCGCATGCTGGGTTTCCTAAAGGAATAAAAACAGATGTTAAGAAACTTAAAAAGCGTCTTTCTAAAAATTCAAAAGATAAAAATTCAGCTTCTGAACTACTTATTATAGAAGTTGATAAAACCCCCATAGGAGAAATGAATTATAAATTAGTTGATCAAAACATATATGAAATAGGGATAAAGATTTGTCATTTCAGTCTTCATAGACAAAAATTTGGAACCAAATCTCTAACCTTGTTATTAGACTACTTATTTATTGAAAAAGATGCTAAAAAAGTAATTTTAGATACAAATTTAGATAATGAAAAAGCGCAAAAATTTTATATAAAATTGGGATTTAACCAAGTAAAAATAAATGTTGATTCCTGGACCGATCAGCTTGGACAAAAACAAAGTTCAATCGATTATGAATTAACAAAAGAAAGATATTTGAAACGTAAGGAGCCAAGTGAATGATTTCATTAAAAAATAGTAATACAGATCCATATTTTAATCTGGCATTTGAAGAATATGTACTTAAACATCTTAAAACAGAAGAAGATGTCTTTTATTTATGGCGAAATAAAAAAAGTGTAATCATTGGTAGGAATCAATCCCCTTATAATGAAGTGAATCTAAAGTATGCGCATGAAAACAATATACCTTTAATTAGGCGTTGTAGTGGTGGTGGGGCAGTGTACCATGATTTAGGAAATATTAACTTTACACATATCACTAAACATACAAAAAAATATCTAAATAATTACGCATATTTTTTAACACCAATCATTTCTGTATTAAATAATTTAGGTATTAATGCCAAGTTTGTTGAAAAAAGTCATGTGTATGTGGAAGATAAAAAAATATCTGGAAATGCGCAAAGTTTTTATAAAGATAAAATGATTCATCATGGAACAATTTTATATAATATTGATACTGAGAATGCTAAAAATGTTTTATCTAGAAATCGCAGATTCAAAGGAAAAGCAGTAGACTCGAAACGCTCTGAAATAATTAATATTAAACCCTTAATCAAACTTGATACAACTATTGAATCTTTTATGGAATATTTTTTGAATGAACTACTAATGCATGATACAAGTAGATTAGTTAAATTAACAGATCATGATTATCAGAAGATTGAAAACTTAAAAGAAAATAAATATCAAACAGTTAAATGGAATTATGGTAAAACAAATAATATCACTGTTAAAACAGATAGATTTTCAATGACAATTAAAAAAGGTGTGATTGATAAGACATCTATTCTCCCTTCGTTATTGAAAGGTGAAGAATGTACGTATGAAAATTTATCTAATGTTTTAAAAGAGCACAAATTAAAAGAGGAGATTTTAACTGAACTTTTTGCTTCACAATAAAAACAATGAAAAAAGGCATTTGCATGCCTTTTTTTTATCTATATATGTATTGGCTTGTCCACAACCCCATGCGCTGCTTCCATAACAATTTCACTTAAGGTTGGATGTGGATGAATAGCTTTAGCAATTTCATACACAGTTCCTTCTAGTTCCATTGTTGTAACAGCCTCAGAAATCATATCTGTTGCGTTTATTGCTAAGATATGAACACCAAGAAGTTCCCCATATTTCTTATCAGCAATAATTTTAATAAATCCATCGCTTTCACCTTCCGCAAGTGCTTTCCCATTTGCACTTAGTGGAAATACACTTACTTTATAGTCTTTGTTTTGTTTCTTAGCTTCTTGTTCAGTTAGCCCAACATAAGCTATTTCAGGAAATCCATAAATACCAGAAGGAACACGGTTATAGTTAATTGATTTATCTTCACCGTTGATATTTTCAACAGCGACTATTCCTTCAGCAGATGCTACGTGGGCTAACATAAATTTACCATTCATATCTCCAATTGCGTAGACACCATTGATATTTGTTTCAAGTTTGTCATTGGTTATAACACCAGAACGATCTGTTTTTAATTTTAGTGCTTCGAGACCTTTCAGATTAGGTCTTACACCAATACTTAATAATACTTTGTTATAAGGTGCTTCATGTTTTTTATCATCTTTTTCATACACAATGACATCATCTTTGACTTTAATAACATTAGCACTTGTTACAACCGTTAAATTATCGTTTTCTAATATTTTATTATAAGCATCTCGTACTTCATCATCAATGGGTAATAAAATGCGATCTTCTCGTTCAATTAGTGTAACTTTACTGCCGAGATTAGAATATAATGTTGCAAATTCAATTCCGATTACACCACCACCAACAATAACAAGTGATTCAGGTAATTCATCAAGATCTAAAATTTCTTTAGCTGTTAGAGCTTTATTTTCTTCAAATGCCTTATCCAAACCGTCAATAGGTGGGATAAAAGGATGTGATCCAGTTGCAAGAATTAGTTTTTTTGTTTTGAGTTCTTCATCATTAACTGTTACTGTGTTAGGATCAACGACAGTTCCAAAGCCATTATATACATCAACCCCTGCTTTTTTAAGTAATCCTTTAACGCCATCTGTTAATCTTTTAACTATTTTGTCTTTACGTTTCTTGATGCTTTTAAGATCCACTTTAATTGAATCTTTATCATCAATAATAAGCCCATAATCGCTGGCATGTCTAAATTGTTTGTAAACTTTAGCAGTTTTTAACATTGCTTTTGTTGGGATACATCCCCAATTTAAACAAACACCACCAATGGCTTCCTTTTCAATTAAGGCTACGTCTAAGCCTAGTTGTCCTGCTTTGATCGCAGCTACGTATCCACCAGGACCGCCACCAACTATAATAATATCATACATATTTAAGCCCCCTTAACTAAGTAAAAGAAACATTGGGTTTTTCAAGTAAGATTTAAATGTTCTTAAAAATCTTCCTGCGTCACCACCATCAATAACACGGTGATCGACACTGAGTGATAATGGAAGAATATATTCTATTGTGATTTCATCATCAATAACAACAGGTTTTTTCTTGATTTTTCCAATACCGATAATTGCTACCTCAGGATATTTAATAATAGGTGCACCAAATGTTGAGTCAAATACACCATAGTTTGTAATAGAGATAGTTCCATCTCTTAAGTCATCTAGAGTGATTTTTTTATTATCAGATTTTTCTTTGATTGTTGAAAGTTCTTGTGCTATTTCTAAAATGCCAAGTTTATCAGCATCTTTGATGTTAGGTAAAATTAATCCATCAGGTGTATCAACAGCAATACCAATATTTTTGTAGTTTTTATAAATGATTTCATTTGTTGTGTGATCATAGCTACTGTTAAACACTTTGTGTTCATCTAATGCTTTTGTTAGTGCTTTAATGATAAATGGCATATAGGTTAATTTATAGCCTTTTTCTTTGGCCAGAATTTTTTGTTCATTTCTTAATTCAACTAAGTCTGAAACAAGTACTTCATCCATAACAGTTGTGTGAGGAATTGTTTGTTTTGAAATTGTCATGTTTTCTGCGATTGTTTGTCTTAGTTTACTTGTTTTTTCACGATATGTGCGTTCTTCATTAAAGTCAGGTACTTTAGCTTGTGGTCTGTCTGAAGTTGTTTTTTGTTTATCTTCTTTACTGGTTTTTTTAATGTCAGCTTTTAACACACGACCATTTTCACCAGATCCTGAAACTTGTTGAATATCAACATCTAAGTCTTTAGCCATCTTTCTTGCGACAGGTGTTGCAAGAACTCGACTTGAAGTTGTCTCTTCATCACCATCTGATTCATCACTACTTTCAAGGACATCAGAAGAAACTTCGATTGACCCAACTACACCAGCAGATTCTTCTTCATCGCCCTCTGTAATAGGTTCTTCTTTATCATCTGATTCCTCTTTTGTTGACTTTTTATCAGGTTCTTTTTTACTTGATTCGTCATCTGATTCCTCTTTTTGATCGTCAGAATCCTCTTCAGAGTCTTCAGATCCATCATCTATTAAGGCCAGAGTTTCACCTACGTTAACTGTTTCACCAACATCAGGGCCTAATTTTTTAATAGTACCATCCACTGGTGAGGGAATCTCAGCGTTAACTTTATCTGTCTCAATAATGACAAGCGTTTCACCATCTTCAATTGTGTCTCCAATTTCTTTTGTCCATTCTAAGATAACACCTTCGTGTATTCCTTCTCCTATGTCTGCGAATTTAAAATTATACATTATATCACCTAAAATTTGACGACGTCTTTGATTTTCTTAGCAATTCTTTCCGGAGAAATAATAAAGTGATGTTCTCCTTTGGGAAGTGGAATTGTAATGTCATGACCTGTTAATCTAGTTGGAGGTGCTTCTAAATATAGAAATGCTTTCACATTAACAGTCGAGATTAACTCGGCACCTGGTCCAAATGTTTTATAGGCTTCATGAACAACTAAGAAGCGACCTGTTTTTTTAACAGATTTTTCAATAGTTTCTTTATCGAAGGGTTTAATGGTTCTTAAATCAATTAGTTCTACACTAATTCCTTCATCTTTTAATAGTTCCATTGCTTTTACGGTTTCTCTAACAAGTGATCCCCATGCTACGACAGTAATATCGGTTCCTTTTTTAAGCACTTTTGCTTTACCAATTGGAACACTGTATTCTTCATCTGGGACTTCTTGTTTAAATGCACGGTAAATACGTTTTGGTTCAAAATACATAACAGGATCTGGATCTTTGATTGCTGCAGTTAATAAACCCTTAGCATCGTAAGGTGTTGATGGTATAACGACTTTTAATCCTGGAATGTGACCAAAAATTGATTCAAGTGATTCACTGTGATGTTCTAAGGCACGAATGCCACCACCATAAGGCATTCTAATCACCATTGGTAATGTATAAGTACCACGTGTACGATTTCTAAAACGTGCTACGTGTGCAACGATTTGATTGAATCCAGGTAGGACAAATCCACTAAATTGAATTTCTGCGACAGGTTTTAATCCACCAACAGCCATACCTAGAGCTCCACCAATTATTGCACTTTCTGCAAGTGGTGTATCAATACTACGTTCTTTTCCATATTTTTGTTGGAGTCCTTTAGTGGCTCTAAAAACACCACCTTCAAACCCGGCATCTTCACCTAAGGAAATAACGGTATCATCTTTTTCCATTTGTTGATCTAATGTACTATTTATTGCGCTTAATATTGTTTTTAAAGGCATCTTATTTTACCTCCTTTAAATAACTCTTATAATCATCTAATTGATCTTTAAGATCTTTTGGCATTTCTGCATAAGTATAGTTAAATACTTCTTCAAGATCAACGAATTTATCTTTTTCAATTTCTTTAAATGTTTTGGTGACAAAGTCAGTGTATTCTTTACGTTGTTTTTCTTCTTTTTTGTCATCCCATAAATCTTTGTTTTCTAAATAGATTTTAAATCGTTTGAGAGGATCTCGTTCTTCCCAATATGATACTTCTTTATCTTCACGATAAATTGTAGGATCATCACTTGTTGTGTGGGGTCCTAAACGGTAAGTTAGTGCTTCAATTAATGTAGGACCGTCGCCTTTTAAGGCACGTTTTTTTGCTTCTTCAGTAGCGATATACATAGCAAGTGGGTCATTCCCATCTACTTGAATACCAGGCATACCATAGCCGATTGCTTTATGTGCAAGTGTTTCAGCTTTTGTTTGACTACTTCGCGGGGTACTAATTGCCCATTGATTATTTTGAATGATAAATATGGTGGGTAAATCAAATACAGCACTAAAGTTTAGAGCTTCATGGAATTCACCTTGAGAGGTTCCACCATCTCCAACAAACCCAGCAACCACTTCTTCTTTCTTGAGAAGTTTTCTAGCATAAGCAATGCCTGATGCATGATTCAACTGACTTGCAATTGGAACGCTTATGGGCAAGATTTTTAATGATTTATCAAGATTGTTTCCTTCTTCATTTCCATACCAGTAAAGAAATAGTTTTTTAAGAGAAGCGCCTTTATAAAGCATCCCTGCCATTTCACGGAATGCGGGTACCATCCAATCAGTTTCACTTAGTGCAGCCATAGATCCAACCTGAGTTGCCTCTTGGCCTTTAATTGGTGCATATGTCAGCATTCTACCTTGACGTTGAAATTGTAAGGCTTTTGTGTCTGCAATGCGTCCTAGTAACATAGACTTATACATTTTTAGTAATTTGTCATCGTCTATTTTTGGTTCTAATTTTTCGTTAACGATTTTTCCCTCATGGTTCAACACTTCAAGTATTTTACCTTTTAGAGGATCGAATTTTTTAGTTAACATTGTTACCTCCTAATTATAATTATTCTAAATTAAATTATTGTAAAAAAAAGTTCTTGTTATCTAATTGCATTATACAGTAAATTGTAACAATTATGAATTAGAAGGCATATTTATTTTTATAGATTATTAAAAAAAAGATACTTTAAGTATCTCTTAGTTGTTTCTTAGAAAAGATTTCATATTCAACAGCAGGTAAATTATGAAAATAACAATGAAAAAAAGTAAAGCATTAATCATTGAATAAGCAAGCACATTTTGATTTACAAACTTAGAAATCGCTTCAAGTGGTGTGTTTTCAGCGGCCATATAGGGATTCATTTCACTGTATCTTGTTTCCCAATTATTGATGTAGTTTAATCCTAAACTAATAACAGCGATACCAAGTGTCATCCAATAAGCATTAATCGTATCTTTGAGTGTTGGGAATTTGTTGTATGCTTTTGCAAGATAGATTGGGAGAATCACAATTGTAATATGTTGAATAAAGAAATTATAGAACCGATAGTAAGTAGGTCCTGCATGTAAGATGTCAGTGAAAATAATTGCAAGGAATCCACCCAAGATGCCCATGTAAAATACATAAGGGAAAAGTGTATAATTTTCTTTAATTAGGATATATCCTAAAAACAGTGCACTCAATGGACAAAACATAATAGGGATTGTTTTAAGTCCATAAAATTCACCATGGGACATAAGCCAAATATAATGACTAAGTACATTAAGAATTAAAATCCAACCAAGAACTTTTCTTAATTGAGGTTCATAAGCGCACTTTTTAAGTTTGTCAGAAAACAATAATACGCCAATCAGAAGAACTAGTGTGAAACTAATCATAATTAAGGCATGTGTATTTGTATAGGTACTTTGAAAAGAATCGGTTAATTCGTTAGGAATATAAGCAAAAAAATTGAGTAATTGCATGGTATATCATCCTTATATTAGTTCGTTAAATAACACTATATTTTTTGTACTTGGAGAAAGTTGATTTTTTTCAATTTTATGTGTTATTTCAAGTATTTTATCATTTAATGGTGTTGTCACATTGACCTTTTTACCATAGTCTACAACAATACCATTTATGAAATCAATTTCTGTTTTACGTCCTTTTTTCAAATCTCTTAACATACTTGAGCGAATATTTTTATGTTTTTTCATCGCAAGTGGTAAGATGAAAAAACTAAACAAATAACTTAGTTTATTTGTGTAATCCATTAATTTAACAATATCTTTTCCTTGGATTGGTTCAATTTCAATATTAGCTGCTTTAGCAACAAGAATACATTCTTTAATAATCATTAAGGCTATCTTACGTGTCTTATAGTGTTTAGTTATATAGCCAAATGTTTCTCCGGTTACGACAGAAAGACCGCTAAATGCTGAATTTACTAATAGTTTAGCCCATCTAAACCCTAAGAAGTTATCTTCAATAGATACAGTTCCCATGGTCTTTAATAGTGAAACTAAAAACATAAATTTATCATCATCAACAGCACCGAATTTACCAATATTAAATGAAAGTGTATCGTTTGTAGGTTCACTCGTTAGTTCACTTACGCCTCCGCCATGAAATGTTGCGCCCCAAGACATCGTACAACCAATTGTTCTGTCTTTGCCAATGATTGAAGCTATTTTAAGTTCGGGAATCCCATTTTGCATCGTACAAATAACACCGTCATCTGCTAAATAAGCGAGTAAAAACTTAATAATCTCCTCATTATGACGTTGTTTTGTCATAAGTAAGATAATATCATAAGTCTTTGTCATTTCGTTGGGTAATAAGGCAGTTACCTTTTGTGTAAATTCTGTGGTTCCAATGATTTTAGCACCAGAATGTTTCAGCGCTTTAACATGTGCCTTATTTCGGTTGATTAAATCAATTTTGTGTCCTGCTTTGGTAATGTAAGCACCAAGCACGGTACCCATAGCACCCGCCCCATAAATTGCGACATTCATCAGAAAAACCTCCTTTTAAATGTATTTTACCACATCTTTTTTTTGATTGGAAAGGAATAATACACATTATTTTCAAATAATAGCCATAAAATGTGATATAATTAAATAGGCTGAAATGAGGGGAAATTATGCAAATAAACCGTAATGAACTATTAAATGATCTCGTTTTACTTCGAGATAAACTAATTGAAAAAGAAAAAAAGGACCATCATCAGGACACAGAAATTTGTACAGATAATGCCTTAAAAGAAATCGCTGAAAAGAAACCACTTTCTAAAAGTGATTTTTATGCAATACAGGGCATTAAAAAATCAATAGTAGACCGTTATTCACAGCAGTTTTTAGATATATTAAATACCTATAAAAAAATGACTATTAATGAACGACGTGTATCTAAGAATGCTTATCAAATATTAGACCATTATAAAGACCGCTTAACCAATCTAAACAGAAGAAATAAAAACCTCTATATGGGAAGATTAACTAAAAAGCATGCGCTAGATTTAACTGATTTTCCAATATATGAAGAACTGATCGATTTTCTAACAAATCAACGAAAAAAAGTAATCAATTTACCTATCAATGATGAGTTATATAATAAAGTTAAAACAATTTATAGAGAGACAAATAAAGCAGAAAAAGAATATGGATCTTATGAACTATACGTTGCTTATCCTTATATAGAAGGGGTTTTTAAAGAAGATAGTTTTACCATTCGTGCACCCCTTTGTTATATCCCCGTAAAATTATCGAGAAATAAAAAACACTTTAAATTAAAGAAAAATACCGATAAAGATATTGTGTTTAATAGAGATTTGTTACTTGTTGTTGAAAAGTATTTATTAAACAAGACAGTTAAAGAAACACCCTTCATAAAAACATTGAATAAACAAACAATCAAAACAGTTGTTATTCCCTTTTTTGAAGATGTAGGATTAACAATTAGAAAATCAAATATCACACAAACATTTTCCCCGTTTGAATCAATTAGAAAAGATCAATTTAGAAAACGTAAAAAAAATGTGTTTAATATTATTGAGTATGTTACGCTTGGTAGATATAAACGACATTCTTCGATGATTCAAAAAGATATGAATGAGATTCTCGATAAAAAATCTTATAATGATTTATTAGAAGGATTAATCGAAGAAGAACATTTATATGATAAAGAACCACCGATTAATTTTTCATCAGAAACCGCTCAAATTAAAGAGAGTGAACTCCAATATCAAACAGATATTAATTATTCCCAAGAACAAGTACTTCAAGGTTTAAATCATTCAAATAAACTTGTAATTTGGGGACCACCAGGAACGGGAAAAAGTCAAACAATTACAAACCTAATAACATCACGTATTTTAAAGAATGAAAATGTGTTAGTGGTTAGTGAGAAAAAGGTTGCCTTAGATGTTATTTACTCGAGATTAAAAGAAAATTCAAATTACACAATGTTTTTAGATGATGCTGAAGACAAACAAAGTTTCTTTAAGCAGCTGTCTACGTTTATTGATCCAACTCCACCAATTAGAACATTAAATAACGACATCTATTCTTTAGAACAAGAAATTGATGAGATAATTACGTCCCTTAATAGAGCATTAACTTTGTTGAAAGAAACAAAAATCAATGAAAAAACAATGGAAGAACTCTATCACAGATATATCAAAAACAGTCAAGTCGACACAACATTAACACCTAAAGCGGTTCATCAGATGTTTTTAGATTACTTTAAAAAACCAACCATTAATCAAGTTGAAGCTATAGAAAAAACATTTAGCCGAACAAAAAAATTACGTGAAGCATTGGAATTTCAACACATTATCCAGCAGTTTCCCCAATTAAAGAAATATAATCTTAAGTTAACGCGTTCAGACCGCGTGGAGTATGAAAACTTTGGACATCGTTTTGAAAAAGTATTTGCTAAATACAAAAACTCTTGGTTTTTTAATAAACGCAACATTAAAAAAGAATTCATTAAAACACATAAAAAAACATTATTATTTTTTATTAAGAAAAAAAGACACGCAAAGAAATTTCTTAAACTAATTTTTAAAAAACCAGAATTATACCAGTATATTGCCGATAATTTATCAAGACTACATCTAATTAAGAAACACTATGATGCCTTAACGAAAGATGAGCTAACATTTATTAAGATGTTAAGAACACATGAAACAGTTTCGCATATTGATGACATCGCTAAAAAAAGAAACTATTTATTTAATGCGTTTTTCACGGGTTACCTTGAATCTTTTGAAACGAAAAACCAATTAATTATGCAATATATTTATACTTACCAGGAAAAATTTCAAGAGCTTAATAAATTGCGCGAGCAAAAAAAGCAAATTCTTACAGAAAGTGCTGAAATGAATTTGTATGAAGAAGCACTACATCTAAGCCATTGTAAACGTATAATGGATATCAAACGTGTGTTAGAAAGCAAACGAAAAATGAGTGTGCCAGCGTTTATTAATTATTTTCAACTTGAGTTGCTAAATCATATAAAAATATGGTTATTAACACCAGAAGTTGTAAGTAGTATCTTACCCCTGGTTCATGGTATGTTTGATACTGTTATTTTTGATGAAGCATCTCAATTGTATGTTGAAAAAGGAATCCCAGCAATTTATCGAGCGAAAAAAGTCGTTATTGCAGGAGACACAAAACAATTAAGACCATCAAGTTTAGGTATGGGCCGTGTTGATATAACAGATGAATTTTATGAAGAAAGTCCTCTCACAGACATTTCACTTGATGCTAAAAGTTTATTAGATCTAGCACGTTATAAATACAATGAAATCATTTTAAATTATCATTACAGATCACGATATGAGGAGCTTATCGCCTTTTCTAATCATGCGTTTTATAATGCAAATTTATTTGTTTCTCCTAATCAAACCTCGACAACAAAACCACCGATTGAATATGTTTATGTTAAAGATGCCGTGTTTGCAGACCGTTCAAATGACAAAGAAGCAAAAAAAGTGATTTATCTAATTAGAAAAATATTTAGAGAGCGACAAAATAATGAATCAATTGGGGTTATTACTTTTAATAGTACCCAGCGAGATTTAATTGAGGATTTAATTGATGAACAACTCTTCAAAAGAGGAAAATATCAAAAACTATTTCAACAAGAACTTTTTCGTGAAGACGATAACGAAGATCAAAGTTTGTTCATAAAAAACATTGAAAATGTTCAGGGTGATGAACGCGATATTATTATTTTTTCAATGGGATATGGAAAAGATGAAAATGGACGTATAAGAAGACACTTTGGTTGGTTAAATCAATCTGGTGGAGAAAATAGACTAAATGTAGCTATCACTCGAGCAAAACAAAAAATATTCTTTCTATCTAGCTTGAAACCAGGAGAATTAAAAGTAAATGATTTAAAGAACCGCGGACCCAAATTATTAAAGGAATACATGAATTATTGCTATATGATTTCTAATAATAATAAACAAGCTGCTAGTCAATTATTACAAGGACTCTACCAAAAAGAGAGTGACAAGACAGTTAAGAATAACCACCTTGTATCAAATCTTTATTCTAAACTTAAACGAACACTAACAGTTCATAAAAATATAGGTATTGGAAATTATAAAATTGACTTAGCGATTTTTAACGAAGAAACAAACACATACTCGTTAGCCATTTTATGTGATACCACATATAATAATTCAAGGAAAAAACTGTATCACCAAGAAAAATACTTGCAAGCTAGGGGTTGGAACACACTTCGTGTTTTTTCCTCAATATATTATAAAGATCCTAATAAAGTTGCTCGCCAAATTCGAAAAATAGCACGAAATTGATAAATAGATAATGTCTTTCATTAAAAATCTATCTTCAATATGATATAATTTAATTGGATAAAATAGTTTTTGAGGTGAAAAAACATGAGTAAAGCAACTGTTTATCTTCGTGAAGAAAAAGAAAGAAAAGATGTTCAAATTGGTGGTAAGGATAAAGTAAAAATATCTAAATCTATTAAAGAAAAATGGCAAAAAATTCTTGATTTAACCGCAGAAATTTTTGATGTGCCTGCCGCCTTAATAATGCATATTACTGATTCTCACATGGAAGTTTTCTTAAAGGATAATAATCCTAATAATCCTTATCCAGAAGATGGAAAAGATACCTTATTACATGGACTCTATTGTGAAACAGTTATAGGTCGTGATCATTCCTTTGAAGTAGAAAACGCATTGAATGATGAGAATTGGAAGGATAACCCTGATGTTAAATTAAACATGATTTCATATTTTGGACTCCCTATAAAATGGAGTGATGGAAGTTTTTTTGGAACGATTTGTGTCTTGAATGATGAAGAAACTTCTTACAAAGACAAGTATAAAAAGTTGTTAAACCATTTTAAAGAATTTATAGAAGATGATTTATATCATTTGGAACTCCAACACACTTTGGAAAGAAAAAGTTATCGTGATCATTTAACAGGCATTGGTAATCGCCGTAAATTTGATAAAGAATTAGCTGAAGCATTTGAAAATTATACCCGATATGAACATCCATTT
>JAIPGF010000023.1 GCA_021736205.1 Candidatus Izemoplasma sp.
TTTTAGAACGAGAATCTTTTCATGCATTAATCCCAATATCACTATCTCTTCTTAAATGAAAAAAAGGAACCATTTCTTTCGAAATGATTCCCCATATTTCTTTTCTCTTACTCAATACCCCTATCCTTGACATTCAACCGTTATTTATATTAATTGACAGTCATAATCACAGGTAATATCATTGGATTACGTTCTGTTTTTTGATTGATATAATTACGTAATAAATTCGTGATATAACGTTTTAATCTACTTGTATCAAGTGATTGAATATTCTCTAATTTTTCTGAAACCTTTTCTTTTACTAAGTCACTAATTTCAGAAGTTAATTCAGAACGTTCTTTCATATAAATGAACCCTCGTGAAATAATATTAGGATCAGTAACAAGTTTATTTGTTTTAGTATTAATTGTTATGATGGCACTAAGTAGTCCATCTTCACTAAGATATTTACGGTCTCGTAAAACCACATTTCCAATATCTCCAATACCTTTTCCATCAACATAAACATCACCAGCTTGAACTTTTCCAGCAACACGTGCTGAATTTTTAGTAACAGCAAGCATATCACCGTTATCTAAAACAAATTCATTGCCTTTTTTAACACCGGTTTTCACGGCAGTTTGTGCATGTATTTTTAACATACGGTACTCGCCATGTATCGGCATAAAATATTTTGGTTTTGTTAGTTTCAACATTAATTTCAATTCTTCACGTCCTGCGTGACCTGATGTATGTGTATCAGACAATGGAGAGTTTGTGATAACGTCAGCTCCACGTTTAAATAACTGATTTATTGTGTGACTAATACTTTCTTGATTACCAGGAATGGCACTCGATGAGAAAATAACCGTATCACCATGTTGAATACTAATTTGTCTATGTGTACCAGCAGCAATTCTACTTAAAGCTGCAAATGGTTCACCTTGTGATCCAGTACAAAGAATGGTCACTTTACTTGCTGGATATTTTCTAACTTGATTACGATCGATAAAGGTGGTTTTCGGGGCTTTAATATAACCCATCTCTTTACCAACTTCAACAGTATTTACCATACTTCGACCATAGACAACGATTTTTCGTCCGGTAGCAATGGAAGCTTCAACCATCTGTTGTACGCGGTGAACATTTGATGCAAACGTTGCAACAATTGCTCGACCTTCAATTTGTGTAAAAATATCTTTGATACTTTCTGAAACAAGTGTTTCACTTTTGGTAAACTCATTTAATTCAGCATTGGTTGAATCACTTAATAAAAGTAAGACACCTTTTTTACCTAATTCAGCAATGCGTTGATAGTCTGCATCTGGTCCAGTTGGGGTAAAATCAAACTTGAAATCTCCTGTATGTATAATACGTCCCTCCGGTGAATGAACGACAATTCCAAATGAATCTGGAATGGAATGATTTGTTCTAAAGAAACTAACCTTTAGTTTCCCTAAAACTAGTTTTTCATACTCTTGATATTCTTTTAAATCAACGCGATATCCACGATGATTTTCTAATTTCGACTTTATTAATCCTATTGCGAGTCCATTCGCATAAATAACAGGAATTTTAACACGTCTTAATAAATATTCGATTCCTCCGATATGGTCCATGTGACCATGTGTGATAATTAGTGCTTTGATCTTGTCTTGGTTTTCAAAAAGGTATGTATAATCAGGAATAACATAATCAATTCCTAAAAGATGATCGTCTGGGAAAAGGATCCCACTGTCAATAACGATTATCTCGTCTTGATATTCCACGACATACATATTCTTTCCAACTTCACCAAGGCCACCAAGCGCAAACACACCAACTTCATTATTTTTTAAAAAATTTGGCATTTACTTGTCCTCCTAAAGTTTTTTGAAATGTAACTTTCTCAAATCTATTATAACAGAAAAGTATAAATAATAATACACTTAAACATTTGAAAAGGCTTTTAGTTTTTAATAGGTGCCCTTTAGCGCTATGTTAACTAGTAAATATCGCTTATTATATTGAAACAATAATAATTTGTGATTAAATGTGTTATAATTTATACGAGGTGAAATAATGACAGATAAAAAAATCATCTTTTTTGATATCGATCGAACCCTTTATGATCCACAAAAAAAAGAGATTCCAAGTTCAACTATAGATGCACTAAAAAAATTAAATGACGACCCAAAGATTGAAATTGCTATCGCAACGGGGCGTGCTTTTTATATGTTACATATTATAGATGAAATAAAACCCTACATTAATATCTTTATTTTAATAAACGGTCAGATTATTATAAAGGATCATAAAACCATCTATAAAAACCCTTTAAAAAAAGCAGCGATCAAACAAATAGTTGCTGTTTTAGAAAAAAATAACATGAAATATGGTTTTTTAGGAGAACACAAAGAAACACTCAATATTGTAGATGAAAAATCAAAAAAAGCGTTTGATTTAGTAAGTATGAATTTACCCAAAACAGATCCTGACTTTTATAAAAATAACGATGTTTTTCAGATGTGGGCGTTTTGTGACCGTACCCAACATAAAAAGTTTAAAAAGACATTCAATGATTTACAAGTTGTTTCATGGATTGGGAATGGGTTTGACATTTTAAGTCCCAAAACAAATAAAAAAGAAGGTATTAAAAAAATATTAGAATTAGAAAATATACCGCTTAACAATGCCTATTGTATAGGTGATGGTGATAATGATGTTGAGATGCTAGATTATATACCAAACAGTATAGCAATGAAAAACGGTTCTAAAAAAGCGAAAAAACATGCTAAATTTATTACAGACACTATTCAAAATGAGGGTGTCGTTAAAGGCTTAGAAAAATTTGGTTTGTTAAAATAAAAAAATGATGTAACAGGTGATTTCATGTATGCAGAAATTGTAGTTGATGTACCAGCAAAAAGTGTTGATAAAACGTTTGATTATTTCATACCTAAAAAATTTGAAAACTCTATTGAACTTGGTGCCCGAGTAAAAGTACCTTTTGGGCCAAGAACTATAATGGGGTTTGTTTTAGGTATAAAAGAAACAACTGAGTTTGATTTAGAAAAAATTAAACCAATTTATGACTTATTGGATGTCACATCAACATTAACACCTGAATTAATCCAACTCGGACTTGATATGAGACAATCAAATATCAGTCCATTAATCACGCTTTTTAAAGCAATGATTCCAAGTGCGTTAAGAAGTACGTATCAAAAAAAAATAACACCTGTTCACTTAGAACAATTACCGCTTGATATAGCGGCGTTATTCAATGATAAAAAAGAAGTTATTTTAACGCAAAAACACCACGGTCTTTTGAATAAGATAAAATCAGAAATAAACAAAGGAACAATTGATTTAACGTATATAGTTAAACAAAAACACGCTAAGAAATATGTTTCAATTCTAAAATTAAATAAACAAAAAGCTAATCTAAGAGGCGCTAAACAACAACTCTTATTTGATTATCTAAAACACCATAAATCTGGTAAAAAAACGACCATTAAAGAGACACTTAATTTATCGTATTCCACAATCAATTCGTTAATTGATAAAAGAATAATTACTGAAGAATCTCTTGAAGAATATAGAAAAATTGAAACAAGATATAAACCTAATAAAAAACAAATTACCCTAAATCCCAAACAAGAAGAAGTTTATAATAAGATAAAACAAGACAATCAGTTTTTCTCTACGTATCTACTTCATGGCGTCACCGGGTCAGGTAAAACTGAAATTTATTTGAATGTTATAGAAGATGCGCTTAATAATAATAAAGAAGCAATTATGCTTGTCCCAGAAATTAGTCTAACACCAATGATGGTCTCCCGTTTTAGAGGTCGCTTTGGTAATCAAGTTGCTGTGTTTCATTCGCATTTGAGTATTGGAGAAAAATACGATGAATGGCGAAAAATAAAACGACAAGAAGTGTCCGTTGTTGTAGGGGCTCGTAGTGCCATATTTGCACCATTTGAAAATTTAGGTGTCATTATTATTGATGAGGAACATACCTCAACCTACAAACAAGAAACAACCCCCAGGTATCACGCGCTTGATGTTGCGAAAAAACGTGCTAAAATGAATGATATACCATTAATATTAGGAAGTGCGACACCAAGTGTTGATAGTTATTATAAAGCATTACATGGTGAATTCAGGCTGTTAGAACTACCAGAGCGTGCCAATTTAACAACCTTGCCCAAAGTCTATGTCGAAGATATGGCAGAAGAATTTAAAACAGGTAATTTATCGATTTTTTCTCAAAAACTTAAATCACTCATTAAAGACCGATTAAGAAAAAAAGAACAAATAATTCTATTATTAAATAGACGAGGACATTCATCGTTCGTTATCTGCAGAAACTGCGGAGAAGTGATCATGTGTCCTAACTGTGATATATCACTGACGTATCATGATAAATCTAAAACGTTAAAATGTCATTACTGTAACCACCAAGAAAAAACACCAAAAAATTGTCCAAACTGCGATTCAAAATATATAAGATATATGGGCATTGGTACAGAAAAAGTTGAAGAAATTATTAAAGAAACATATCCTAAAGCCGCTGTTTTCCGTATGGATAGAGATACAACAACCAAGAAAAATGCTCATGAAGAAATCCTTTATGAATTTGAACATACAGGCGATATATTAATTGGCACACAGATGATTGCGAAAGGACTTGATTTTCCTAAAGTAACGTTAGTTGGTGTGCTTGTAGCTGACATGAGTTTAAATTTACCAGATTATAAAGCCATCGAATCAACATTCCAATTACTCACACAAGTCGCAGGACGTTCAGGACGACATGAGATTGATGGAGAAGTTGTTATTCAAAGTTATAATCCAGATCACTATGCGATTAAATATGCTAAAACACATGATTATATATCTTTTTATCAGCAAGAAATTTCTATTCGCAAATTAAGTGGATATACACCAATTTATAAGATGATTCAAATTATTTTATCTGATAAAGATGTTGGTAAAACATTAAAAATCGGGACAAAAATCACCTTGAAACTTAGACATCATTTATCAGGTGAAGCAAAAGTTTTAGGACCTGTTTTACCAAAAGTAGCACGCATTAAAAACTTTTATCGTGCACAAATCATCATAAAATATAAAGAGGAACCTATGATTCATTCATTACTTCAAGATGTTTATGATACGTTTAAAGATACGATAATTATTGCTGTAGATCATAATCCTAATTTATTATGAAAGGTTGATATAAATGAAAATAATATTTATGGGAACACCACAGTTTTCAACAACTATTTTACAAGCTGTACACGAAGAATATGGTGTGGATTTAGTTGTAACCCAACCCGATAGAAAAGTAGGGCGAAAACGTATTTTAACAAAAAATCCTGTGAAGCAAAAAGCAGAAGAACTTAACATTAAAGTATTTCAACCCAGAAACATAAAAAAGGACTACAGTCCTATATTAACCATAAAGCCTAATTTAATTATCACAGCAGCTTATGGTCAGATTATCCCGAATGAAGTGCTTGAAGCACCGACACTAGGATGCATTAATGTTCATGGGAGTCTGCTACCTAAATTAAGAGGCGGAGCTCCGATTCAACGAGCCATTCAAAGAGGGCATAAAAAAACAGGTATTACTATTATGTATATGGCAGAAAAGATGGATTCAGGCGATATCATAAGTCAACAAGCAATCCCTATAGAACCAACTGATACATCAGGGAGTCTGTTTCAAAAACTGTCGAAAGTAGCGAAAGAATTATTAATGGAAACCTTACCTAGCATTATTAACCAAACCAATAGTCGTAGACCACAAAATACAGATAAAGTTACATACGCATATAATTTAAAGCGTAAAGAAGAACATTTAGATTGGCATCAAACGACTGAGGCAATTGATTGTCACTTAAGAGCTTTTTTACCAAAACCTGCAGTGTATACAATACTCGATGATAAACGACTTAAAATCTACAATTTAAGAATAAATGATTCCATTGACTTTGACCAAGTCAAAGCATTAGAAAATGGCGAAATTTGTTTTATTGATAAAGACTATTTTAGTGTTAAATGTCAAGATGGTGTTATTGATATATTAGAAGTACAATTAGCTGGTAAAAAACGTCAAGATTGCAAGGATTTTTTAAATGGGGCTGGACGCAATTTGATCCAGCTATCTAAAGTGTTTAAATAACCCTTTAGTTCTGGTATAATTTATGTGTAGAGGTGAAATCAATGAAAAACAGAACATTGTATTCAAGAACAGAAATGTTAAATATGAATATCCAAACATTAAAAGAACGTACTGTTACTGTAAAAGAAATAGCTAAAATCGCTTTTGATCAACAGTCCAAATGGACAAGTGATGTTAGTATGCAAACGTGTATTGACTCTGTAGAAAAAATCTTAAGTTTACGCGATGCATTCCATATTATACAACTTGGTGCGGAAATCGATCGCTTAACAGATGAAGGTAAAATTAAAGAACCATTACTCTCGATTTTAAATCAGGATTTGGGAATGTTTGGAATTGACGAACTTTTCGGCCTTGAACTTGGTGGACTTTATGGTACTATAGGTAAGACAAACTTTGGAGATATTGATGTAAATAAACCAGATGTTATAGAACGATTAAATTCTGTAGGAAAAAAAGAAGGCGGAATGTGCCATACCTTTTTAGATGATATTGTTGGTGCTATCGCAGCAGCAGCATCAACTAGGGTCGCTCAGATTACCAATGAGATTGAGGCAAAAAAAGATCCAAACATCGAAGAAATCAAATTAGATCTCGACCTGTAAGGAGGCGGTTGTTATGCCTAACAACCAAAAAAAAATTGATGATTTCTTTAAAAAGACAGAAATCAATAAAAAAAATCAAGACGAAAAAGTTGATAAATACTACAAACAATTAAAAAAAGGTGTTGATCCGGGAAAAGAAACAACACTGGATAAAATCGCAGGCTTTTTTCAAAGTATTGCTAAAAAAGTTGGTATTTACTATAAGGACAAACCAGCTAGCGAAGTTAAAGAGAAACCGTCTAATTTTCGACGTCGTATACAAATATGGTACAAGCGTCTTATTAAACGAATTTTAAGAAAATTTAATTTTGAAGCAGGGGTCGATATTTTAGATGAAAAATCTGTTTTATATCGACGCAATAAAGTCAATAAAACGATTTTATGGGTCATAAATATTGTATTTATTATTTTTACTTTGATTGGTAATCAAAACCCTAATTCTAGTCCAAATTATGTTGTTATCGCTGTTTTTGGAGCGACAATGTTTGCAGTGAATACAACTCTTAAAAGGATTATTCATGAAGAACCAAGAACACTCTTAAAACAACAGATGGCTATGTATATTGGGAGTATTTATATCTTGCTTGGATCCATTGCTGTTTATATAAAATTAAGAGTCAGTGCTGGTAACCTTGTGATTGGTCAGATACTTAGTAACACCGCTTTAACTGACATGGCAAAAGAAAGTGCTATTTTAACTTACATGACCGACTTATCTATTACACAAGCAGGATATATATTAATTTATTTTGCGCTTGTTGTTATTGCACTTTATCAGGATGCCACATTATTACGCATTTTATTTAAATGGGTATTTGTTTTGATGTTTATTATTCATGTTGTTGTAATGCATCCTCTTTATCAATATTCAAGTATTACTGAGTTATATAATTATTTGTTTTTAACAAACTACAATGTTTTTATAGATATATTATTGCGGACAATTATTTTGGTTGTATTTTACATCGCCTTATACTCTAGTGTTTCGGTTGGACAAATGATGAATAATAAACGAAAAGAAGAATTAGTAAAGAGACGTGAAATGGAAAAAGACTTTAAAGCAGTTGTTGGAGATGTGTTTGATGTAATTAGCGTGTTTAATTCTCATACAATCAATCAAGATAGCGCGTCAGTCCATCGACTGGCTGAACTATCAAGTAGACTAGCTAAGATTTTAGGACTAAACAATACATTATGTGAAGAAGTTTATAATTATACAGTTATTCACATTGATAGATTAAAAGACTTGTCTATTTTAGAATATGAAGATAAAGATACATTAACAGAAAAAGATTATAAAATTATTCGCGAGAAAACTATTTTAGGAAGTGTAATTATCAAACGTCTTCAATTAAATCAAAAATCTGAAGATATTGTTCGAGCACATTTTGAAAAAACGACGGATTCAACATTTGTTGAAAAAATGAAACGTGTCCAACGTAGTCAAGAGGGACAAATCATTTTACTGTCCGAAATATATGATATATTGAGACAACAACGAAACTATAAATCAAGCCTTAAACATAAACGTGCTGTTGAATTACTACAACTAGAATTTAAAGAATATTTTGAAGATTATATTTTAGATAGATTTTTAAAATATCAAATGGAATTTGAAGCACTTTATGAGAAATATGAGTACACAGAGGAGACAGAGTAATGAAAAAATTTTTTACATCAGAAAGTGTCACAGAAGGTCACCCAGACAAAATTTGTGATCAGATTAGTGATGCTGTTTTAGATGCTATTTTAACAAAAGATCCTAACGCAAGAGTTGCATGTGAAACAAGTGTTACAACAGGCTTGGTTTTAGTTGCCGGTGAAATTACTACTGATACATATGTTGACATGCAAAAAATTGTCAGAGAAACGGTAAAAGAAATTGGGTATGACAGAGGCAAATACGGTTTTGATGCAGAAAATCTTGCGGTTTTAATCGCAATTGATGAACAAAGCCCAGACATCGCGCAAGGAGTAAATGAAGGTGAAGGAGACGATTTATCTCAAGGTGCAGGCGACCAAGGAATAATGTTTGGTTATGCCACTGATGAAACACCTGAATTTATGCCTTTAACCATTACTTATGCACATAAATTAGCTAGACAACTATCAAAAGTTAGAAAAGATAATACATTACCATATTTAAGACCAGACGGTAAAACACAAGTAACAATTGAGTTTGATGAGTATGATAAGGCAAACCGCATTGAAGCAATTGTTGTTTCGTCTCAACACAGTCCTGATGTTTCTATGGACCAAATTAGAAAAGATATTAGAGTTGAAGTTATTGATAAAGTTATTGACCAAACATTAATTGATGAAAACACAAAAATTTATATCAATCCAACTGGGTTATTTACTGTTGGAGGTCCTCAAGGTGACGCAGGTGTAACGGGGCGTAAAATTATTGTTGATACATATGGGGGTGTTGGTAGCCATGGTGGTGGAGCATTTAGTGGTAAAGATCCATCTAAAGTCGATCGTTCAGCAGCTTATGCAGCAAGATATGTTGCTAAGAATTTAGTCGCTGCAGGACTTTGTAATCGCTGCGAAATTCAACTATCATATGCAATCGGTATTGGTGAACCAACAAGTATATGGATTGATACATTTAACACTGGTAAAATTTCTGATGATAAATTTATTCAAGTTATTCGTGAAAACTTTGATTTATCTCCTAAAGGAATTATTAAACATTTAGATCTTAAACGACCAATATATAAACAAACTGCAGCGTATGGACATTTTGGAAGAGATGATTTAGACTTACCATGGGAAAAAACAGATAAAATTGATGTCTTAAAAAAGTATTTATAGTAAATTAAGGAAGTGTTAAAAATGACTGACCTTTTAATTAATATTGGTGCAATAGTACTCTTCGTTACCATTGTATTACTAATTGTTTTAAAATTACGATTAAACTTATTAAAACTATGGAGAGAAGTTAGTCAAAAAGAAATATTGTTTTATCGAAAATTTCAAAAAACAATTCTCTTATTTAATGAGCATATTGATCAATTTAAGAGTATTTGTGATAAACAAATGCTTAGAAAATTACGATTACACAACCATAAAAAGATAAGATATATGATTTTAAGACAACGACAAGATTTATATAGTGTTCTAGCTGTTGCAATGGATGAAATTGAAGACGAAACACTTGATAACTTCAAAGAATTGAAGCAATCTTACAAAGAACTGCAAATAGCACGTCGATTATTTAATTCCAAAGTGCTTAAATACAACCAAACAATCAGTGTCTTTCCAACTCGTTATCTAGCTCTTAAATTAGGCTTAAACCTAAAAGAATATTTCGGATAATATTTGTAAAACATCATTTTTCTAACCAGAAAAATGGTGTTTTTTATACACGGTAAATTACGACTAAAATACACTAAAAATAAAGCGCTTACAAAAAATCTTAAAAAAGGCTTGTAATTCAATCTATCTTATGTATAATATAGTTGTATTAAATTTTATAAATCACACCGTGAGGTCGAAAAAATGTCTCTTAACTTACAAAAAAACTTAAAAGTTATGAGAACTAAAGCCGTTATTATTACTACAAACGACCTCTTTTTAATTAACGTAAAAAAATAAGGATATCTACCTTTGTTTTTAGGTATCCTTTTTCTAATACCAGGAGGAGTTAAACATGAAAACAGTTGTGATTGGTGTCATTGGCGCTGATGTTCACGCAGTCGGGAATAAAATTATTGACCACGTCTTATCAGAAAACGGTTATAACGTTGTGAACGTTGGTGTTTTATCTTCTCAAGAAGATTTTATCAATGCAGCAATCGAAACAGATGCAAATGCAATTTTAATATCAAGCCTTTATGGACATGGCGAAATGGATTGTAAATTTTTTAAAGAAAAATGTGTTGAAGCCGGTCTTGAAGATGTTAAGTTATATGTCGGAGGCAATATTGTTGTTGGCAAACAAGATAATGCTGAAGTAGAAGAAAAGTTTAAGGAAATGGGATTTGATCGTGTTTATATGCCCGGTCAAAAAATTGAAGACGCATTAACACATCTGAAGGAGGATCTTGGATAATTTATGAAGCCATATCTACTCGTCGATTTTGGTTCAACGTATACAAAACTAACCGCCGTCGATTTAGATGAAGAATATGTTATTGGGACATCACATGCTCCAACTACAGTGACAACAAATGTGCTTGATGGATATGACCAAGCACTAAAATATTTATTAACAGATCATCCAGAAATTGAAAATATTTCTGGTATTTCAGCTTGCAGTAGTGCGGCTGGAGGTCTTAAAATGGCTGCAATTGGTCTTGTCGAAGAATTAACTGTAGAGGCTGCTAAACGAACTTGTTTAGGTGCAGGTGCTATTGTTGAAAAGGTCTATTCACATCATTTAACAAAACGTGAAGTAAGAGACTTAAAAGAATCAAATATCGATATTATTTTATTAGCAGGCGGTACCGATGGTGGAAACAAAGAATGTATTACATTTAATGCACAAATGTTAAAAAACATTGGCATTGATGTTCCCATTATCATCGCCGGAAACAAAGATGCAAATGATGAGATAGAAGAACTATTTGAAGGAACAAATATTGAATATTATATCGTGAGTAATGTTATGCCCAAACTTAAAGAGCTTAATGTTAAAGAAGCCAAAGAAGCAATACGTCATATATTTATTGAAAAGATTATCGATGCAAAAGGCATAAAAAAAGCTGAAGAGAAACTAGATTCTATTATTATGCCTACGCCCGAAGCTGTCCTTACAGCTTGTGAACTTCTCAGTAAAGGTCATGAGGAAGAAGAAGGGTATGGGGACCTACTTGTTGTTGATATTGGGGGCGCTACAACCGATGTTCATACCATTGGAGAAGGATTCCCAAAACGAACAGAAGTTATTTTAAAAGGATTAGAAGAACCATTTGCTAAACGTACTGTTGAAGGAGATTTGGGGATGCGTTATAGTGCCAATGCGTTACTTAGTCTTGTAAATAATTACGAATTTAAAAAATATTTTGAAGATGATGATGCATGTAATCATGATATTAAAAAATCACTTGATAGACGCCACAATCATGTTGATTTTATCCCTAAAACGAAAGATGAAGAAGAATTTGATAAAGCCATCGCTAAAATTTGTTGCGATGTCTCAGTTAGTCGACATGTAGGACATGTTGAACGTGTACATACACCACTTGGTGATATGTATTATCAAACGGGAAAAGATTTGACAAAAGTGTCTTATGTTATTGGGACAGGTGGCATATTAATCAATCATAAAGATGCTAAAAAAATTCTGAAACAAACATCAAAAAAATCAGATAAAGCATTAGAATTAAGACCTACTAACCCATCAATTTTAATTGATCGATCGTATATATTAAGTTCTATGGGACTACTTAGTCAAAAGTATCCTAAAACTGCAATCCGCCTAATGAAAAGATATTTACTTTAAGGAGAAAGAAATAATGATACAAAATAAAAAGATACCTCTCGAAGATTTTTTAAACACTAGAAAAGAAGTCCTTAATCAATGGGAAACCGGATCTCATCCTGATTTGAAATTAGAAAATGCCGTAAAGAAATTGAAAAATATTCCTAATCATAAAAATTTTTCTTATGTATTAAAAAAAGCTAAAAGTGAAGGAAGAACATTGATCCAACCAAGAGCCGGAGTTGCTTTAATTGATAAACATATTGAATTATTACAATTTCTTGAAAAAGAAGGTCACGCAGATTTTTTACCTGCAACAATTGATTCTTATACAAGACAAAATAGATATCAGAATGCAGAGGATGGTATTAAGGAATCTCAACGTCAAAATCGTTCTTTATTAAATGGATTTCCTGCAGTTAATCACGGTGTTGATGGCTGCGAAAAAGTCTTTAATGCTATTAATGTACCACTTCAAGCAAGACACGGAACGCCAGATGCAAGATTGTTAACAGAAATTATTCATGCAAGTGGATGGACCTCTAATGAAGGTGGCGGAATTTCTTATAATATTCCGTATGCTAAAAATATTAGTTTAGAAGATACGATTGAGTACTGGCAATATTGTGATCGATTAGTTGGGTATTATCAAGAACAAGGTATTGAATTAAATCGAGAACCCTTTGGTCCACTTACAGGAACCTTAGTTCCTCCATCAATCAGTAATACTGTTGCTATTGTTGAAGCTCTTTTAGCCGCAACACAAGGCGTTAAAAATATTACTGTAGGTTATGGACAAGGTGGAAACTTAGTCCAAGATGTTGCAGCATTAAGAGCACTTGAAGAACAAACCAATAGTTATTTAAAACAATTTGGTTTTAGTGATGTCTTTGTTACAACTGTTTTTCATCAGTGGATGGGAGGCTTTCCTTCTGATGAAAATGAGGCAACCAGTTTAATTGGATATGCATCAACTGTTGCAACCCTTGGTAATGCAACCAAGATGATTACCAAAACAACCCATGAATCGTTTGGTATTCCTACAAAAGAAGCGAACGCACAAGGACTTCGCGCTTCTAAGTATTTAACAAACTTATTAAAAGATCAAGTATTGTCAGATTCAAAAGAACTAACAAATGAAATAACACAAATTAAACGCGAAGTAGATATACTTATGCACGCCATTGTTCGTGTAGGAAAAGGGGATCTTGCTCAAGGGATAATTAATGCGTTTAAAAGTGGTTTAATTGATGTACCATTTGCGCCCTCTGAAATGACCGCAGGTAAAATTATGCCGGCAAGAGACTTAGATGGTAAGATTCGAGTGTTTGAGTTTGGCGATATTGCGTTTGATGAATCAATAAAAGAGTTTCACCGCAACAAATTAAAACGCCGAGCCAAAAAACAAAAAAGAGAATTATCAATTCAAATGGTTATTGATGATATTTATGCTGTGGCAAATGGAAATTTAGTTGGACAAAAAGGAGAAGAGAAAAAACATGATAATTAAAGACATTGTTTGTTCTAAGAGTTTAACTGGATTTTATTTTGATGATCAACTTGCCATAAAAAGTGATGCGAAAGAGGATGGTTTCACTTATATTGGAACGCCCAAAACAGAAAAGTTCACCGCCGTAAGACAACGTGGAGAAGCGTTAAGTATAATGCTTATTTTAGAAGATGGTCAAATCGCTAAAGGCGATGCAGCAGCTGTACAATATAGTGGTACTGGAGGACGTGATCCTCTCTTTTTAAGTGACGAAGCACACGCCTTTATTGAAACACATATAAAACCTGTTTTAGTGGGAAGCGATATTTCTAAATTTAAAGTACTAGCAGAAGAGATTGATCAGTTAATGATTGATGGTAAACGTCTCCATACAGCATTAAGATATGGTATTACACAAAGTTTATTAGATGCAGCAGCGAAAGCAAATCATCTGACCATCCCTCAATTGATCCGTAAAGAATATAACATCGAAGATGAAAATTATCATCATATTCCTATCTTTGCTCAAAGTGGAGATGAACGTTACGCGAACGTGGATAAAATGATTTTAAAAGAAGTCGATGTGATGCCACATGCGTTAATCAATAATATTAAAACAAAACTAGGTAAACGTGGAGAATTATTGAAAAAATATATAAAATGGTTACGCGATCGCGTCTTAAAATTAAGACAAAATCCTGAGTATAGTCCTATATTTCATATTGACGTGTATGGGACAATTGGTATTATTTTTAAAGAGAATACACAAAAAATGTTCAAATATATTAAACAACTTGAAAAAGCAGCCTATCCGTTTAAATTACGCATAGAAGGTCCTGTTGATGCTAATAACAGAGAAGACACAATGAAAGCATTAAAAGCACTGACTGACATGATAAACGACCATAACTTAACAACTGAAATTGTTGCTGATGAATGGTGTAATACCTTAGAAGATGTGAAGTATTTCGGTGATCATAAAGCGGCCCATATGTTACAAGTGAAAACGCCAGACTTAGGTGGGGTTAATAATATTATTGAAGCCCTTATTTATTGTAATGAAAGTGGTATAGGGGCATATAGTGGCGGGACCTGCAATGAAACAAATGTTAGTGCAGAGATTACCACTAATATTGCGATTGCTTGCAATGCTACACAAGTTCTTGCAAAACCTGGAATGGGGACAGATGAAGGAATTATGATTGTTGGTAATGAAATGAATAGAACACTGGCTTTAATTAATAATAGATAGGTGATAATATGAATGTATCAGCAGGAAGTTATGAATCTAATGATTGTTTAATTACCTTGGAACCAGCTGCTGAATTAGAATGCATTATTCATTCAGTGGTCAAAGAACAATTTGGAGAACAAATTGAGTTAGTTCTTAAACAAACACTTGCCGGACATAACATTACGCATGTAAAACTTGTTATTAACGATAAAGGGGCATTAGATTATACAATTAAAGCACGATTAGAAACAGCTATAAGAAGAATGAGGGATTTGGATGAGTAGAAGTTTTTTATTTTTACCAGGAAATAATCCAGGAAGTCTACAAAACTTAGATATTTTTAATGCTGATAGTATTATTATTGATTTAGAAGATAGTGTGACATTCGATACAAAAGATGAAGCACGTGATCTTGTTTATCATTTTCTATCAAAATTTATGTTTAAAACGCCGTCGATATACCTGAGAATTAATGATATTTCGACACCTTTTTTCAATGATGATATAGACGTGTTAGATTCGCTTGAATTTAAAGGATATGTATTACCAAAAGCAACCAAAGAAAGTGTTATATCACTTTCTAAAAAAACAGATAAGTCAATAATTGCTCTTTTAGAAACCCCTATGAGTCTTGTGAAGAGTGAAGCAATTATTTCTTTAAAACAAGTAGATGCAGTTTTACTAGGAGCAGAAGATTTAACAACTGCAATGAAAATAGAATCAACAGTTTCTCGACAAGAAATAACGTATGTAAGAAGTAAATTGGCACTTGAATGTGCTGCGCACGAAACCTTATTTATTGATACACCATATACTGATAAAGACGATTTAGCACAACTAAAAAACGATTGCTTACAGGCAAAGATCCTTGGTGCAAACGCCAAATCAATAATCCACCCTAATCACGTTGATGTAGTCAATACTGTTTTTTCACCAACAACACATCAAATAGCGAATGCTAAACGTATATTAAAAAAAGCAGAGACACACCAAAAAGGTGCATTTAATTTAGATGGGAAAATGATTGATAAACCAATTATTAACCGTGCTAAAAATCTTATTGCACAAGCAAAAAAATATCAATTATTATAGGTGATGTTATGACAAAAAAACCCATCATTTTTTCATACAAACAATTACCAGAAGAAATAGATATTCATGACTTTAAGAATATCTCTTTTCATCATCATTTAAGAAATGGCGATACTGTTTTAAATAATGTATTACAGATTTATGAAAATGAGCATGTGAAAAAGCTTAATTTATTCCCAAGTGCGATTTTTCCTGCTTATACAAAAATACTTGATTTATTAAAAAACAATCAAATAAATGGTATCACAACCAATTATATGAATGGACCCGTTGCTGATTATTTGAGTCATCAGCCCTTACCAGGCAAAATTACAATGCAAACACATGGTGGACGAGCAAGAAGAATTTTAAACAATCAAACAACACTTGATATAGCTTATATTGCTTCACCTTATGTCGATCCTTATGGTAATGCGATAGGATACAAAGGAAAAAGTGTATTTGGATCAATGGGATATGCCATAGCAGATGCTCAAAAAGCAAAAATTGTTGTCTTAATAACTGATAAGCTAATCGATACTAAACTTGAAGATCCAGAAATAGATGGGTCTTATGTTGATTATATTCTGCAAGTTGATTCAATTGGAGATACACAAGGAATTGTTAGTGGAACTACACAAATTACAACAAATCCAATAGGCGTAAAAATTGCCAAACAAACAACTAGTCTAATTAAGGAACTAGGATTGCTAAAAAATGGATTTTCTTTTCAAAGTGGTGCAGGGGGTATCTCACTTCGTGTTACAGAAAATTTAAAAGAAGAGATGGTTCACTTAGGAATTACAGCTAGTTTTTTTAGTGGCGGAATCACACAATATCATGTAGATATGTTAGAAGCAGGATTAGTTGATAAATTATATGATGTTCAATGTTTTGATTTGGCTGCTATAAATAGTCTTAGAAAAAATACAAACCACATGCCTATAAGTGCTTCTGTTTACGCGAATCCAGAAGATCCAAACCAAGTTATAAAAGACTTAGATATTGTTATTTTAGGCGCAACTGAAATCGATTATGACTTTAACGTTAATGTGACAACCGATTCTCACGGTAAAATAATTGGTGGAAGTGGGGGTCATAGTGATACTGCATCAGAATCAAAGGTAAGTATTATTGTATCTCCGTTAATTCGTTCAAGAATTCCCTTAATTAAGGAACGCGTCACGACTATTACAACACTGGGAAAGCATATTGATTGTCTTGTCACGGAGCGAGGAATAGCTATTAATCCTAAACGACAAGATCTGATAGATAAACTTTCAAAAACCAATCTTCCACTAAAAACCATCAAACAATTACAAGAAGAAGCATTTAAATATACAAAACAACCTAAAAAATTAAAGAAATATGATACAATGATAGGGGACATCCAAGATCGTACGAATAAGATTATAGATCATTTATATAAAAAATGAGGGTGAAAACATGTTTCAAATCAAAGAAGTATTATTAGAAGAAGAAAAAGCAAAAGTTATACATTTTCTCCATGAAAATAACTTAGATTATGAAACAGATATAGATTATACTATTATGGTATACGATGAAGACGAACTTATTGCAACAGCATCATTAGCGCGTAATGTGATGAAATGTTTTTTAGTGAAAAAATCATATCAAGATCAAAATATCACAGGACGTATGTTTCGTCATTTAGAAACAATATTAGAAGCTCGCTCAATCGAACATTTCTTTGTTTACACTGATCCAACCAATGCTGATATTTTCGAGTCTTTTAATATGAATGTAATCGTCGAAACAATGAATACGGTTTTACTTGAAGGAAACAAAAATATCAACCAAGTATTACATCTATTAAAAAAAGAATATGACATTTCTGATGCTAAAAAATCTGCTGTTATTATTAATGCTAATCCCATGACCTTAGGACATATGTATTTAATCGAGAAGGCGGCTTTAGAAAGTGAAGAACTATTGGTATTTGTTGTAAGTGAAGACGCCTCTAGTTTTCCTTTTGAAGATCGTTTCATGATTATAAAAAATGCAACAGAACACTTGCATAATGTCACCGTCTTACCAACATCGAATTACCTTGTATCAAAGATTACATTTCCAAAATATTTCTTAAAAGAAGATCAATTAATAAAAGACGAACAAACATTAATCGATGTTTTAGTTTATAAAGAGTATTTTGTACCGATTTTCAAAATTAACAAACGATACTTAGGAAAAGAGCCCTATAGTTATAATACAAATAAATACAATGAGATATTACAATCTCATCTTGGAAACCATATTAAGGTTATCGAACGAAAAGAATCAGATAATAAACCAATTAGTGCCTCATTAGTTAGAAAATTAATCAAGCGTAATAACCTTGAAAAAGTTAAGAAGTATGTGCCTAAAGCAACATATGATTATCTTCAATCAACCCGTGGCCAAAAAATTATTGAACAAATTCAATCAAAGACTTTAAGGCGACATTGATGTCACTCTTAGAAGCCAGAGAACAACGAAGTAACCATATACAAAAACTTCTTAAAAAAAATAAGCACAAAACACTTATTAGTCTGAAAAAAAATGTTGTCGGTAAAAATAAAAATTTAGACTTTATGATGTTTATATGTGCTTATTTTAATCGTAAAATAATACGTAATTTAGAAATTTCTTTTTCAAAAGAAATTTCATCAGAAGATGGAGACTATTTTATTTATGTATCCAATCAATCGCCTAACTTGGTAAAACAACAAGCAATAGAATTAGAAGAACAGCTTCCTATAGGACGATTAGTTGATATTGATGTCTATCATGATAATCAAGTTTTTTCTAGGCAATCTCTTAACTATCCGCTTAGAAAATGTTTGATTTGTGATGAATTTGCTCATATATGTGTACGGTCTAAAGCACATAAAAAAGAAGAGATACTCATAAAAACAAAACACCTAATTCATGATTTTTTACGCTCTTATATAACTGATATTGCAATAGATGCCATCAAAAAAGAACTGGCTTTATTTCCCTGTTTTGGACTTGTATCTTATGAAGATTCGGGTATGCATAAAGATATGAATTATACCCATTTTGAAGCAAGTATTGAGGCACTAAGGCCATATATAATTAATTTAATTAACTTAGGTTTTTCTAAATCGATCGATGTTGATGAGCTTGTTACACTGGGTCAAGATGCTGAAAGAGATATGTATAAGGCAACAAATGGGATTAATACACATAAAGGATTAATCTTTTTACTTGGTCTTGTAATTCCTGCTATGGTTGAAGGAATATTTCAACATAAACCTTTAAGTTATTTACAACCAAGAATTAAAGAACTTTCTAAAAATATTGTTGGTGATTACTACTCGAATCTTACATCTAAGAAAAAATTGTCAAATGGTGATCAAATTTATCTAAACTATCAAATTAAAGGCATAAGAAAACTCGCATTAGATGGATTAGCACCTCTTTTTAAAGATGCAATGACTACTAAAAACATTACTGATGTGTATTTAAAAAAACGTCTTATTTATTATATGAGTCTCTTAAATGATACCACTATTATTCACAAGACAAATTTATTAACCCTAAAAAAAGTACAAGAAGAAGCAAACCAATTGTATGAGGATTTTTCATTATCTAAATACAATGATTTCTCAAATAAATATAATAATATATCTCCTGGAGGAAGCGCTGATTTATTAGTTATTGATATTATTTTTAATCGCGTTAAATACTTACTCCATAAATAAAACAGACAATTAAGATTGTCTGTTTTTTTAAATGAGATAAATCTATTGATTCAAATTATCTCCTTGATAGGCATCCCGACGTCTCATTTCTTTATCTATTTCATTCATTACAACAAATTTTTTTAAACTATACATCGGTGCGACAAGTAACTTTTTAGGCGCATCTCCTGTTAAACGATGTATAATGATATTGGGATTTAGCCGTTCTAGTTGATCACATACAATATCAACATATTCATCTAGGGTTAACACATGAAAATTTGTTTTTTTATAGAGGTCATAAAGCGCGGTTTTTTTCATAATATGTAACAGGTGAATTTTGATACCGGACACCGGTAAACTATTTATATGTTTCACTGTATTAATCATGTCTGTTTTTGTCTCATAAGGTAGACCATTTATAATATGTACAACACAATCAATGTTGCGTTTATTTAATTCATTAACTGCCTGATCAAAACAAGCTAAATCATGACCGCGATTAATCAATTTAGAAGTTTTGGCGTTTATTGTTTGCAGACCGAGTTCAATTGTTAAGTCTGTTTTATCGTTAAAATAATCTAACAAATCATAAATCTCATCATTAAGTGCATCACAGCGGGTTGCGATATTCATCCCCACAATTTTTTGGTCTAAGGACAATGCTTCTTCATAAAGTTTTTTTAAACGACCCACCCGATCATATGTATTGGTGTTTGCTTGAAAATAAACAATGTAGTATCCCCTGGACCATTTGTCATGCATGCGCTTTTTTACTATTTGAAATTGGGAGCTTAGAGGCAGAGTTTTATCTCCAGCAAAATCACCACTCCCACTAGGAGAACAATAAATACAGCCACCAGTCCTTTTTGTGCCATCTTTGTTAGGGCACGTAAAACCACCATTCAGGGGAATTTTAAAAACTTTTGTACCATATTTATATCTCAAAAATCTATTTAATGTATTATATCTTTTTTCTTTATCCATCAAATTCATTGCAACACCTCGAGTTTTATTGTACCATATTTAAAGGAAATATGTTATAATATTGAAAGGTGATTTATATGCTTACAAGATTTAAAGATGCGCTCGTCTATCCGAGACGAGTTATCAGGTACAGAAAAGATGCGATGTGGAAAGTTTTATTATATATTGCCTTTTTTGCATTGCTTTTAACCACTAGAACCATCATCTCCACGATTAAATATGATGGGCTTAGTTATCAGTACAAAGAACATATTAAAGAAAATGTAACACCGCTAGCTTCTTCGTGTGAAATTGTAGAAAGTGACCTTAATTGTGATGAACAAATCAATACAAAATTATATGAAGAGACGTTTTTTGAATTTCACATAAACTCAAACAATACATTAGATACCTCTTATTATTCGGGGATGTATAACTTTGTTTTTCATCAAGATACATTTAACATTATTTTTTCAGGTGTCTCGGTAAAAACATATAAGATAAGCGAATTACCTGAGGAGTTTCATAATATAGACTTTGATTTAATGTCGGAAAACCCTGATCTGTTTTATAACCAGTTTTTTGATGGGGTTGATCAGTTTGTTGTAAGTTATAAAACATTTTGGGCACCAATCATATTAGTATTTGACTTTTTATCATCTGTTGTGTTATTTTTATTCTTTATCTTGCTTAGTAGTTGGTTTTTAAAAATGCGTTTTAAAGTCCTTCCGTTTAAAGAAATCTTTAAAATGATAACATACATTTCAACGGCCTTATATGTTATATTAATTTTAGATAGTTTATATCAATTGAATATTTTCTTTGTCTTAATTTTAATTTTCATTGCCTTTAGGCAGACAAATGCCTTAAGTTTAGAAATATATAGACGACTTAATAAAAAGAAACCTAAAGATTCTGAAAATAATAATGTGTAGATTTGTCAAACATAAATAACAGATTGGCACTATTTAAAAATGAGACGTGATAGAATAATCCTATAGCGAAATAACGTATAATGTTGAATAGGAGATAGCCAATCCAGCGGTGACATAGGAAAGTTATTGTAC
>JAIPGF010000024.1 GCA_021736205.1 Candidatus Izemoplasma sp.
CAAGCTATGATATATTAAAGAAATATTTTCCTTATGTGGTCTCTAAAAGTAGATCAAATAGGATTTTAATGAAAAAATTTCTTGAGGAAGATATTTCTATTATTTCTTCACAAAAAATAATGATGGAATATCTAATAGAACAATCCTCTTTGGAAAGAGCGCTAAAAAAAGTAAAAAAGAAAGAATATAAAAATGAAACTTTTCCAAAATTGTCAGATTGTATGACAGAAACTATTGAAGAAAAATTTCTCAATATGGGAGAAACATCCAAAAATATCTATAAGATCATACAAAAAGCTATAACTTGGAGAAAAGAATTTGAAGTTGTTCAAATTGGGGAAAAATTTCAAATAAATAATCAAACATTTGATTCTGAAAAGGAAGCAGAAATGTTTGCTTTCTTGGAATTTTGTGAAAATTCTAGTTGTTATTTAAAGTAAACTAAAATGATGAGGATATATTTTTATTTATTATATCCTCATCATTTTTTATTTTAAATTTTTTATTGTTTAAAACTAATAAAATTTTAAAGGAGAATAAATGATAACTTTTGAACAAGAAAAACCAAAGGAAGTTAAAATTTTTAAAGATGGAGAAGAGATATTAAAATTAAATTTAATATCTTCATCATTAACTAATAAATTTAATATTATCACAGATTTTATAACAAATGTATCTGAATATAATAGACAAGAATTTGATGAATGGTTCCATTCTTTTTTATTAAAATATAAAAATAGTAGTGAAAGATATAAAATATTAAAAGAAAATATTCCATATATACATAAATATGTAGATCAATACATTGATAATTGTGATGTTGATTTTTCTAAATTTGTAGATGAAACAAAAGTTAAAAAGAATAGTATATTTTTCTCAGTTGAAGAAATTAAACAAATTGTTAAAATATCATCTTATTTGAAAATTTATAGTATTATTTCTAATACAGATGATTTAAAATTAAACCAAAGACTTCATAAGAAAGCATATAATGAATTATGTTCTGATATTTTTGAAGGAGAAATTGTAAATAAAATATTTCAAATAATTAAAACAAAAACATTTAGATATAAATTAACTGATAGATATATGTGGGATTATATTAAAATGATCCAAGGAAAATCTATTGATTATTATGTTATTGAGATTTTTAATTTTATAATGAATCAAATTTTAGTATTATGTCAAGAAACAAGAAACCCAATTACATATTTTATTGGAGTTGTAGATGAATCTGTTAAATGGTTTTTAAGGTCTGTATATAAAGGAACTATTATTTATAATGATTCTGTTTCAACAGAAGATATTCAAGGTGTAAATATAAATAATTTAAAAACATATTCATATAATGATACTATAGGAAGATTAAAAGGAATAGCATATGAATATATTTATGAAGAGATTGAAAAAGGATCTATTTATAAATTTAATGTTGAAAATGAGAATGAAACAATTACAGAATTTCAAAGAAGAATTTCTGAAATTGAATTTATTTCTCCTGTTTGTGAATGTGTAGTTTTCCCAGTATTATCTAAAATTACTGATATTTCTTTTAATCATTTTAAAACTTTATCGCCAGAACATTCTGCAACATTATCTGTATTTACTAAATATTTATTAGAAAAACATTTTAATGATGATTATAATATTTTATTAGAACTACTTGAATATTACCCATTAACTAAACCATCTATAGCCACAACATATAAAATAAAAGATATTGATCATTTTATTAATACTCAAAATAAAATACATGATTTTTATGGATTTGATACTAAAGTTCTTCCATATAATATTATTAGACATTTTATTGGAAAAATATCAAGAATTAGTTTTAGGAATATTGTTAATGGAAAAGAACTAACAGGGGTTCCATTATCTAAAATAGAATATAATATGATTAATTTTTATTTTAATTATTTTTCTGGAAATTTTGATCCAAAATTTGAATTAGTTAAAAAAGAATTATATTCATATTTTTAAGATAGAACAAAATTAAAAGTTTAAATATATTTTAATTTTGGAGATGAAGATATGAAAAAAGAATTATTAGTTATATCAGACAATTTTAATGAATATTCAAAATATCGTGCATTATTAGAAACATCTTATACAGTTAGTTTAAGATCAGATATTTCTGAAGTTGAGGATTTTATTATAAAAAACTCAGATTTAATTGATTTAATTATTATTGACATTGATGATAATTTTAATAACGGATTAAATGATTTTATTTTGTTAATTAAAGAATATAACATTCCTTATATTATTATTGTTGATTCATATAGGAGTTTTTTAAATTATAATTTAAATGTTTTAGAAAATGATATTATTTCAAGGCAATCAATTTATCCAAATTTAATTAGTTTAATTAGAAACAAATCATATGATATAGAGGAGATTGTTCAATATGAGTAATAAAGATAATAACAAAAAAGAAAATTTAGATCAATTACAAGAATTAATTAGACGAGTTGATAAAATTGTAAAAGATAGAAGAGTAGATGATTTACATTTTGATACTAATTGGTTTACAAGCCCAGATATTAAAAAGAGAATGTATGAAACAAACCCGGAATGTTTTGTTTCAATAACAGTTCCTGGGTATAATCCTGCATTATTACCAATTTGTAATAGATCTGCAATTCAAGATCCTGAGATTATTTCAACATCTATGAAAGTTGTAAAACAAATTTATAAAATGGGAAAATGTGATCAACAAACAAAAGATGTTTTATTAGCAAAACTACAAAAATTACATAGTAGGTTAGATAAAGAAAACCCAAATCCATATAGATCATCTGCAAAAAAAGCAAGATTGACTAGATTTATGAATAAGATGAAAAAACAAGTTGAACAAATAAAGAATCAATAATTTTTAAAGAAAAAAGGAGAATGGAATGAAGGTAGTGAAAATAACTGAAGATTTTGAAAAAGATAATGTAAATGTTGAATTAGATATGACTACAGAAGAACAAAGATTATTAATGGAAAAAGGCTTTAATCAATTATTAAAAGAATATACAGAAAATTTTATTGAAAATAATGAATATAAAAAAATTGATCTTATAGAATTGAACAGACCTAAAAATTCTATTTATGTTGGATTAATTGATAATGGTTATGAACCAAAATATCATTTATATGTATTTAATCAATTTTATGAGAATTTTACATGGTATGAAGCAATTAATTTTTGTTTGAAATTATCAAAAAATAATAAACGAGAAATTAGTTTTCCTAATGAAAATGAAATGAAAGAAATTATTAATCAAGTTGGAGATTATGTTTTTGATGAATTTGAAGGAAATTTTTGGATTAAACATATAACAAGAAAAAACCCAAATGCAAAATGTTATGAATATTTAAATGTTAAATTAAGTAATGATTTATCACATTTAGGTAAATATGAATTTAACCATTATATGTATTCACTTAATCAATATGATTTACTAAGAGCAAGGATAAAACCAGTATATAGATTTTATGTATAATTAAAAATTTTTAATAAATAAAAAAGAGAATATTTAATATGTTAAAATTTTTAGATTTAAAAGATTTCACAACAGACAAAACACCAATCACAAGCACACAATTTCTTACACGAGATAATGAATTTCATCCCGAAGGATTATTCTCTGAAGAAATTTTTGGATTTGAAGGAAGTAAAGAAAGAAGAACAACATTCTCTTATATTGATCTAAATTGTAATGTAATACATCCTTCTGGTTATAAACTATTAAAACAATTAGATCGAAAAATTTTAACAATGTTATCAACAGAAAAATATTTTTCTCTAGATTCTGAAAATAGATTAGTTGAAGATGAAAAAAATGGGGTTACTGGAATAGAATCATTTAAAAATTTATTTCCAAAAATAAAATTTAGAGGAGAAACAGATACTAGAGAAAAATATATTAAGAAATTAAAACAAAGTTTTAATGATGAAACATTATTTATAAATTATATTCCAGTAATCCCACCAGATTTTAGACCGGCATATGAAGATGAAAATGGTCAATGGATTATTGATTCATTAAATGATATTTATTTATCAATTCTAAGAAAATCATTTCAAGTAGGAGGTTCAGGAAAAGGAGAATTATTTGATTTATTAAATTATGATATGCAAAATATGATTAATAAACATGATGATTTTATTAGAGATAAATTAGGTAAAAAACATGGAGCAATTAGAAATTTAACATTAGGAAAAAGAGCGGATTTTACTGGCAGAGGAGTAATTACGCCTGGGCCAGACTTAAAAGGGAATGAAGTAGGTTTGCCTTTTAGAATGGTTGTAAAATTATTTGAACCATTTATTTTACATGTAATTTTAAGAACTAATAAAATAGATAGTGATAGATTAAATAATGAATTAAATAAACATTTAGGGGAAGAATTATCTGTTGACTCATTACAAAGAGTTTTAAATTCAATAAAAAATGATGATGATGTTCCAAAAACAATATATGATTTAATATGGGAAGCAGGAGAAATTGCTATATATAATAGAGCAGTAATTGCAAAAAGAGATCCGGTATTACATCAAGAATCTTTAAGATCATTTTATGTTAGAATTGTTGATGGAAATGTAATTAGAATACCTACTACAGTTGTTGGTGGTTTTGGGGCAGATTTTGATGGAGACAGCATCAAATCCAACATTTTTATTTTTAATATTAATGAGAACAACTTATTAAAATATAAACTAGAAGATTTAAAACATTCGAAACTATTTAAATTAAACGGAACAAAAGAAAAAAATACCGGTATAATTGTTGAGAAATATGAACCTCAAGAAGATTTAGAAATTGAATCTATAAATCCAAAAACAGGAGAAATTTCATATAATAAAATAACAGAATATTCAGTACATAAAAATGTTGATCTATACAAAATATCTAATAAAAACTTTGAAACTTTCTGGGCAAGCTCAGACCATTCTATGATTATATATGACGAAATTGATAAAGAAATAAAGAAAATATCACCAACTGAATTATTAAACAATCCGAAAGGAAAATATTTAATTCAAAAAGAAAATTAAAAAGGATGATATATGGTCACAAAACAAGATTTAATAAATAAAGGATTAAAATTAATACCTATCTCAGATATAGATATTGAATTTGATCCTAATGAAACAGAAGCATATGATTTAACAGTGGAGAATGATTATACATTTTCTACATTTGATGGGGTTTTTGTTCAAGATACAATGGCAATATATCATCCTATTACAAATGAAAGTCAAGAAGAAATTAAAGATAAAATGATGAACGTTAAAACGGCTACATCATCTTATAGTGTTAATTATGCAATATCAAAAGAAATGTCTGTAGGATTATATGTTTTAACAAAAGATTATTCAAATACTAATTCTCCTTTTGAATTATTAGATGAAAATATAGATAGAATAAATGATCCTAGCCTTAATGTAATATATAAAAAGAGACAAACTACAGCTGGAAAAGCAATTTTTAATTCATGTCTTCCTAAAGATTATGAATTTGTAGATAAATTAGTTGATAAAAAAGTAGCAAATTCTATTTTATATGATCTTGTTGAAAATTATGATGAAAAAACAGCAATGGATGCAACATCAAAAATTAAAGATTATGGTTTTAAATTTTCTACAATTTCATCTCCTACAATCACAATGGATAATATTCAAATTCCTAATGAGATAATGGAGTTAAAACAAAAATTAGAAGGAGCAACGACTGAAGAAGCAGCAAATTTATTAGATCAAATGCTTGAAATATTAAAAGAACATTTGAAAAATACTGGGTTATATGATTTGGTTGATAGTGGATCAAGTAAAGGTTGGAATCAACCAATGCAAATGCTTATTGCAAAAGGAGTTATTGCAGATACAGAAGGAAATTTATTAGAACCAATTAAATCATCATTTTCTGAGGGATTTTCTCCTACAGAATATTTTCAAGCATCTAAAGGTGCAAGACACGGAATTATTTCGAGAGTACACAATACTGCTGACTCAGGTTATCTATCAAGAAAACTTGCATATTTATTAGCACATGCTGAGGCACATCCCACTTTGAAAGATTGTAGAACAAAAAATACATTATCAATTAGATTAAATAATGATTTGATAAAAAGATTAAAAGGTCGTTATGTTATTGATAAGAAAGGAAGAGTTATTCCTTTTAAACAAGAAGATTATTCTGATGGGGATATAATCAATTTAAGATCTCCTATTTTTTGTGAATCTTATAAGATTTGTCATACATGTTATGGAGAATTATTGAAAAGATTTAAAAGTCCATTTGTAGGAATTGTTGCTAGCCAAGTTATTGGAGAAAGAAGCACACAAATGATCCTCCAGGTTTTTCATTTAGGAGGTGCCGCAAAAATTTCTAAAAGAGATATTTTAAATGATATAATTGAAAATGATCCTAAATCAGGATTGAAAAAGGAGTAAAAATAGTGAAAGTGAAAGAATTATTAAACGAAAATTTAATAGAAATGATAGATGAGGATCATTATAAATGTTTACATTGTGGAAAAATATATTCTAAAATAGGTGTATCAAATCATCATTTTTATAATCATGAAATAGAAGGAATGAAAAAACGAGAAGAATTAAAAAAGATTGCTACAGAAAATAATAATAAACCAGAAATGAAGAAAAAGATTTCTGAAGGAACAATTAAAGCATTTGATGAACATGGTGTTAGAGAAAAACTAAATTTAATTTTTTCTAGTGAAGAATATAAACAAAAATGTTCTGTAAGAAGTAAGAAATTGTGGGAGGATGAAGATTATAGAAAAAAGACTACGGAAGGTATTAAAAAATCAAGAACTGAAGAATTTAGTGATATGATGTCTAAAATAATGAAAGAAGTACAAAATAGACCAAATAGTATATCTAAATCCAAAGAATTTAGTGAACTACAAAGTAAAATTGTAAAAGGTCATTGGGAGGATGAAGAACAATATAAAAAAAGATGTAAAAGAATATTAGAATCATGGATTGACGAGGATAGAAGATATAATCAATCAGAAATGGCTAAAAAACTTTGGGAAGATCCTAATCATATTTTAAAAGTTTTAGAAGGAAAGTTAAAATCAGAAGAAGAAAATGGTT
The DNA here is from genome assembly GCA_021736205.1 of Candidatus Izemoplasma sp. Lineage (GTDB taxonomy): Bacteria > Bacillota_I > Bacilli_A > Izemoplasmatales > Izemoplasmataceae > JAIPGF01. The sequence goes on from JAIPGF010000024.1 coordinate 7,115, forward strand.
CTAAAAGTTATGGAAAAATAGGAAGGACTGATGGCGGAAGTATATATGAATCTACAATAGAAAAAGAAGTTTTTGAATTTTTAGAAAATAATAATATAAAATTTGAACCACATAAACAAATTCCAGAAAGTAGAAAAATTTCTGATTTAGTTATAGATAATGTATGGATTGAATTGGATGGGTTAGGAAGAGATTACGAAAAACATCCACAACATAAGAGATTAATGGAAAAAATTTCTCATTATAATAATTTAAAACATAGGAAAATAATTTCAGATTTTAAAACATTTAAAAATTTTAATGAATTTTTAAATTGGTTTTATGGAAAGGAATAAAAACAAATTATGTCAAAAACAAATAATATTATAAACAATTATTTAAAAGAAATTGGATTTTCTAGTCTTCCAAAAGGTTGGGATAAAAAGTCTCTAAAAAAATTTTCAAAAACTATTAGTAAAAATGTAGATATTAAAGATGAAAAATGGTTTGATAAATGTGTTAATAAAGTTAAAAAGATTAAAGGAATTGAAAATCCGGAAGGATTTTGTGCTGCTCTTAAAGATGATATATTAGGCAACACAAAATGGAGAGGTGAAGATTAATATGTCAAAAAATATTAATGATTATTTAGAACAACATGATAGTTTTGTATTAGTTAAAAAATCATGTGAATTGGTAATTGATTTATTAAATTATAAAATAGATGATAATTTATTAATTGATGAAGATAAGGAAACTATTTGGTTAGATCCTTTAATGTCAAAAATAAATTTTGGGGATATATCATTTAATATTGTTTTAGATTATGCAAATACTATATTTTTTACAAGAGATACATTTAATAAAGATGAAGATTATATAACTATAAATTATAATTCAGGGGATACATTATTACAAGCAGATTTATCCGTTGAGAATATTAAAGAACAAGTAAGATATACAGAAAGATTATTAGGAGGAAAAGTATTATTTAAGGATACAAGTCATTTGTTTAATAAAGTATATAGAATTTTTGGTCCTATTTCTGATATGGATTTAGTTCATATGGAAGTATTATTATCACAAACATTAAGGGCAAAAAAAGATCCTGGATTACCTGCAAGAATGATACAACCATTTGATCCAATTATGTTAAATATTAAAGAAATTCCTTTTAAAAGTAGTTATGTTTCAGGATTATTATTTGAAAATATTGGAAAAGCAATTAACCAGGGTCTTGTGAGTGAAGAAGATGTACCACCATCCATTTTAGAAAGATTATTCACTGGAGATTTAACCTAATGAGATTTGATAATTTAAAATTATATACACAAAGAGCAAATAGATTAACATTTACTTCCGATAAAAATTATATGTTAATGTATTTTAGTGAAAACTCAGATTTAGCGTCTGATTACCCAAGTTTAAAACTAAGAAAGCAAGATGTCAAATATATTATTGTACCTCAAACTAGAATTCCAAGAACATATTTGGATAATGATATTAAAAAAGTTTATAAAGCATATGGATTATTGACATTATCAAGTAATCAAAAAGCTCCAGATAATAGTTTTATTTTTGATCTATCTCAATATTTAAATAAAATTGATGAATCCTATAATCCTCAACATTATAGGCAGAGATCTGGATTTTTAATTTCCAATATGGTAATGAAGTCTTTTAATAAATATGATTTATCTTATGATAAAATATTAATGTATACAATTAATAAGAATGAATCATTTAGAAGATTTATAGATATGAAAATTTTTCCAGTAATTCAGAAATTAAAAAATGAAGAAGTTGATTTTGATCATTTTATATTAGGAGTGATAGATAATGAGTCAGTAAGTTATAGATTATTAATGAAAGATGGAGAGTTTAATCTAAAAAGAATCATAACTATATTAAGAAGTATTAAACCGGCACTTTCTGAAGATGAAATTGAAGAAGAGTTTGATGAACAATCAAATAAAATTGTAAATAAAATAAATAAGAAATTAGATTTAGCATCTGATTCTAAAAATAAATTAAAAGATGCATTATATACTTTATTGCAGACTGATGAAGAATTATATGAAAAAATAACAGATGAGGATTTATCAACAAAAGATTTAAAATCCACAATTATTAAATCTGTATTATATAAAGTTAGTGGAAATATAGATAGAGCAACAAATATAACAAACTCAATTCCAGAGAATAAATTAGATGTTGCTTTAAAAAGATTAAAAGATTCTTATATAGATCAAATAATTCCAAGTGATAAATTAACATCTATGTCTGATGATATAATGCTTCAAATGTATGATATTATTGGAGCCGTAGATGGAAAAAACCCAAGTCATTTATTTAATAAAAGACATATAGATTTTGAAACAAATCTTAAAAATGATCTTACAAATGGTTTTAAAATTTTAGAAAATAAGGAAATACCATTAAAACTTAAATCATTCAATATTGTTGATAAACCATCTAGGAATGGAGAATTACATAAAACTGATATTTCTATTGCAAAGGCAGAATTAGAAGATCAAAACGGTAATCTACATAAAATAAAAATTCAACTACCAAAAATAGATCCAAATTCTGGAACATTTCTTATTAATGGAAGAAAACATTGTTTATTAAATCAAATTATTTTATGTCCTATTAGTTTTCCAAAATTATATATGTCTAAATTTCAAAGTTCTTATTCTAGTTTTCATATATGGAGTAAAAGAACTAAACATTTAAAATATCTAGAAATTTATATGGGATCATACAAACTACCATTATTTCCCGTATTAGCATTTAGTTTTGGTTTTGAAAAAACAATGGAAAAATATGATTTAAAATATAATATTGTTAATGAAAAACCAGATAAAACAAAAACATTTATCAAAATAAATGATGAAAAATATATAGTATTAAATAATATAAATAATGATTTAAAAGAAGAAGTATTTAAATCATTAGAATTATCTAAATTACATGAAATAGAATCTGATTCTGAATTTCCTAGTAAAGAATTTTTCTCTGATGCAATATATCAAATTACTGGGAGAACAAATGCTACATATTTAATACAAAATAATTTAGATAATATTGTTGATCCTATCGCTAAACAAGTTTTAATCAATATGAGTTTGCCATATAAACTTGAAAATATAATGTATTATATGGCTTCAAAAGTTGTAGAAGGTTATGTACAAGATAGAAATGATGTTTCTAATCAAAGAGTAAGAGGATCAGAAATAATTGCGGAATTAGCACAAAAACAAATTCTTGCATCATATACTGAATATAGAGAACAAGTATTATCTGGGAATGAGAATGCTGAAGTAAACTTACAAGAAGATAAGGTTTTAAGAGATTTTAGAAATTCAGAAATTGTTGTTGATATGGAATACGCCAATCCTATTGAAGAAATGGTTACAATGACGAGAATTACTCCAATAGGGAAAAGTATAGGTGGTATTCCTGATAAAAGAGCATTAATGGGAAAAGCATTAAATGTTCATGATTCTTATTTTGGAAATATTGATCCATTAGACACCCCGGAAGGAGAAACAATAGGTATTACTCAACAATTAACTATTGATGCGGCATTATCTTCCGCAAGGGGTATGTTCTCTACTAAAGAAATAAATGATGATGAAAATTCAGGAATTTTATCTACATCAGCTAGTTTAATTCCTTTTGTAGAAAATAATGATGGAGCAAGAATAATAATGGCAACAAATCAATCAAGACAAATGTTGCCTTTAATGAATCCACAACCATCATTAATACAATCTGGTTATGAGTCTATATTAACAAATTTATTATCTGATGCATATGTTAAAAAATCTCCATGTGCAGGGAAAGTAACAAAAATAGATGAAACAAATATAGAAATAACATGTAAGAATGGAAAGAAACATAATATTGATATAAGTCCTGTTCCATTAAAATCAGGAACAGGAAAAAATACATTAAGCATTTTTAAATCCAAAGTTTCATTAAATCAAAATCTTAAAGAAGGACAAATTGTTGCAGAAGGTTCTGGGTTAAATCAAGGAACTATTTCTTTAGGAAGAACATTACTATGTGCAGTAATGCCTTATAAAGGACATAATTTTGAAGATGGTATTATTATATCTGAAAAATTAGTTAAAAATAATTTACTAACATCTGTACATGGTTTAGAAGAACAAATAGAAATAAATGAAAATGATAAAATTTTAAATATTATAACTATCGGAGAAGAAACCAAAAAGGGAGATATTTTAATAAGAAAAACAATTGGAGATATGGATGAATTATTGGGTTATAAAGATATGGATGATGATAATGAAGATTTTGTAGTTTTAGGAAGGGATTTAGTAAGAAAAAGCCCAGGAGGAAAAGTTGTAGATATAGAAGTATTTTCAAACATTAAGGATTCAGAAACTAAATTCCCTAACCTATCCAAACATATCTCTAAAACTGATAAAAAATATAATAAACCGGAAGGTGAAAAATATACAATAAGAGGACAATCCATTCAAGGTATATTGATTACTTTTAAGATTGAACAACAATTACCAATTAAAGTTGGTGATAAATTAGCAAACAGATTTGGAAATAAAGGAATTATTTCTTTAATTGAAAAAGAAGAAAATATGCCAAGAACAAATGATGGAGAACCAGTAGAAATTATTATTAACCCATTAGGAATTATTGGAAGAATGAATTTAGGACAATTATTTGAATTATATACTGGGTTAATATCTAAGGAATTAGGGAAAAGAGCTGTCAAATTAAATAATAAAGATAAATTTGTTAAATTATTAAAGAAAGTATTGCCTTTATTAGATAATACAAAACAAAAAACAATATCCACAACATTTATAAATAAAGTAAATTCATTAAATGAAAAGAAATTTAAACAATTATTAGATCAAATAAAAAAGGATGGAGGAGTTCCTATTATTATTCCTCCATTTAAAGCTCCAAAACATAGTCAAATATATAATGCAATGAGAGAATTAAATTTAAAGAGTGGATATAAATTAAAATTACCAGAATATAATTTAGATACCACAAATGATGTTCCAATAGGATATATGTATATTTCAAAATTGGAACATATGGGATCAGATAAATTACATTCAAGAAGTACTGGTCCAGTAACCGGAAAAGTAATGCAACCAACGGCAGGAAAAAGACGTCAAGGAGGACAAAGAGTTGGGGAAGGTGATACTTACTCCTTAGCAAGTTATAATGCCATTTATACATTACAAGAATTCTTTGGGCCTTTAAGTGATGATCCAGTAACAAAAAATGAAATGATCTCTGATATTGTGGAAAATGGAAGCGCTGAATATAGAGAACCAAAAACAAACATGTCTAAAGATTTAGTGAATGCATATTTTACTGCGATGATGCTTGGGAGATAAAAATGGAAATTGAAGATTTAATGTCTGAAGAAATAAGAAAAAATATTGATGATGAAATTTTTAAAGAAATTAAAAAATATGCAGAATTTTTATCTTTTTTAGATACATTAATTTTTTATGATAACGACAAATACATTAATTCTAAGGATATTATAACAAATGCCAAAAGACGATATAGCTTTAAGAATATTACACGGAACATCAGTTGAAATTCCAGAATTAGATATTGAAGAACAAGAAAATATTGATGTTAAAGCTTTAACAAAATATGAAATATATTTATTAACTGAATCTATTGGAACAAATTCTTTTCAAGATAATTATCTTTTATTTAAAGATAATATTAATAATTATGACGTTGATGAACAAAAATTATATGGAAACAGAATATTAACTAAATTAGATGAAGTTTATGGATTTAATTTTTCAGAAGAATTAAATCTAAACATTTTAGAAGATAGAATTTTTCTTGATTATTTTATCCAATTTTTGGAATTTGAAAATATTGAGTTTTTAACTACTTTATTTAGAAATCTTGATGTAAGTTTATTTAAAATAAATTTAGAACAATATTTAGAAGATAATTCCAAAGAAGTAATTTTTACAATTCAATCATTAGATATTATCTATACATATAACAAATTGATTTTAAATTTTCTGACAAATTACAATAGTGAAGATTTAATTAAATGGTTAATCAGACAAACAAACAATAATAAAATTGAAGTAGAATCAAATTTAAAAATGGAAAAGGAGAAAATTAAATGGCAAAAGTAACAATTAAGAATCAGGATCTTGAGATTAAAGTTGACAAAAAAATGTTAGTAAATGCAGAACAGACCCCAGAAGGAGTTGTGTTTAATTTTCAGGGTGGAAGTAATTATTATGTTATTGCTACATATATGCCCCTTGAAGTTAAAGAAAAGATTAAACAATCTGTTACAGAATTATTTGAAGATGCAAACATTGTAATTGATTTAACAAATTATAAAAACCCAGTATATGCTGATTTAACAAAATAATTTTTTAAAAATTAATATTCTATATATATTAATTAATAAGAAAACAAACTATTTAGTTTTATTTTTATTTTATTTTTTCTATTATAAATTTTGATATGGGAATCCTATGGTTTTATGAGTTGTAATTATTCACTTTTATTTAACTATTTAAACAAATTATTTAAGGAGAAGAAATGAAGTTTGAAAAGCCATCAGTAGTGGAAAAGTTAATTGACAATTATTACAAGACAAAAGTTTATCCAATTACTATTATTAAATTAATGTTGAACCGTAGACGAATTATGTCATACATGGAAAAAGCCGCAAGTAATGATTTTAAAATTAGAGGAGAAAAATTTAAATTAGATGATTCAGATTGTAAATTTTGTGAGCAGAAAAGGAAAGAAGGAGTTGCAAAATATTGTAGACAACATACTAGTGTTCAAAGAGTTATGAATGCAAATAAAGTTTTATTTGATGAGGACACCGGATGTTATATTTACAAGAATGAAATTTTTAGAGTTGTAAATAATAGATTGGTTATTATTTATTGTCCTCATACAAAACCAATTTCAGGTAAAATTACTGATGAAAGTGTAAGAAAAATTACCCCTCTTACGATTGAGGATGAAGATTTTAACGGTTTGCCTGATTATGAAACAGTAAGTGTTCTTTCATCTACTTGGATGAATGATAATTTTAAATGTTGGTTTAATGATGAATTTTCTATTATTACAATTCCAAATGATAGAAATAAAAGTGATTTTGTTTTAACATGTAATCAATAAAAAATAATAAGAAAAAGGAGAAAAGATTTATGACAGACTTTACACAGTATCAAGAACTTGCAGAAACTGGTGTATCCGCAGGAAAGAAACAAGTTGATCCGAAAGATGAAGTATTTAAATCATTATATATTGCAGGACTTTTAAGAGAGGATGAAACATCTGGTGAACAAACACAACCAGGAAAACTACAAATTCGTGGTTTAGCAAATAATTTAGATAAAGTTTGTTTTATTATTACCCATGTAAAAAATGTTTTGGTTAATGAAAAGAAAGATCAATTTAACCCAAAACAAAACAAAATGGTTTGTTTTTCTTATCAATCTGGTCCACGTCCTTGGTATGGAACATCTGGAAAAATGTGTGGAAACAATAGTAATGAAAGAAAGGCAGATGAATTTTGTAGTACATGTCGATCTCAAATTATTGTAGCAGGGGTTTATTGTAATGAAAACGGACAACCTTTTCTAAATGATAATAATAAACCAGAATTTATTTTTATCCGTGGAAAAGGAATGAAATTTAAAAATGTTTCAGATTATATTCATGAGTTGAGTCAATTAGAACTTGATCGATTCTTTGATGATGATTCTGATGAAGCAAAACGTTTTGAGAAAATGGTTGTAAATAATAAACGTTTTGTTACGGAAGCTTCAGTTACTACCGCAGATTCTAATTATGGGAAAAAATATGTATTTAAATTAGAAAAAGGAAAAGAAATAGATAAATCAACTACAGAAAAAATTCTTTCACTTTCTAAGAAAATACTTGAAGAATTTAATGAAAAATTTGATTGGTCAAGGAATACTGAAGGGATGCCTAACTATGGTGTCCAAGAACAAGCACAAACTTCACAGGCACAGGAATTTTCTGATCCTGCTCCTAATACCAATAAAGAAAATGAAACCAAAAATGAAGAGAAGAAACAGGGTGGAGAGGAAAAAAAGAAGGTTGTATCATTTGATGATATTGACTTCTAAATTTTTTGAATAAACAAATAAATAAAGATAAAATTATTTAGTTTTTGATTATGTTACTATTTTCTTAACTTAAAAAACAAATATGAAAAAGGAGAACAAGAGAATGAGTAATCAACAAGTAAGTTATGCCGACCGACTGAATATCCCCACAATTACTGTTAATAAAGCCAAAAGTCTTGTTAAAAATGAAATTACAAATTATCTTAATATTTCTGAATCAGATAATGAAAAAATTAAACGAAAACTTGAAAAACAAACTTTTCGTCTTATTGGACCTGCCGGTATTGGAAAAACTCAAATTTGCAAACAAATTTGTGATGAACTAAAAGATGAAATAAATAAGGATTTTGAACTTATTATTATTAAGGCGCCAGTTCTTAATAGGGATGATTTTCTTATTCCTTTTCCCATCATTGATTCTAATAAGAATTATAAGAAATTTGAAATGTTGTATTCTGATTTTGTTCCTGGTGAAGATAAACCATATGGTTTATTTGTAATTGATGAACTTTCCCGTGGAGATCATAGTCTTCAACAATTGATGTGGCAGGTTGAAAATGAAAACATGATTCACCTTAAAGAATTTCCTCCTGGTTGGTTTGTTGTATGCCTTGATAATCCTGATGAAGCAGAATATAGTGTAGATGTTATTGAAGATGCCGCTGGTCTTAGAAGGAAAAGTCAAATTTGTGTTGAACATAGTAATACAGAATTTATTAAATATGCAGAAGAAAATGAATTCTATCCTGATGTTGTTAGTTATTTCCGTACACACCCAGATAGGATTTATGATGTGAAAGCACAAAAAAATAAAATGGTTTATACAAATCCTGCCTCTATTGAGAAATTTTCTTTTCATTGTTGGAAATATGACCCAGAAGGAACAGGAAAAGGAATTAAAGAAAATTTTGATAATGTTTCCGTAATTGCAGATTCTCTTTTTAATAAGAGTGCTGGTCAACAGATTATGGATTTTCTTGAAGACTCGACTACAACCCTAAAACCAGAAGATATTATTTATCATAATCATACAAAAGAAATTAAAGAAAAAGTAAATAAGATGATAGAAGGACGAAACCCAAAACTATCTGATCTTATGGTTATGGTTGTTCAATATCTCAGTACAAATAGACCAAAGTTGACTGAAAAAATTGAAAAGAATATTGTTGATTTTCTCACTACAGTTCCTATTGATATTGCCGCAATTTTTGTAACTGAAACAGAAGCAATGGAACGATCTTCAAAAGAGTTTGATTATATGGTTAGATTACATATGACTTTTACAAATAAATATAAAAAATATATTGAGGAATTTCATAATAAATTAAAAGAAACAAAATATTCTGATGATTCAGAGGATGGAAATGATGAATAATAATGTTACTAAATCTCCAAGAGAAAAAATTGAAAGTGTTGTTGCTGGAATGGCAATAACAGAAAATTTTTGGGGATATTTATTTGGTAGAGTTAAAAAAATTGAATCAACAAATCTTCCTTCAATTATGGGGGTTGCTCCAGAAAAAAATGGTTCCATTTCTTTACACATCCGCCCTGATTTAGTTAAAAATACAGATGAAAAAACTTTGGAATTGATATTGGAACATGAAGGTTTACATCTTTTAAATCTTCATATTCCAAGACTTATGAGATTATTGGCAATGGAGATTGATGATGAAGTTAAACAAAAAAAGAGTATGATTTGGAATATAGCAACTGATTGTGCAGTCAATACTCAAATGAATATGCCTAAAACCATAAAAGTTTCTGGGATGGATTGGACACTAGATTTTCCTAATAATTATCAATTACCTAATGATAGATCAAGTGAATCTTATTTTTATACATTATTGAAAAAGAATGATAACCAATGTGTGAATTGTGGGGCAAGTAAACATGAGCAAGAACAACAAAAAGGGGATTCAAATAATTCTGAAAATGAAAATGAACAATCTGGCGAAAATCAAGAAGGGAAAGGATCTGGTCAGGTTCAAGTAAAAAGTAAATGCCCCTGTTGTGGAAAAGAACATTCTAAATCTTATAATATTGATGATCATGGTCAATGGGATCAAAATGGAGGAGAAAGTAATAATCCTGAAGATGTTGCAAGAAAAGTTGAAGATCAAATTAAAGATTTGGTCAGGAAATCTGTAAAATCTTTTGATGCGTCAAATAGAAATCGTGGTAATATGCCTGGTTATCTAAAAGAATTAATTGAAGAACTTTTAGATATTCCAAAAATTCCATATTATCAATTAATTAGGTCTTTAGTCAGAGGAACCAGATTAACTAAATGGCGAAAATCATATACAAGAGTAAATAAGAAAAGAGTTTATACATTTTTTAATAATGATCAAGAATATATAAATCCAATTATTTCACCATTTCCAGGAAGACAGAGGGATTACTCTTTTAATATTGTTATATTAATTGATACTTCTGGATCTCAATCTACAGAGGATATTGCAGAAGCATTGTCAGGAATAAAAGATATTATTGAAAATGACAAACATTGTAAAGTTACAGTCATTGAAATTGATACAACGATTGGAAAAGAATATAATATTAAAAAGGTATCTGATATTGATTTTGAAATTACTGGAAGAGGTGGAACAATATTAAAGGAAGGAATTGTTAGATCTAAAGAATTAAACCCAGATGTTATGTTGGGTTTTACAGATGGTTATTGTGATAATATAAATGAATTTCCAGATACAATATTGCCAAAGAAAATTATTTGGTGTATTTCTAAAGGAGGAACATCAAAAAGTTTAAATCAAACTGGTCCAGTAGTTTTTATTGACGAAGAACATAATTAAGAATTAATAAAATAGGTCCACTATACTTTTTATAATTGTATAGTGGACCTATAATTTTATAAAAATGGAGGATTAAAATAATGTCTTTACCACCAATCAAAAATGTTAAATTAACAAGGAAAGTAATTAAACAATTAAAGAATAAATATAAATGGTCATCTTTTACAATGGGAAGAGCAAAGATGACTGTTACTCCTTCTGGAGGAATACACTCAAGCGGAAAAACAAAAGAGACACAAGCAATATCTTTTGAAATAAAAAAAGGAACTGGATATATAATGATTTCATTATTTGAATATCCAAAAGGAGTAACATTTCACGCCCATGTTTCTATTAATGATATGGATAAGAAAAATAAATCATCTTGGTTTGATGTTGTTGAACCAGTATATAATGAAATAAAGGAAATTTTAGAGGAGAATTAAGTGTATGGCGAGAAGTTGGATGGTGAACCCAAAAATCCATTGTGTACAACATTTAATGGGGGCTCATGCTGAATGTCATATTTTTTGGGGAATATTAAATAAAAAGAAAAGTATTAAAGGTTATATTAATAGTAATTGTATTGAAATTAATTCCTTATTAAATTATCATAAAATTTTACAAGAAGAAATGTTAAGAAGAAATTATAATCATAATAGTCCTTTGGACAGTCTCCCTGATTTATCATACCTTACTTATGAAGAGATTAATGTTACCGTTGATAGACAAAAATCTCTTGATATGTTATTAGAAAGGTGTGATAAATGTAGGGAGAACTATGTTCAATTGTGTGATAATAATGAATATATTTTTGTTTAAAACTTTTTTTATAAAAGGGGAAAAATGTCGGAATATACACATAAAGATATAAAAACGATTGATGAATTAATTGATCATATTAGACAGAATGTAGGAATGTATGCAGGAGAAACAGAAACCCCATTACATTTATTTGAGGAATGTTTTACAAATTCATTAGATGAAGCAATAGCGGGTTATGCTAATATTATTGCAATTAATATAGATAGTAAAGAAAATATATATGAAATTGTTGATAATGGTCGTGGAATTCCTATGGATAATGATGTTCCAATATCTATATCAACAAAATTTTCTGGAGGAAAATTTAAAAATAATAAAACTGCATACAAAATCAGCGCTGGTAGGCACGGTGTAGGACTTGTAGTTGTAAATGCTTTATCTTCTTTTTATCAGATCGAAGTTTATAGAGATAAGAAACATGGAAAATTTAGATTTGATAATGGAAAATTAAATGAAAATAACATTGAGAAATATAAAGATAAAGTTCCGTTTTCTACTAGAATATCATTTAAACCAGATGAAGAATATTTTAATGAAAAACTTATTCCATTTGACAAAATTAGAAATAGGTTATTAACAGCATCTGTAGAATTACCAAATTGTACATTTGTTTTGAATTATGATGATAAAAGAGAAGTTATTAAATTAGATAAACATAATTTCTTTAAAAATAATTGCTTAATGAATGATAATGAATATACCGATATTATGGAAATTAATACAAAAGATAAATATGAAAAATTTGATGTTTTATTATCTTATTCAAAGGATGGTCCAGTTGCACAAAAGATTTTAACATCATTAAATGTTTTACCAGTAGAGGGTGGCGGAACACATGTAAATATTTTTATAAATATTTTAAAAGATGTGTTAACTACTAAAGCAAAGAAATTAGGATATAAAATTCAACCACAAGATGTAATAGTTAGATTAAGAGTATATTTATCTTTGTATTTAGAAAATGCAGAATTTGGAGGTCAAACTAAAGAAAAACTAACAAATAGAATTTCTTATTTTGATAAATTAGGAAAGAAAATTAAATCTTCATTAGAAGATAAATTTCAAAAAAATGAGGATTTATTAATTGATATTTTAGAAAACTTACATTTATATAGAAAGAATTTAGATTCTAGAAAATTTAAAAATAAAACAAATGGAAAGAAAAGAGGATCGACAAAATTCACAAAGTTAAAAGATTGTTCTTCGAATAATGGAGAATTGTTCATTACCGAAGGCGATTCGGCAGGAGGTACATTAACAGAATCCAGAGATCCATCTATACACGCTATTTTACCATTAAAAGGTAAAATACCCTCTATAATGAATAAAGAAACTGCATTAAAAAATAAAGAAATTAAGGAGTTAATACAAACATTAGGAACTGGAATTGGTCCGGATTTTGATATTACAAAATTAAGATATGGGAAAGTAATTGGATTAATGGATGCCGATCCTGATGGAAGTCATATATTCGTATTATTAACAATGATTTTATATACATTAGTTCCTGAAGTTATAAAACAAGGACGTTTTTATTTAGTAAGAACTCCACTAAGGGCTATTAATGAAAAAAATAATTTTATTCCATTATGGTCAACAGAGGAATATGAAGAAGCCGTAAGAAATAACAGAAGAATAACAAGATTTAAAGGATTAGGGGAATTAAATCCTTGGCAATTAAAAATATGTGCATTAGATGAAAATACAAGGAGATTAATTCAAGTACAATATCCAAATGAAGATAATGGGAAATCTTTGTTGAAAATATTTGAAGATGTGGATGAAAGAAGAAAATTATTAACAAATGATGATGTTCAATTATTCAAGGATGTTTAATGTTAAAGGATTTAAAAAATGAGCCATATTTTAAGAAGAGAATTGTTGGAATTTAACCAAGGATTTTTATTAATGTTTACATCTATTACAATTCCATTTGAAGAAATAAATATAGTTAAAGAAAAATTTCCAAGATGTAATATAGATTATAGACTTCCTGATTATGTTAGATTGGAGACTCCAGGTAATTATATATTTCCTTGTTTCCCAACATCATTATCCTCAAGGAGAAGGTTTGAACATATATATACTTTTGGAGCCATATCAACTATTTTAGCATCTTTATATTTTTATAAGTTTTTTGATTTTAAATTTCAATGTGATTTATGTTTTAAAAATAGATATGGTAAACCTCCGAATAAAATAGATTTAATTCGAGATTATATTTCAAATGAATTTATTAAAATAATGAATGATGCAGGACATAAAATAAACTATAGAATTCTTTTAAATACTTTAAATAATTTCAATACCTCTGATTATTTATCATATAGTGATTTTTTAT
>JAIPGF010000025.1 GCA_021736205.1 Candidatus Izemoplasma sp.
TTATTCTCCTTTGTTTTTAGGGGGAGGGCAGGAAAAAAGTATTTTATCAATAACTTTTCACCGGAATGTTTGACAAATCTACACTGTGCATTTACGTGAATCTGGATGAGATGTCATATATCTATTGTAAATGCACAAGTAAATCGCTTGATTATGCAATTTAACATTGAATAGATTTTCAAAGTGTGATAAAATATGTTTAAGAGGAAAATTTATGCGAGGTGGAAAGATGAAAATTACAGACGTTAGAGTAAAGAAAATAAACGGGCAATCCCGTTTAAAAGCAATTGCTGCTATTACTTTTGACGACAATTTTGTAGTTCATGAATTACGCATAATCGATGGGAGAGCTGGTTTATTCGTTGCTATGCCAAGCAGAAAAATGCCGAACGGGGAATTTAAAGACGTAGCGCATCCTATAAACCAAGAGACACGCGATAAAATCGAGGGTGTAGTGATTGATGCTTACAATAAACTCCTTGACGAAGTTGAGGAGCCAGTTAAAGAACCAGAAGAAGAACCAGAAGAAGAACCAGTTGAAGAAACTGAAGAAGAAACAGATGATGAATTAGATGAAGAATAATCAAGAATAAATGTAACTTTTTTATAAAGTTACATTTTATTTTTGCCAAAAAGATGTATAATGAAAGTGTAAAAAAATATTTGGAGGTAAAATAGATGGCAATGATTGATGGACATAACGTTAAATTATTTAGTCTAACTGCTAATAAACAATTAGCAAGAGAAATTTCTGATTTTACAAATATACCACTGAGTGAAATTATATTAAATCGCTTTGCAGATGGAGAAGTAGGCGTTGATCTCCCAGAAACAGTTCGAGGACACCATGTCTTCTTAGTACAACCAACACAAGAACCGGTTAATGAACACATAATGGAATTGTTAATTACAATTGATGCAATGAAACGTGCATCAGCAAAAAACATTAACGTTGTTATGTCTTATTATGGGTATTCAAGACAAGATAGAAAATCAAAATCTCGACAACCCATTAGCGCAAAATTAATTGCAAATTTACTTCAGACAGCAGGCGCATCTCGGGTCTTATCAATGGACTTACATGCTGGGCAAATCCAAGGGTTCTTTGATATACCAATTGATAACTTTCGAGCAATGCCTATTTTAGTGGATTATTTCTTTAAAAAGAAATTTAAGGAAGAAATAGTAATTGTAGCACCAGATCATGGTGGAGCAGTTCGTGCTAGAAAAATGGGTGATGTTATGGGTTGTGATGTTGCCATCATCGATAAAAGACGACCAAAACCAAACGTGAGTGAAGTTGTTGGTATTGTTGGAGATGTTAAAGGCAAAATAGCAATTATTATGGATGATATTATTGATACAGCAGGAACCATTACAAATGCTGCAAGAGCACTTGTTGATGCCGGAGCTAAAGAAGTATATGCTGCTTGTACACATCCAGTGTTTTCTCCTCCTGCAATTGAACGTATAAATGATTCACCAATCAAAGAAGTTGTCACAACAAATACTATCCAGTTATCAGAGGATAGAAAGTCAGACAAAGTCATTCAACTAAGTGTAGCATCATTATTCGGTAAGGGTGTCATGAACATTATACAAAATAAACCACTGAGTAGTTTATTTGAATATGAACCTCATGAAAATCCAAAATAAAATAACAAAACAGGTGGTTTTCACCTGTTTTTTAAACTGTTAAAAAAAGCTATCTATGATATAATAGTTAATGTAAAATAGTAACGTATTAAAGAGTGTTTTTTAGGGATAATTAACTTAAGATAGAAGACTATTTATACATAAAAAAGGGATAAAACACAAATATTTAAAAGTCTTGTAAGGACTTCGTGAAACTATGACAAAAGGTTAATATACCTAATCTTGTTTCGTTTTTTTGTGAAATAATTTTTAAATTTAAAAAGGGGTTTAAGGTGTGTATAATGGAAAAGTTTTTTGTTATGTCAGATATTCATAGCGAATATGATATGATGATTACGGCATTAAAAGAAAAAGGATTTGAAGAGGATAATAATAATCATAAAATAATAATTGTAGGAGATATTTTAGATCGCGGAGATCAAGGGCACAAATTAATTGTTTTTATCGGAAAACTTATTGAAGCAGATCGTATCCAAGGTGTATTGGGGAATCATGACCAATTTTTAATTGATTTTCTAGATGAAAAATTTAAAGCTGTTGGATTCAATATCCGATATAATGGGTTTGGAAAAACTGTGAAATTAGTGAGTGATGAAGTAACTATTTACGCAGATAAACTTAAATATTTACCTAAAAAGTTTAAGAAAAAGTATCCATTATTTTCTTCATGGGTAAAGAAACTACCACTATACTTGGAATTTCAAAAACATATTTTTGTTCATGGAGCATTAAATTTTAAATTAAATAATTTTAGGAATACGCCAAGAAAATTTGCTACATGGAAATTTCAGAAAGATATTTCCATTCCTAAAAGGGTGAAGCAAACAATTGTTGTTGGCCATTTACCGACAATTAACTTTTCAGACAATAGAAACGGAGACATTATTGCAAAAGAAAACCTCTTGATGATTGACGGAGGAGCGACTTATGGTGGTAAAATGAATGTCCATGTAATAAAAGGACAAAATTTATAGTAGAGGTGTTACAATGGAAATAGCAATTATTGTATTAGTGAGTTTACTTATAGTCATTGAGATATATAAATTAACTAAAAAAGAAAAAGATATTACGCCTGAAATTAAAGAACAACTAAAAGAAGAAAACAACAAATTAATTACAACAATGATTAAAGAAAATGGTGATTTAAAAGTCGAATTAGCAGATAGTATTGGGAAAAGTTCGAAAGAAAACATAAAAGACTTAAATCAATTCAAAGAGAATTTATCAAAAGAGTTACTTTCTAATTTTGAAAAACTAAATGAAGGTCTTGACCGCAAAATGGATAACATAAATAAAAAAGTTGAGGTCAGATTAAACGAAGGTTTTGAAAAAACAAACAAAACGTTTACAAGTATTGTAGAACGATTAAGTAAAATTGATGAAGCACAAAAGAATATCGAAAAACTTTCTACAGATGTTGTTAGCTTACAACATGTTTTAACAGATAAAAAAACTAGAGGAACTTTTGGAGAGGTTCAATTAAAACATATACTTGAATCTATTTTTGGAGAAAATAATAAAAAGGTTTTCCAATTACAAGCGACACTATCAAACAATAAAATGGTTGATGCTTTACTTCATATTCCAGACCCCATGGGTAACCTTGCGATTGACTCTAAATTCCCGTTAGATAACTATCAAAGAATGGTTAATCGTGATTTGACAGAGCGTCAACGAGTAAAAGCCAAACGTGAATTCAAAAAAGATCTGAAAAAACATGTCGATGCGATCGCCAGTAAATATATCATCCATGGTGAAACAAGTGATCAAGCAGTTATGTTTATACCAGCTGAAGCGATATTTGCTGAAATCAATGCTTATCATGAAGATATCTTAGAATATGCTAGACGTAAAAAAGTATGGATGGCGTCACCTACAACTTTGATGAGTTTACTCACAACGGTACAAGTATTACTTAAAAATGTTGAACGTGATAAACATGCTAAAATCATCCATGAAGAACTTGAAAATTTAGGAAAAGAGTTTCGACGTTATAAAGATAGATGGGATAAACTATCATCTAGTATTGATACAGTTAACAAACGGGTAAAAAATATTCATATTACAAGTCGTAAAATTGGAGATAGGTTTGATGAAATTTCTCAAGTTAATTTTAAAGATTCAGAAAAACTTGAAGAATAATTCTTATTGACAAAATTTAAACAAGTGGTATTATATGTGTATAAACAGTGATTGGAGAAGTAAAATGGATTACTATCTAAAGCGAGTTTAGGTTGGTGAGAGCTAAACGATAAGTTCTATTTGAATAACACCATGAGTGATGGAAGAAATTAAGTAGACCCATCCGTTTCCTGCGTTAAAGGATAGAGCGCTTATGAACTAAGGTGGTACCGCGGATATATTCGTCCTTAAACAGTTGTTTAGGGACGTTTTTTTATTTAATAGGAGTGTGATGACAAATGAAACAATCTGTACGTTATTTATTAAAGAATTTTGAAGCTTTAGATCAACAAGAAGTTACCGTTTATGGCTGGGTGAAGAGTAATCGTGCTCAAAAAGCATTTGGGTTTATCAATTTAAATGATGGAACTGCTTTTGATACCTTGCAAGTTGTGTATGAAAGTGAATTTTTAGATAATTTTGGTTCAGTGAGTAAGTACCGTGTTGGCAGTGCTATTAAAGCCAAAGGCATTCTAACACTAACACCAAACAGAAGAGATCCTTTTGAAATTAAAGCACGTGAAGTTGAATTAATAGGGGATTCCTCAGAAGACTACCCAATACAACCAAAAAGACATACACGAGAATTTTTAAGAGAGAACGCACATTTGCGTCCAAGAACAAATTTATTTAATGCAGTTTTTAGAGTTAGAAGTATTTTAACCCATGCAATACATTCGTTCTTTCAAGAGCGAGACTTTATTCATGTTGCGACACCAATAATTACTGCAAGCGATGCAGAAGGTGCTGGAGAAACCTTTGGCGTTTCAATGTTAGATATAAAAAATCCGCCATTAACGGAGGCAAAAGAGATTGATTATTCAAAAGATTTCTTTCAAAAAAAGACTAACTTAACAGTATCAGGGCAATTAGAAGCTGAAGCGTTTGCCTTATCATTTAGAGATGTCTATACCTTTGGACCTACCTTTAGAGCTGAGAATTCTAATACAAAAACCCATGCGAGTGAGTTTTGGATGTTAGAACCAGAAATTGCGTTTGCTGATTTAGAAGATGATATGGATTTAGCTGAAAAAATGGTTAAATATTTAATAAAATATATTAAAGAAAAAGCCCCAAAAGAATTAGAATTTTTTAACAGATTTGTTGAAAAAGGATTGCTCAAGAAACTAGATTATGTCCTTAATTCTCCATTTGTAAGAGTGACACATCATGAGGCAGTTAAAGCATTGAAAGAAGCAAAGAAAAAATTTGAAAATACGCCTGATTTTAATGAAGATTTTGCTACAGAGCATGAAAAATATCTAGTAAAACATTTTGGTGGTCCAGTGTTTATTTATGATTGGCCTAAAAATATAAAAGCATTTTATATGCGTTTAAACGATGATCAAGAAACTGTGGCTGCTATGGATTTACTTGTCCCAGGTAGTGGTGAATTAATCGGTGGAAGTCAACGTGAAGAACGCCTAGAACTACTAGAAAAAAGAATGAAAGAGATGAATGTACCAAAAGAAGAATTACAGTGGTATCTAGATTTAAGACGTTATGGATCATGCAAACATGCTGGTTATGGTATGGGATTTGATCGTATGCTAATGTATCTAACAGGTATCAAAAACATAAGAGATGTTATTCCTTTTCCAAGAACACCACGTAATTGTGAATTTTAAGAACAAATTAAAAAGCCTCATTATCTAGCGATAAGAGGCTTTTTTAGTTTCATTATTTTTTCTTAGTTGCGTTTTTATCTTCTTCGTCTTCTTCGAGATCAGTGAAAACCTCTTTTGCTGTAGAAGCAAGACCAACAATACCTTGTAGTTCAGATGGTATAATTAGTTTTGTTGCGCGTCCATTTGCTACATCTACCATTGCTTTATAAGCTTCAAGACGTAAAACTGGTTCATCTGCTTTAGAGGCTTTAATCATTTCAATACCCTTAGCAGTCGCTTTTTTAACTGTTTCGATTGCTTGTGCTTCACCTTCGGCATTTTTAATACGCTCTTGTTTATTACCTTCAGCACGTAAAATTTTAGATTCCTTGTCACCTTCAGCATTTAAAATAGCACTTCGCTTATTACCTTCAGCAATTAAAATAGCTTGACGACGTTCACGTTCAGCACGCATTTGTTTTTCCATTGCTTCACGAATGTCTTTTGGTGGGACAATGTTTTTAACCTCTACTCGGTTAATTTTAATCCCCCATGGATCTGTTGCTTCATCAAGAATAATTCTCATTTTTTTATTGATGTGATCACGTGATGTAAGTGATTCATCAAGTTCTAAATCACCAATAATGTTACGCAGTGTTGTTGCAGTTAAGTTTTCGATTGCTCTTAACGGACTGTCTACACCATAGGTAAACATTTTGGCATCAGTAACCATGTAAAAAACAACAGTATCAATTTGCATTGTAACGTTATCTTTTGTTATTACAGGTTGTGGGTTGAAATCAACCACTTGTTCTTTCAAAGATACTTTTTGACGAACACGATCAATGAATGGAATAACAAAGTGTAATCCAACATCTAACGTTTTGTGATACCCACCAAGTCTTTCAACAACATATCGATTAGATTGTTGAACAATAACGAATGCTATTGAAACTAAAATTAATACAAGTACAATTAAAACCCCTAGATAAATCCACATAATATTCCTCCTTTAGTTTTTTAAAATGGATAGTCTACGCCTTCGTGCGTGACACGAATACTAGTTAAAAAATCTCGTGGTGCTTTGTTTCTCGTCGTGACTAAAATAAAAATAAAATCTATTAATATACCAAACACAAATAGAGTTGATAAGTAATAAAGGTGTTTAAAGAAGACTTCTCTTACAAGTAATGTCCACCAATTAACGTTTCCTTGTAATTCGATTTTATGTAATCGACGTCCAATGGTTCGTCCTTTAGTGACAACGCTATAGACATAATAAAGGAGCATTAATGAACCAAAGTAATAAACAAAGACTCTAAAAACATAAATGATACGAATCTCTGATGCTGCTTTTGTATCTTCTAAAAAATCTTCACTTACTTGATCTAATTGTGTGTTATACACTTCTTCAGAAATAACATCATTATCAAACTCTTCTTGAATTCTGTCTGTTTTTTTATTGTAGAGTGCATAGGTTGTATTATATTCACTAATTGCTTGATCTAATCCTTCTGGTTCTAACATGTTCCCTATGAATAGCGTAAAAAATAATGATAAAACTAAAATGATTGACATAACGTCAAATAAATAGGATGATGCACGTTTAAATAAACCTACTTTCATTTTATCTTATCCACAATAAGTTTGACCCCTTCAATAGCTAAAACCTCAACTTTTTCATCAACAGCAACATCTTCTCGACTAGCAGAAACAGCTAACCAATATTTTCCATCAATTTTCACTTCGCCACGTTCCCCAACTTTTATGGCTTTTGTACAAGTTGCAACTTTACCAATTAAACGATCTGAGTTTGTTCCAATAACATTGGTTTTAAAGTAGTTTTTAACAATGGGTCTAACACTAACAATAAGCAATAGAGTAATCAATCCAAACACAATCACTTGAATGATTGGATTTACTTCAACAAGCGCTAAAATAAACGCAATTAAAGCACCAACAGCAAACCATAAACTGGTTAAATCCATTGTATTAATTTCAATTAATGCAGCTAATATAATTAGCGAAAACCAAATAATAACCATTATATCAATAGTCATAAATTACACCTCCGGAGTTTTCAAATCTATAATCAATATTTTTTCATCATTATCCCATGTTGCTTTATATTTATGCGATGTTGCCTTTGTTAAATTAATCCCAGTTAGATTGGCTACTTCAGACATAAAACGCTTATTACAGACGCGTGCATAACTTTGTTTAACTGTAATATTGTGTTCTTTGTCTTTTGCTATAGCACCAATATCATGATCTTCTTTTGAAACAGGTTTAATTGCTAGTTTCATATTTTCATCATCTAAGCCAAGTAAAACTTTATAGGCATTTTCAAAATGAGAACTAGCTGCTTTATTTAACGTTATATTAGAATCATATAATGTAGCAATACCCAATTTAGGTTTCTTTGAAGTCCATTCAAATTTCATCTAATTGCACCTCCAGTTATTTAGTTCTACTTTAATTGTAATAGAATTACCCTGAAAATGCAAGAATATTAGTATAAATTATTCCTTATTATATTTATTTATAGACAGATTTAAAGGACAAGCAACTAGCCTTTATTATCTAATTAAAACAATAAGTATTAAGAATAATAAAAAATAATATTATTTTCCTAAGCAAAATTTACTAAATAATTCATCAAGTAGTGCAGTAGAAGAGTTGTCTCCGATTATATCGCCTAGTAATGTCCAGGCATCTTTCAAATCAATTTCAACCATATCAACAGGCATTGCTTTATGAATAGAACCAATACTATCCAGCAATGCTTTTTTTGTTTCTTTTAATTTTTGGATATGTCTAGCATTAGAAAGATATGTTTGATCACCGATATTTATCGAACCAGCTAGAAACATGTCTTTTATCTTTTGTTCAAGTTTATCAATACCTGTTTTGTTTAAAGCACTCACTTGAACGCTAGTTTCAAATTCAACATCCAATTCTTGATCTAAATCTGATTTATTAATAATCACAATTCGTTTTTTATGTTGTGTCAATTTTAGTAGTTTTTTATCATCGTCTGTTAGTGCCGCGTTGTTATCAATAACAAATAAAACTAATTGAGCATCATGGATAACTGCTTTGGCTTTATCAATTCCAATACGTTCAATTTTATCTTGTGATTGTCTAATCCCTGCTGTGTCAATCAGGTTTAAAATAACACCACCAATATTGATTTGTCCTTCAACAATGTCTCTTGTAGTTCCTTGAATTTCAGTTACAATCGCTTTATCTTCTCTTAAAAGTGCATTTAACAAACTAGATTTTCCTACATTTGGTCGTCCGATAATAGCAGTTTTGATACCTTCACGAATGACTTTTCCTACTTTAGCCTTTTCTAAAATCTGTGCTATTTCTTTCACTAATAACGAAATAGCAGGTTTTAATACATCATTTGTTAAAACTTCAACATCGTCGTATTCTGGATAATCTATATTTACTTCTATTTGAGCAATAATATCTAACAACTCACTACGTAAATCAGTAATAAGATTATAGATGATCCCATCTAGACCTTTATTTGCTAAGGAAAGAGATAAATCACTAGAAGCTTCAATAATGTCCATGACAGCCTCTGCTTGTGTTAAGTCAATTCTGCCGTTTAAAAAAGCCCGCTCAGTAAACTCACCAGGCTTAGCACTGATAGCGCCGCCTTCTAACATTAATTCAAGAATTTTACTTGCAACAAAAACCCCACCATGACAATTGATTTCAACAATGTCCTCTGTTGTAAAGGATTTAGGGCTTCTAAAAATTGTTAACATAACTTCATCTATGTGTTGATTATTTTGCACAATATGCCCGTAATGAACAGTGTGACTTGACACGTTCTTTAAATCTTTTTCTGGGAAAAATTTATTGACTATTTCAATTGCTTGATCTCCACTTAGTCTGACAATACTTATAGCTCCTTGTCCGATTGCTGTTGAGATAGCAACAATTGTTTCATTATTCATAACTATCACCAAATTTATTATAACATATTTCTGAAATTTGTTGTATAATACTCTTAGGTGATTTATATGAAAAAAACAAAAGGACTAAAACATTATTCAAGAATATTTTTATTGGCAGTACTATTATACGGGATGTATACCGCATACATCGCCTTTACAAACGATGGATTCCAAGAACAAATGATTTATTCAATCATCACAGTTCCCCTATTATTTGTTATTTTCTTATTTGGATTTGATTGGTTATTTTATACATTATTTCCATCTAAAGAAAAAAAAGAAAATGAAGACTACAAAGAGTTTGTTAAAATAACGACAAAAGATATTGATTCAGAACTAGAGTTATCAATTGAAGATTATAGACGGTTAAGAGAAAATGATAAATTCCAAAAAGCATTATATCACGCCTTTCAGATATTGAAAAAAGGAGAAACAACTGAAATCAATTATCGATTATTAAATAAAAAGTTTAAAAAAGACACCACAGAGGATGATGCATTAAAAATCGTTGTTGAAAATGTAAAAAAATTAAGAGAAACTAAAGAAAAAGACTTATAAAAATAGGCTAAATATCATATAATAAATACACAAGGATTATTCTGGAGGGACTATTATGGCTTATAAAGCATTATACAGAACATATAGACCGCAAACATTTGAAGAAATTGCTGGTCAAGAACACATCACAAAGACGTTTAAAAATGCATTAAAACAAAATAAGATCGCTCACGCGTATCTTTTTAGTGGTCCTAGAGGAACTGGGAAAACAACTATCGCAAAAATTATTGCGAAAGCAGTAAATTGTGAAAAGGCGCCAATTGAAAATCCTTGTAATGAATGTGAAACATGTCGTGGAATAACCAATAATACGATTAGTGATGTTATTGAAATTGATGCCGCATCAAACAATGGTGTTGATGAAATTAGAGAACTACGAGACAAAGTTAAATACCTTCCAGGTGTTGGAACATATAAAGTTTATATCATTGATGAGGTTCACATGTTAAGTACAGGAGCCTTTAATGCGCTTTTAAAGACATTAGAAGAACCACCAAAACATATTATTTTCATTCTTGCTACAACAGAACCTCATAAAATACCAGCAACGATTCATTCACGTTGTCAACGGTTTGATTTTAGAGGCGTAAGTGTTCCTGAGATGGTGAAACGACTTAATACAATTGTTGATGAGGAAGAGCTTAATGTAAGCCAACCTGCACTAAAAGTTATATCAGAAAGTGCTGAAGGAGGGATGCGAGATGCAATATCCTTATTAGATCAGGTTGTCTCGTATACTGAAAACAAAGTGACTATCAATGATGTCCATACCATTAAAGGGACTGTATCTAATGAAGATTTATTAGGCATTGCCAACGCTATTTATGACAATGACTCTGTTAAAGCGATTAACCAATTAGATCAACTAATCTTAGACGGGAAAGAAGCACATCGTCTTGTGCAAAATCTTATAAAATTTTATCGAGACGCATTGCTTTATAAAAACACTAATGTCAATCAAGAAGAACAATTGATTTACTCTAACAAAGAATTTTTAGAGTTAACCAATGGATTAAGTAATAACTTATTATTCTTTTATGTTGATATATTAAATAAAGCACAAAATGATATGAAATGGACAAACAACTCCAAATTGTATTTAGAGTTAGCACTTATCAAAATGGTAGATCCAATAGAGAAACAAGAAATCAATTTTGAAAATCAACTCACTGAACTAAGAGAAACAATTAATGAATTAGAAACAAAAGTTGATACATTAAAAGACACACCACAACCAGCTCAAGGTGCAAAGACAACCTTAAACGAAACTAAAAACGAAGTAGAGTCAGAAGAAGATAGCAAACTAGATGAAATATTTGGCAATAATAAGATGAAACAAGAAACAAAAGTTGATGTATCTACAGAACAAGAAGATGAAGATATAGTAAAAGAAGAGGGCGACCAAGAAAAAAAGGAAGAATCACCTCAAACAAACACATCTAAACCAACTAAAAATCAAGATGTGAATTCACGACAAGGGTCGACGCCTAACAACGAATCCAAAAGTAAAGAAACAGAAGATATCGCAGAAGATGAAAACGCAACAAACGATAATTTATTCAATGTAAAAAATCAAGATAATGAAGAGGATGAGCCCTATACAACATATGATATTAGATATGTTGAACGTGTATTAAATAATGGCGATCGAGAAACTAAAATTATGATGAATAAAAAATGGTTTGATATGGAGCGGGATATGACTTCTGATCAGATTCGCTATGTCAAAAGCATTACAAGTGGACGACTGGTCGCAACCAACGGTGATATGATTATCATTATGTATGACTCAGCTTCCATGTGTAACCGCATGATGAAACCTAAAAATAAAGTGGTTATTAAAAACATATTATCAAAATATTATGACAGAGAACTTGATTTTCTTGCCTTACCCAAAACTGTTTGGGAACGTAAGAGTCAAGAATTTATAAAAAAATGGAAAAAAGATAAAGATAACTATATAAAACTCTCTCCAATTAATCATAAAGGGCTAAAAGATTTACCAACGATGAATGCAGATATCGAAAATCTAACCCCAGATAGTGTCAAAAAAGCACAAGATCTCTTTGGAGAAGATGTAGTTGAAGTGAAAAAAGGAGAATAAAATATGAATCCAGGTATGGTTAACAAAATTAAAAAAATGCAAAAAGAAATGCTTAAAGCACAAAAAGAATTAGAACAATCAACGTTCTATGGTTCTGCTGGAGGTAAAATGGTAACAGTAGAATTTACAGGCGATAAAAAAATGAGAGATATCAAAATTAAAAAAGAAGCTTTAGAATCTCTAGATGATTTAGATATCTTACAAGATACAGTTATCGCAGCAATTAATGATTGTATGAAAAAAATTGATGAAGAAACAGAAAGTGTTATGGGAGAATTCACTGGAGGAATGCCAGGGATGTTTTA
Source organism: Candidatus Izemoplasma sp. (assembly GCA_021736205.1). Taxonomy (GTDB): domain Bacteria; phylum Bacillota_I; class Bacilli_A; order Izemoplasmatales; family Izemoplasmataceae; genus JAIPGF01. The sequence continues at coordinate 12,386 of JAIPGF010000025.1, forward strand.
GGTGATAAAATGAAGTATCCACAGGCAATTGAACAATTAATCGAAGCATTAAGAAAATATCCTGGTGTTGGTAAAAAAACATCGGAACGGTATGCATTATATACAGTAAACAGATTAGATAATGCCGCAATTGATGAAATTGTTGAGGCATATTTAAAGATTAAAGAGGACATATTTCAGTGTCCTGTTTGTGGGAACATCACAGATATTGATCCGTGTCCTATCTGCCGGGATAAAACAAGAGATCAATCAACGATTATTGTTGTGGAAGAAGCAAGAGATATTATCCCTATGGAAAAAACAAACAACTATAAAGGATTATATCATGTGTTAAATGGTACTATTTCACCAAGTGATGGTGTTGGACCAGACGACATTAATTTAAAACAATTATTAAAGCGTTTGAAAAACAATACAATCAAAGAAGTTGTTTTGGCTACTAATTTAAATAACGAAGGTGAAACAACCGCACGATATATAAAGAAACTCTTAGAAGAAACAGATATTCTCATCACACGAATTGCGCATGGAATTCCCGCAGGTGGAAACATAGAATATGCCGATGAAATAACAATCACAAAAGCACTTGAAGGAAGACGGAAGATTTAAAACTAGTAAAATTCATTAAATTTTCACAGGTTTTTTGCTATAATAGATATATAGAGAGATAAGGAGTGGATATTTAGTATGAATTTCTTAGAGAATATTCCTTTCATGGATACTATTGCTGAAGCGATTGGGATAGAAACGTATGCACAAAAAGCTTACGACTTTTTTATAAGTCTAAGTTCAATTGAACAAATGGTTGGAACGGTATTACTAGCGATTATTTTATTATTAGGAGTGTTTGATTTAATTAAAAAACTTTCTAAATTAATTATAATTGTTGGGGTAATTGTTGGATTGTGGGTTTTATACAATCAAGGATTACTTGATGGACTAATAGGATAAGAAGATACGCAAGTATCTTCTTTTCTTTTTGATGTAAAAGGCATACACTAAGATGTTAACTCTAATTAACGTCCTTTTTTAATAAAAAAATTACAAATTAGTATTAAGTTTCTGTTAAAAATATTTAATTTTTATTTTCTAAAAATTGGTTTATTTTGAACGGATTTTATAGTATACTATACTGTTAAAAAGAAAATAGAATGGGAGAGAGATCATGGAGATTACTTTAAAGAATTTAACAAAGATATTTCAGGAAAAAGACAAAGGTGAGATTACAGCTGTCAATAACCTAAACATTACTATTCCTAGTGGTAAACTAGTGGGTCTATTAGGACCTTCGGGTTGTGGTAAATCAACAACTTTATATCTGATTGCAGGATTATTAAATCCTAACAAAGGACGCATTTTTTTTGGTGATGAAGATGTAACTGATATGCCTCCAGAAGAAAGAGGTATTGGACTTGTTTTCCAAAATTATGCACTTTATCCACATATGACAGTCAGACAAAACATTATGTTTCCATTAGAAAATATAAAAGTGGAGAAACAAGAAGCACTCAAGCGTTCTCAAGAAATGGCTGATCTTGTTGGTATAGGTGAACTAATGGACCGAAAACCAAAACAATTATCAGGTGGGCAGCAACAACGTGTCGCTATCGCGAGAGCACTTGTTAAAAAACCGCGTGTCTTATTACTAGATGAGCCTTTAAGTAATCTAGATGCTAGATTAAGATTAGCTACTAGAGAAGAGATTAAACGTATACAAAGAGAAACAGGAATTACAACACTTTTTGTAACACATGATCAAGAAGAAGCTATGAGTATTAGTGATCAAATTGTCCTCCTTAACTTCGGTATAAAACAACAAGAAGGAGAACCACAAGATGTCTATGATCAACCAGACAATCTTTTCAGTGCCAAATTTTTAGGGACACCACCTATCAATATATTCGAAGGTGAAATTAAAAATAAAAAATTAATTTTTAATGATATGGAATTGACAACAAAAGATTCGCCAGATAAAAACGTTTTAATTGGTATTCGACCTGAAGGATTTATTATTGATAAAAAAAGTGCCTTCAGCTTATCGGTTTATATGGTCGAGACAATCGGGAGAGATACAACACTTATTATTAAAAATCCATTAGATGAAGAAGAAACGTTCCGTGCAATCGTGGATGCATCGCACCGTATTAAACCAGGAGATACAATCAAGTTCAAAATCAAACCTGAAAAATTGTTTGTCTTTGACCCTGAAACCGGAGAACTTTTATAACCTATGTTAGAGAAGAAAAGTAACATCAAAGCCTGGTTTTACTTGCTCCCCGCAATGGCGTTACTCAGTGTATTCACTTTTTATCCACTATTTAACGCCTTCTACTTAGCAATTTTAAGAGATTTCTCATTTTTAAATCGTACTGCCTCAGGATTCACACTCTTTGGTAATTTCATAGAAGTTATAAAAGATAGAAACTTTGCGATTGCTATGAAAAACACATCTATTATTGTGTTTGTTTCTGTACCAATTAGTGTCCTTGTCGCACTCTTTATTTCAGTAGGACTTAACTCAATAAAAAAACTACAAGGAATCTTTCAAACAATCTTTTTCTTACCATATGTAACAAACGCAATTGCCATCGGGATGGCATTTGCCTTTATCTTTCACAGTGATTATGGATTATTCAACACTTTCTTAGGTTGGTTTGGAATTGATCCCGTCAACTGGATTGGTATGGGTGCTAGCTGGTCTACTGCCATGTTTGCGTTACTCATATTTACAGTTTGGGGCGGATTGGCATTTAAAATAATGGTTTTCTTAAGTGGTCTACAATCAATCGATAAACAATACTACGATGCAGCACGTGTTGATGCAACACCAAGATCACGTGTTTTCAGGCGTATAACAGTTCCCTTGTTGTCGCCAATGATTGCCTACATTACAATCACATCATTTATTGGAGCGTTTAAAGCTTATCGTACAATTATCGGGATGTTTGGTCCCACGTTAAGACCACCAGGAACCCTATCAAAAGATTCGTTAATCACGATTGTTGGACTCGTTTATCAATCACTAAGGAATGCAGATACGATTGGTGAAATATCACGCGCAGCGTCGGCATCAATAATTTTATTTGCGATTACACTCATTTTTACACTCATTCAAATGTGGGTTAGTAAAAAACGAGTGCACTACTAAGGAGGACATGATGGATAATTTAAATGTTGATAGATCAAAAAGAAAAGTACTTATTCAAAAAGGATTAATCTATCTCTTCTTAGTGATATTTGCCTTATTCATTATCATCCCATTTTATTGGATGATTTTGACATCGTTAAAAGATATAGATCGAATTCAAACAGAAATACCACCAAGTTTAATTATTGGATTTAAAGATATGCTCTTTAGCAACTATATAATGGCATTAAATGCAGCACCATATCTCCGTTATATGTTAAATACAGTAATTGTAGCTGGAATTTCTACTGTCGGAACTATTATTACAACTGTGCTCGCATCCTTTGCTTTTGCTAGATTAAACTTTCGTGGACGTGACTTAATATTCATGTTGCTTATTTCAACAATGATGATTCCAGGAGAAATGTTTGTTATTACAAACTATATCACTGTATCAGACTTAGGATGGTATAGTCCACTTGGACAAACACAAACACAAGCACTACTTGCATTAACATTTCCGTTTATGACGAGTGTCTTTTATGTGTTTTTCTTAAGGCAAGCATTTAAAACAATACCCGATGAACTTTACTTAGCAGCTAAGGTAGATGGAACAAGTGATTTTAAATACTTATGGAAAATTATGGTACCAATCGCAATGCCAACCATTATCACAATCACAATCTTAAACGCAATGGGAACATGGTCTGCTTATATTTGGCCAAACCTAGTAACCGCAGAAGAAGAATTTAGACTTGTTACCAATGGGCTTCGTAATGCGTATGTTGACTTTTCAGGAATGGTTGCTTACAACGAACAAATGGCAGCTGCAATGATTGTTACCTTACCACTTCTTATCGTCTTCTTGTTACTCAAAAAATACATTATGCGTGGTGTATCAAGAAGCGGTATTAAAGGATAGATTTAGTATTTATAAAAAGGAGGAAAAATGAAAAAGTTTATTTTACTAGTTTTACTTGGGAGTTTAGCACTTACACTAACTGGTTGTGTATCTTTTAGTGGCTCAGACGATTCAGATATAGATTGTGATAAATACCCATCACATGTTAAATGTATCGATGAGAATGAGACACCTACAGGAGAAGCACCGGGGTTAGTAGATGTTCTAGATGAATTACCAGATGAAGAAATTACAATTACTTTCTGGCATGTTTATGGAGATTCTAAAGGAGCGTTATTACAAAATTACATTGAAGAGTTTGAAGCACTATATCCTAATGTAACTGTTGAAGCAACATCACAAGGATCTTACGATGATTTAAGAAATAAAACAATTCTTTCAATCAGTGCAGGATCTACACCAACATTACTTGTTGGATATCCAGATCATGTGGCAGGATATCTAAACGGGAATGCAGTTATTCCACTAGACGATTTTATTTATGATGAGACATTTGGTGTTGACTTAGATGACTTCATTGATTCATATGTAGAAGAAAATGCCCAATACCAAGGTGGATTAATGTATTCAATGCCATATTCTAAATCAACAGAAATGGTTGTCATTAATCAGACAAAATTCGAAGCAAATGGCCTTACAGTTAAAACAGATGCCCCTTATACATGGGAAGAATTAGATGCTTTAGCAGATGTTTTAGTGGGTCCTGGACCAAACCAATGTGAATATTTAATCAACTATGACAGTGGGTCAAACTTCTTTATCAACAGCGTTCGTCAATGGCAAGGTGGATATACTAATAGTGATGGAGAAATATTAGTAGATGACCCAAATACAATTGATATGTTAGAGTATGCTAAACAACGTTTTGAAAACAAGACATTCTCTTTACCAATTGCTTGGAATCAACAATATGGAAGTGCCAACTTTAAAGAAGGCGATGTATGTATGACTGTTGGTTCAACAGCTGGTATTTCATATAACATCCCGACAAACAATGAATTTGAAATTGCAGTAGGGCCTACACCACAATATGATTTAGATTCTAAATCAGCTGTACAACAAGGACCAAACATTGCAATTATGTCAGACACAACAGATGCTGAACGTTTAGCGGCTTGGTTATTCATTACATATGTTACAGAAGCCGAACAAACAGCAAAATGGTCTATGTTAACCGGATATTTACCTGTTAGATATAGTGGATATAACAGTGATGTGTATCAAGAATTCTTAACAAATCCTGATCCAGATTATATTTATGAATCTATGACGGCTAATGCCGCTTATTTACAAGTAGATTACTATGAGTATGATCCAGCATTCGCTGGCCGTACAACAAGTTCAGATGCTAGAGTACAAGCAGGGATTGTTATGGATGCAATTTTTAGTGGAGATGTTAGCGTACAAGAAGCTGTAGATGATATGCTTTATCAACTTGGAGCTAATTAAACAAATAGTAAAGAAAGTGTGATTTTATGATTAAAAAAGTATCGTTATTCTTAGTTATTACCTTCATACTCATATTGTCAGGGTGTACATCACAAACTGACTCAGAAATTTTATTAAATGTGAAAGAAAACTTAGTATTTTCAGAATCAACAGAGTTAACGGACAATATATCATTACCAACAACCGATAACGAAGAAGTTTCTATCACATGGCAATCGTCTTATCCAAATGTATTAAATACAAATGGAGAAGTAACGAGACCAGGATACTTTGAAGGCGATAAGAACGTTACTTTAACAGCTGTGATGACACTTAATGATATCACGCTTACAAAAGTATTTAATTTTACCGTATTAGCTTTAGAAAAACCAGATGATTTAAAACTTAATACGGATTATACAGACGAATTAAAAATGGACTTCTCCTATGAAACGAAAGATTTTATTGCAGATGGTGTTGGAAAAGTAGACCTTGTTAGATGTATAGATGGGGATACAGCTCGCTTCACAGAAAACAATCAAACATTCACTGTTCGTTTTTTAGGAATTGATACACCTGAATCAACGTATAAATTTGATCCTTGGGGAACAGCAGCAAGTGCATTTACTTGTGAGAAGTTAGAAAATGCAGAAACAATTGTTTTAGAAGCAGATTCTAATTCAGAACGTACAGATGGTAACGGCCGCTATTTATCATGGATATGGTATGATGGTAGGCTTATTAACCTAGAACTCATTGAAGAAGCGTACTCTGGATCACAAGGAGCAGGCAATCTTAAATACGAGAATATCTTATATGAAGCTGAACTAAAAACACAACTTACAGAAAGACGCATATGGGGAGAAGATGATCCTGATTTTGACTATAGTTTGGAAGGTGTTCATATTACACTTGAAGAATTGATAACAAACCAAGAACAATATGTCAGTCAAAAAGTAGTCGTTGAAGCAACGATTTCTCGCACTGTTTCAGGACATCCTTACTTACAAGATGGAGATTATGGTATTTATTTATATAAAGGGTACTCTTATACAACGAAATTAGCAGAGGGTAATCGCATTTTACTTAGCGGTGTTACACTGACTTATTACCCTGATAAAGAGACTGGGTCTCCACAACTTACCGGATTCACCCGTGAAAACCTTGAAGTCATATCAGAAGGCAATATAATAGTTCCTAATGTAACAACAATCCCTACTATTACAGTAGAAGATATAGGCACACTTATAGAACTCCATGATTTAACAGTCATCAGTGTCTATGAGAATACAGATAACAGTGCTTTTACAGTCACTGTAGAAGATGCATTAGGTAATCAAATTACTATTAGGAGAGAAGCTGGTGTAGAAGATACAATCACACCTGAACTTTTCACAGAAGGGACAATGTTTGATATAGTAGCACCCTTATCTAGATATATGGGGAATTATCAGTTGATGATTTCAAAACTAGATGATATTAATTTTAAGTAAACAAATAAAATTAAAATAAAAAAGAAGAAAAGAAAGAGGAGGAAACAAAGAAATGCTTAAAAAACTATTAGCGTTTTTTCTTGTAGTTGCTGGAGTATTTACACTGTCTGCATGTAACCTTGTTGAAGAAGGTTTAAACGATCTTGATAAAATCGATGAAGCAATGGCTGAACTAGATGTAGAACCAGAAGTGACAGATGATATTACTCTACCAACTGTGGGATTACATGAGGTGGAAATCACATGGGAATCAAGCAATCCAGATATAATTGCTCCTGATGGGACTGTCAACAGACCACTTTACTCAGAAGGAGATCAAACAGTAACATTAACCGCAAATTTAACAATCGGAGAGAACACCCTTGTTAAAGAGTTCGATGTAACTGTAAAAGCCGCTGAAACAGAAACAGATGCGGAAAAAGTTGAAGCAGCAAAAACTGTGTTGTTATTATCAGCTTCTGGCCTAGTTGTTTCAAATATCGATTTACCTGAAACAGCGTTAGAATCAACAGTTACATGGGAATCAAGTAACCCAGAACTTATTAGTGCTGATGGGACAGTAACACGTCCAGCTGCTGGAGAAGGAAACCAAACAGTTGTATTAACTGCAACATTAACTGTTGGAGATGCAACAACTACAAAAGAATTTGAATTAACTGTTAAAGAAGAAGACCCTTCAAATGTAGATTTGTCAAACATAAATAACAGATTGGCACTATTTAAAAATGAGACGTGATAGAATAATCCTATAGCGAAATAACGTATAATGTTGAATAGGAGATAGCCAATCCAGCGGTGACATAGGAAAGTTATTGTAC
>JAIPGF010000007.1 GCA_021736205.1 Candidatus Izemoplasma sp.
AGTACAATAACTTTCCTATGTCACCGCTGGATTGGCTATCTCCTATTCAACATTATACGTTATTTCGCTATAGGATTATTCTATCACGTCTCATTTTTAAATAGTGCCAATCTGTTATTTATGTTTGACAAATCTACAGTTATTTTATGAAGTTTGAAAAAATACAATGAATACAGCAAAAAAAATATAAGTTGATATTTCATCGATTTTCAAATTGTCTTATATAGTCCTCAATTTCCCTTCTAATTTTGACAAGTTTTCTTGTTATATTCCTTCTTTTTTGTAAAAGTTCTTTATATTCAAGAGTTTGGTGAAAGAACTTAGGATTTTCTGAAGTTTGTTTTTTCTTACTTAGTTTTTTATCAAAACTTTTCAATTCTAAAATAGTTTTATCAAACTTTGCTCCAATCTTTGATAATGATTCTGGTCCATCATAAGGCAAGAAAAATGTTTGCATAGGAAGTGAGTAGAATTTCGAAAGTTGATGTATAGTTTTAATAGTTGGAGTTCTTTTTTGACTTTCATATCTGGAATATGATGGGATACTTATATTTAATTCTTGCGCAATATCCTTTTGTTTGTATCCCTTATATAACCTGATTTCCCTTAAATTTTTACCAATATTCATAAGTTCACCTCAAAATATATAATAACACATTTTTACCTTTTTGGTAACTTTTAAAAATTTTATTTTTGTTTTCTTTTCTGCCGTATTTCATTTTTATTCTTTATTTTATTCGTTTAAACAAAGGCGTTAAGCGTCTTTTATCTATTCGCCATTAATATTAATTTTCGGTTTTTTTTACCGAAAATTTTTTTTATGCCTTAAAATTCTCTTTTCTTATATAGATAAAACACGCCTTAGATATATATATATATGAAGGGGTTGGGGGAGATATTATAAAAATTTAAATTAAAAATTCTTTTTTTGGGAGAATTATTCTCAAATTTAAAAAAATTATATATAGAAAGGAGTTTTAATTTTCTTCCTATTAAAAAACTATAGGTCATTGACAATCGAATAGGACCACGTAACGAAATGTTACGGAAGCATATTAAATATTTGGATTTAGTCTACCCAATATTATATGCACGGGATTTGGTCTACCCCAAAAAAAACGTCATTAACATAAAAATCCAAAAAAGAAAGGTGGTGAACGTATGTTAAATGATTTATCTTACCCAGAAATTCTGGTAAAAAAAATTAATGATGTGATGAAAGACATAACTTTAGAACAAAGTTTACCTTCATCACGTCAACTAAAAACGCTCTTTTCAAAAATAAATGAGCTTGAAGATGAAATTAAATCATCTGAAAAATTAGTAGACCAGTACTGTAAATATGAATCAGTCCGAGAAGTTATCGATGTATACCAATATCTTCCTGGTGTATTAACGCATGAAGAAAGAAGTAAACTTACTAAATGTGATATTGCCAAAATAAACTCATCATATGAGTTATCATGTCTTAGAAATTTTATAAAAGAGACTTACAAAAAATTACAAGATCAATATCATAAATCGTATTAAAGACAGACTTATATGAGCACCAGGGTTGTCTATAGCGTTTTGCAAACAATGCGAAACGCTATATAATCATCCTTGTCTCACTTTCATATTGGTAAATTTTTAAAAAGGAAAGGACTGATTAATAAAAATAAAAACTATTCTAAAAAGGAAGTATATCCTTATATATTCCAAATTATTGTTTAATTTTTAAAGAAAAAAAGAAAAGGAGAAAAAATATGACTATTAAACAAGCAGTACCTGAACTCTTAGAACATATTAAGGCTTATCGAAGTAAGGCATCATATGAATTTTACACACAATATACTGGCTATCTAAAACATTATATAGGTAATAGAGAATTAGATACACTAACAAAAAAAGATATAACATATCTCATTAATCAAAAAAGAAAAGATAGTCCTCAAATATCAAACGCTACATTAAACAAATTTATTACAGTTTTAAAACGACTATACAAATATCACTTCGAAAGACCTCTTAAATTTGAACGCTTAAATGAAAAAACAACACCTATTGAAACTGTTCCAAAAAAAGTAAAAGAAAAAATATTTAATTATTATGAAAAAAACCTTCATAAAAAGTATCACTTTCGAAACTATGTCTACATTCGATTGTTATATGATACTGGTTTAAGAATGAATGAACTTAACAATATTAGGCTTCGAAACATTGATTTCAAGAATAACGTTATATTAGTTACAGTTACTAAGACCGACCGAGATCGATATGTGATATTCTCAAAAGAAACTGCACAATATTTGAAAAAATTTATTACTATCCATGTTAATTCTGATTTTATTTTCTATGATTTCAATAATGGTAACAAATTATCAACAAGCGCTGTTGAATCATTTATATCTCGTCTAAAAAAGCGTTTAAATATTAAAAAAAGTATATCTCCGCATAAATGGCGACACACTTTTGGAACAAATTTTGCAAAGAATGGTGGAAACTTAGAAGCACTTCGAAATTTAATGGGACATACAAATTTAAAAACAACCCAAAGGTATTTACACTTAAATAAAGAAGATCTTCTTAATTTCTATAACCAAGTCTATTCTTAAGAAAAATAGTGAGACAAGGACATAGAGAAAATATTCAAATAAAAAAAGCGCTAAAAACGCTTTAGTTTACAGATTAATGGTGGCTCGAGACAGAATCGAACTGCCGACACACGGATTTTCAATCCGTTGCTCTACCTACTGAGCTATCGAGCCAATGGCGGTCCAGACGAGATTTGAACTCGCGATCTTCGGTGTGACAGACCGACATGTTAACCGCTACACTACTGGACCATTTGGTTGCGGGGGAAGGATTTGAACCTACGACCTTCGGGTTATGAGCCCGATGAGCTACCAGACTGCTCCACCCCGCGATATGGGTGTTTGTTATAAAGAAATACTTTTATGGCGGAGGAAGAGGGATTCGAACCCCCGCGACACTTACATGCCCTGTCGGTTTTCAAGACCGATCCCTTCAGCCGGACTTGGGTATTCCTCCGTAAAATGTGTTTAAAGTTGGTGGACCCGGCAGGACTCGAACCTGCGACCATCCGGTTATGAGCCGGGAGCTCTGACCAGACTGAGCTACGGGTCCGACTTGGTAGCGGCAGAGGGGATTGAACCCACGACCTTTCGGGTATGAACCGAATGCTCTAGCCATCTGAGCTACACCGCCATCTTAATTACTATAAGTGAAGCTAAGATATTACTTTAAATTTAATTAATCATTAAAATTAATTATTTTAAAATCTTTTATCTTAAACAAATAAACATGGTACCTAGGGCCGGAGTTGAACCGGCACGGTATTAACTACCATTGGATTTTAAGTCCAACGCGTCTACCAATTCCGCCACCCAGGCATAATAATGGTGACCCGCACAGGATTTGAACCTGTGACCCTCTGATTAAAAGTCAGATGCTCTACCAACTGAGCTAGCGGGTCGGAAATGGTGCCGGAAACAGGAGTCGAACCCGTGACCTACTCATTACAAGTGAGTTGCTCTACCAGCTGAGCTATTCCGGCTATGGTGGAGAATACTGGGCTCGAACCAGTGACCCCTTGCTTGTAAGGCAAGTGCTCTCCCAACTGAGCTAATCCTCCATATGGTGGAGCCTAGCGGGCTCGAACCGCTGACCTACTGCGTGCAAGGCAGTCGCTCTCCCAACTGAGCTAAGGCCCCATATGAGTGTCTTATAATTTTATTTGGTGGGCCTGAATGGATTTGAACCATCGACCTCACGCTTATCAGGCGTGCGCTCTAACCAACTGAGCTACAGGCCCCACCGAAAAACATAAGTGCGTTAATTATTCTACTATTTAATTATAGTCTTGTCAACCGTATTATCTATTTTTCTCAAAAAAAACTAAAATGGCTGGGCTAGATGGAATTGAACCATCGATCCCGGAGTCAAAGTCCGGTGCCTTAACCGCTTGGCCATAGCCCATTAAAAAAATGGTGGAGGGAGACGGTTTCGAACCGCCGAACCCTAAGGGAACAGAGTTACAGTCTGTCGCGTTTAGCCTCTTCGCTACCCCTCCAAACACGCAAGATATATGATATAACAAATTCATATAAAATGCAAGTTATTTTTCTAAAGGATATTTTATTTTATTCTTCTCCAATTTCTCATAAATTATTTCTTCTATATCAAATCCTAAATCATGTGCCATTGCAATTGAATAAATGATAACATCTGCAATCTCTTCTTTAACATTTTCAATATCAGCAAATTTGTTCCCCCATTGATAATTTTCAAGTAATTCAGCTGCTTCTATTATTATTGATTTAGCTAAATTTTCTGGATTATCAGATTCTTTCCATCCTCTTTCATCCCGAAATTTTATAATTTTTTCTACAAGTTTATTCATACTTATCACCTAAGAAATTTTTCACCATTTATTTTTTTTATACGTTTAAGCACTGTAGGGCGATCAAGCATAACTATCCTATCACAACCTAAGCATTTAAGTTTTAAATCTGCACCTGTTCTAATTACTTTCCATTCAAAACTACCACATGGATGTTTTTTTTTCAATGTTAATACATCATCTAATTTAATCTTTTGCATTATGAACCACTACTTGTGGGAATGGAATTTCAATATCATTTTTATTAAAGAAAACAACTAAATCCCTTCTTATATTTCTTTCAACCGAAAAATGTTCATTCGATATAGTTTTAGCAATAATTTTTAAATTAATGGAAGAGTCAGCTAATTCACTTACTCCTAAAAATTGAGGTGTCTCTGTAACAACTTCGTACTTTCCATCAATTTCTTCTATAAATTTTACCATCAGTTCTTGAAGTTTCAATAAATCCGTGTCGTAAGCCACACCAAAATCAACTACAGCTGTACTGTTATCTTTAGAAAAATTAATAATGGAATCTATAAGTCCATTATTAATAATTTTGTGTTGACCAGTCCAGTTTTGAATTATAGTTGTTCTGATACCAATATCAATAACTTTACCCTTGAAGTCACCAATTGAAACTGTATCTCCAACATTAACAGACCCTTCTAGAATAATAAGAAATCCACTAATAAAATCACGAACAATTTCTTGAGCCCCAAATCCTAAAGCTAATCCAAGAATTCCGGCAGAAGCTAAAATTGGTGTTATATTCACATTAAATTCGTTTAATATTAACGCAATAACTAAGAAATAGACAACATATTTTACAATTTTAGATAGTAGTCTTAACAATGTTTCAGTTCTTCTTTCACTATGATTTCTCTTAATTGATTTTTCAAGTAAAAATACTATAATTTTATGACCAAAAAAGCCCATGATTATATAAATGATGATAAAAATAATGCTTACTAAAACATGAGATAACTTTTCAGCAACATTGTAATTTACAAAAAAGTCAACGAAAATAGTTCTTAAATCAATCATTATTAATCTCTCCTTAATAGTTTAATAATTTTATTCAATTCTTCTTCGTTATCAAATTTCAAAGATAATTTATTCTTAGTCAAAGAAAACTTATAATCTTCTTTTAAAAGAAATTTAATCTGTTTTCTCTTTTTTATCAATTGCTCTTCAGAAAGAATAGCAGTGCTTTTACTATTTGTCATATTTCTTATGATTTTTTCAATATCTCTAACAGTTAAGTTTTCAGCGAGAATTTTGCTAAAGAATTTTTGAATCATTTGCTGATTATCTAATTTACTCAAAGCTCGCGCATGGCCCATTGATAATTCCCCTAAATTAACAGCATCTAGAACATTATTAGGCAAGTGTAAAAGCCCTATAATATTCGTAACATACACGCGGCTTTTACCAATTTTTTCTCCCAACTCTTTATGGGTTAACTTGAGATTAGCAATCGCTTTTTGAAACGCAATTGCCTGTTCAATTGGTGTTAGATCTTCCCGTTGAACGTTTTCAAGAATAGACAATTCTGAAAGATATTTAGAATTGTAATTTCTTATAATCGCTGGAACTTTTTTTAAGTTTGCTAATTCAGAAGCTCTTACACGTCGTTCCCCAGCAACAACAATATAACCTTGACTAGCTTTTTTTAAAATAACTGGTTGTAATATACCATGTTCTTTAATTGATTGAGCTAATTCTTTCAATTTCTTTTCATTAAAAACAGTACGTGGTTGATCCGGATTAGGGCGGATATCACTAATTTCAACCTCAACAACTTCTTCATTTTCATTTATAAACTCTTTATTCTCCTCCATAAGTTCATTAAATGATTTTTTATGTCTATCCACTTTGTTCTTCAAGTTCAACCATTTCCTTGGCGAGATTTTGATAACTAAGTGATCCCTTACAGCGAGGAGAATATTCTGTAACAGGCAATCCATATGATGGGGCCATAGAAACTTTTACATTTCTTGGTATAATTGTTTTAAAAACTTTCTCTTTAAAATATGTTCGTACCTCATTAATTACTTCATATCCTATATTACTTCTCGTATCAAGCATTGTTAATAAAACACCTTCTATTGTTAAAACTTTTCTATTGTACTTTTGTTTACCTTGTATAACACGTATAGTATTGAGTAATTGTGTCAATCCATCCATAGCTAAAAACTCACACTGAACAGGTATTATAACACTATCCGATGCAACTAAAGCATTAATGGTCACGATCCCCAAAGAAGGCGGGCAATCAATTATAATATAATCATAATCTTTACGGATATTTTCAATCGCATTCGCTAAAATAAAATCTTTATTATCATGCGATATTAGTTTATCTTCAATACGTCCTAATTCATATCTTGCTGGTATCACATCCACATTAACAGAATCAGATTTAACAATCGTTTTAATAATATCAACTTCATCTTTAAAAACATCAGAAATTGTGTATTTCAATCCAGCTCTATTTATTCCTAAATATGTTGTTGCATTGGCCTGATGATCAACATCAATAAGTAGTACTTTTTTATCTAAATATGACAAAGAACTTGCCAAATTAACACTCGTAGTTGTTTTTCCAACACCACCCTTTTGATTACTAACAGATATAATTTTTCCCATAATATCACCTCTAAATCTATCCCTCTTATAAACTTTTAGGAAAGTATATATATTTTATCATATTAATCTTTCATTGTGTACAAAGAGAATGAAAAGTTATCCACAAATAATGTGGACAACTTGCTTTTACCTTTCTTTACAATAACTATTAATTAACTTCATAAGTTACATACTACAAAACAATTTATAAGTACTCATCAAATAACTCTTGATTGTCTTTAAAAAAATTCAATTGCTCATAAGAAATAAATTCTCTAAATAAATTTGATTCAAA
Source organism: Candidatus Izemoplasma sp. (assembly GCA_021736205.1). Classification (GTDB taxonomy): domain Bacteria; phylum Bacillota_I; class Bacilli_A; order Izemoplasmatales; family Izemoplasmataceae; genus JAIPGF01. Next base: position 7,311 of record JAIPGF010000007.1, read on the forward strand.
CATTTCAGATATTTCTGAATGATCTAATTTTCGCTTTACAAACCCAAACTTATCTAACTGAGTTATTTCAGTTTTTAAATACTTATACAAGATAGCTAACGAAAGTAATTTATCAACCTTATCATCAAAAATTTCATTAATATTATAACTATATCGATATTCATCAAATTCATTAGTTTCTTTAAATAATGTAGCAAAATCAAACAGAATAGAAACAAGTTCACTATTTTTATTCATCAAATATTTATTAAACTGTTCAGCATATTTTCTTGTTGTTAATGTTAAATTTTTATTATTCATTATCTCTTCAATTTCTTTATCATGAATAAAGAAATAATATTCAACTGCTTCTGTTATATTAGATGCCTCGTCCTCAAAAAACTCATTAATGAAGACACTTATTTCACTAACTGTTTGTTGGAATTTAGTGTTTTTATATAGTGGTTCTTTGTCATGTTTTTCTAACATACTTGCTAAATGTCTAACACTCAAATCATTATATTTACTCAAAATTTTATCCATTTTTACCCATTCATTATTCATCGTTTCATATATACTATCAGAGATAAAAAACTGAATAAGGAATACAAGATAAAATCCAATCAAAACAACAAGATAGGTAAATTGTGATACAGAAGTTGATAGTGAATTAGATCCAACAAAACTAATACCATACTGGATGATATAAAAAGTTCCTCCTATAGTAATAATTCCGCCATATACTAAATAGGTTACCATATCCTGATAAAAAATAATTATTGTGAGTGTAACAAAGAATAAAATATATGCATAAAAGTTATTAGTTCCAGCTGTAAAATAAAGCGTAATTCCAGCCACGTTATAAATCGAAAAATGCATTGCAACTCGACTTAAATTTACAAATGTTAACAGAAATGTAATCCCAATAATAATAAAAAATCCTAATGGAAGTAATATGTTAATATCTAATGTTAAATTATTCAAAGATGAAATAGGTATACTTAGGACCACAAAAACAAGTAAGAATATATTAACAATTGTAACTTTAAGTTTTAAAACTTCATTGAAAGTCAAAAATTCAGTATTAATGATCTTGTTTAACATCATCTTCATAAGACCATCCTCCTTCAAATATATCCTTAACAATCGTTTCAAAAACTTCATTATTCTCTAAATATATCTTGAGAACTGTCCTATCAATTTTATAATAAAACTCAGATTCCTTCAGTGCTTCTAAAATAGTTTTTTCATCTAAAGCTTTTAAATATGGTTTATCAATTTTTAATAACGTATAAAAAACAGTAAAAGAAATTATTTTTACATAATGGTCATCATTAAGATGTCTAAATGATTTAAATTGATCTTCCGAAAAAATCTCATGACTTTCAACATCTATATCAACGTGTTTGCTTGCTTTCAAACCTATATGTTTTATTTTACTAAACGTTGATAACTCCAACATTTTTAGTTTATTGACTTCTTCAATAGAATATTCAGGATAACGTGATAATATTTCAGACATTTTATGATTTTTCAAATCTTCCAATAAACTGATTTTTCTATTAAATAAATCCGGAACATCTATTTTTTTAGATATTTCTTTTGAAAATGTTCTCAGACTATCATAATACTCTTTGTAATCCAAAGAACTCTTAGTTACAAGATTTTCAATTTTATTTAAAATTCTAATATTTCGAACTTCGGCTTCTTTAATTTTTGCTAATTGATTGTAAAAGAAATTCTTTCTTTTGATTAAAATGAATGATGACAGTGAAATGAGCAAAACAAAAACAACAAGAAATATTACAATAAACGCTTTATCCGCACTTGAATACCCAGGTATTTCAAACAAACTCGGAAACCTAAATACAAGTAGTGTTCCAGATAAGAATAAAGAAAAATTACTAATAACCATAACCTTATAATCTTGGTACACCGCAGTAATGGCATAAACTAAAAATAAAGCGGTAAAAATACTAGGTGTTTGAAAAAGAATAATAAGTGTCAAAGATATGATATACATGCCGAATGTATTAAAATACATAGCCATTTTCAAATTATTAAATTGGTCCTTATCATAGGAATAAAAAGCTAAGTTACCAAAGAATAGAATAGAAAACATAACTAAAATAGAAACAAACGTTCTTGCCTCAATTTGTAATTTTATAAAAAAATAGATTGTAACACTGGCTAATATGAGATTGATAAAATTAATAACTAAAGTCTTTGTCTTAAGATGCTTTAATTCTATTCTCTCTTTATATGTCTCTAATTGTGAATACTGATAACGATTATTGTTATGTGTCATATCGATCACCTCTAAAGGGGATTGCTTTTTATTTTTTTAAATTTTCTTGGATAACCTTTTCTAGTTTTATTTACTTTTTTTATCATTAAAATCGAGTGTTTTATACCATCAACATCATACATGATTGTTTTATCATATTTGCCACTCAATATGTTTATTGCGTTCATTGATTCAGATAATTCTTCTTCATAATTTGGACCTTTTAAAGCTAAAAAATATCCATCCACACTTACATGTGGTAAACAAAGTTCTGTCAATATAGGGAGATTAGCTACAGCTCTTGCCGTAACAATATCAAAACAATTTTTCATTTTAAATTCTTCTGCACGTCCATGTGCAAGATTCACATTAATATTTAATTTTTCTGTAAGTATCTTTAAAAAATTAATTCGTTTTCGTAAAGCATCTAAGATTGTAATATCTAAGTTGGGATAAACAATTTTCAAAGGTATACTTGGGAATCCAGCTCCACTTCCAACATCAAGTAATTTCTGATTATCTAAAGAAACAGCTTTTACCAAGTTTAGACTATCAAAAAAATGTTTTAAATATACACCGTCTTTTTCAGTAATAGTTGTTAAATTAATTTTTTTATTCCATTTAGTCAAAACCTCATAATAAATTTCAAACTGTTTTAATTGTTTATCGCTTAGTTCTATATTTAAGGACTTAAGTCTGTTTTTAAAGTCAATTTCCACTTTTATCACCTAATAATATTTTAACACAGTCACCATTGTTTTAAAATAATTTAAAAAAATACCTCTTTAAAATTTCAAAGAGGTATTTAGTTTATGAATTATATTTCCCTTTTAAATAAACAACCAGTATTGATACATCCGCAGGATTAACTCCACTGATTCTTGAAGCTTGGCCAATAGTTAGTGGTTTTATTTGTTTTAGTTTCTCTTTCGCTTCTAACGCTAAATTGTGAATCTTATTATAATCAATATCCCTAGGAATTCTATGATCTTCCATTTTTAACATTTTCTTAGCTTGCTTTTTAGCTTTTTTAATATATCCTTCATATTTAATATCAATTTCAGCTTGTTCAAGGGCATCTTCACTATATTTATCTAACTCTAAAAATTCAGTGAAAAGTTCAATACTAATTTCTGGCCTTCTCAGCAATTTATATAAAGTTGTTTTGTTATTTATATCTGTTGTTCCTAATTTATTAAGCCGTTTATTTGTCTTTTCATTTGGGTATAGATCATATATCTCTAATGTTTCTTTTATTTCAATAATTTGTTGTTGTTTTTTCTTGTATTCTCTATATACTTTATCATCTAATAAACCAATTCTTCTACCATGTTCTCGTAATCTTATATCGGCATTATCATGTCGTAATAATAAACGATATTCTGCACGAGATGTTAACAATCTATAAGGATCTTTTACACCTTTTGTTACTAAATCATCAATTAAAACGCCAATATATGCTTCATTTCTTTTTAAAATTAATGGCTCTTTATCTTCTAGTTTCATCACCGCATTGATTGAGGCCATTAATCCTTGGCAGGCCGCTTCTTCATATCCACTTGTACCATTTACCTGGCCACCAAAATATAGATTTTGATAATCCTTACTTTCTAGTGTAGGATAAAGAACTCTTGGATCAATTGCATCATACTCAATTGCATATCCGTATTTAATAATCTTTGCTTGCTTTAACCCCGGTAATGACTGAATCATTTTCTTTTGCACATCTTTCGGCATAGATGTTGATAATCCTTGTACATATGTTTCATTTAATGACGTGCTTTCTGGTTCTAAAAATATTTGGTGTCTTGGTTTATCTTTGAAACGAACATACTTATCTTCAATCGAAGGACAATATCTAGGTCCAACCCCTTCAACTTCTCCACCATACATTGAAGATTTATGTAAATTATTCATAATAACATCATGCGTCTCTTTAGATGTGTATGTTAAGTGACAAGGCCATTGTTTCTCAACATCATAGACTCGACTTTTATCAAAACTAAAATGTCTAATAACCTTATCTCCCTCATGTATTTCTGTTTGGGAAAAATCGATTGTAGATGTATCAACTCTTGGCGGTGTCCCTGTTTTTAAACGGGTTGTCTTAAAGCCCAAAGATCTAAGTTGCTCACTGAGTCCGTTAGATGCCTTTTGTTTCATTGGCCCTTCATTTCTAACGTCACTTCCTAACAACACTTTTGCTTCCATATAAGTTCCCGTAGTTAAAATAACTGTCTCACTTTTGATTATCTCTCCTGATTCAAGGATAATCCCCTTAATCTGATTTTCTTCTAAATAAAGATGTTTAACATATGCTTCTTTTACATCTAGATTATCCTGATTTAAAATAGTTTCTTTCATTGTACTAGAATATAATACTTTATCACTTTGTGCTCTTAATGCTCTTACAGCAGGTCCTTTAGATATGTTTAAAAGACGCATTTGGATTTGAGTTTTATCAGCGTTTTTAGCCATCTCTCCACCAAGTGCATCAATTTCTCTTACAACAATTCCCTTTGCAGGTCCACCCACACTAGGATTACAAGGCATAGACGCAATCAAATCAATATTACCTGTTACCAACAATGTTTTATGACCTAATCTAGCACTTGCTAAGCAAGCTTCACTACCGGCATGTCCGCCTCCAATTACTATAATTTTATACATATATTATCACCTATCAGTATCATTTTACTGTTTCTATTTCGATTAGTAAAGAGAATAACTTACTCAATTCTTTAAAAATACACATATTTCTAATATAATGATTATAAGAGGTGAAAACCATGACTCAAACGACAATTTTAATTATTGAAGATGAACCTACTATTAATCGTGTTGTATCAAATTACTTTACATCTGAAAAGTTTGTTGTATTAAGTGCTTTAGATGGAAAACAAGGTTTAGATTTATTCAATCAAAACAAAGTCGATTTAGTTTGTTTAGATATTATGTTACCGAATTTAAATGGTTGGACAATTGCTAAAACAATCCGAGATAAATCCGAGGTTCCTATTATTATGATGAGTGCTTTAAGTGAAGAAGAAGATATTTTAAAAGGGTACTCTTTAAAAGTAGATGATTATATTACAAAACCTTTTAACCCAAAAATTCTTGTGGCTAAAGCTAAAAACCTACTGGACCGCCTGCAAAGTCAAACATATGCTCCACAAGTGGTAGGGATTGTTGAAGCTGGCCCGATAAAAATTGACATTGACACCCATCGAGCTTTTTTAAAGGAGCAAGAAATTCCTTTATCTAAAACAGAATTCAATTTACTTAAATACTTTGTTGAACACGAGGGTAAAATATGTAGCCGTAACCTTTTATTAGATGAAGTTTGGGGAATGGATGTTTATGTTGAAGATAGAATTGTTGATACTTATATAAAAAAAATAAGAAGGTATTTAGGGCCTTATTCAAAATTTATTACAACTGTATTTGGTGTTGGATACCGATTTGAGGTCCCACATGAAACCCTTTAAAAAGTTATTAAGTGCTGTTGTTGAGTTTTATAAGTCTCTCAGTATTTCTACGCAATTAATTATTACTTTAATATTGATTTTTTCATCCTTTTTTGCTTTACAGACCGTTTTGAATAATACCTTTTTTAATCGTTTTTACACAGAGCGCGAGTTTGAAGAAGTTCACCAAGGATTAATTAATTACGTTGATGATATGAATAATCCCAATACTAATTTGTATGATGGTATGTATGATTTCACTACATCTAACAACGCATACTCTGTTATTACTGATGGTGAATATCGCATCTTAAATTCTACTTACCGTAATTATACAATCACTGTGAATGACACTAATAATAATGATTACACGATACTAGTGCCCAACAATGATTATACTTACCAATTAGATGAATATTTATCTTTGACTATCTATGAGTACAATGAAGACTATTACTCCCCAGCAACAATTGCCAATGATTTAGGCGTATTTTTTGAAAGTAACATATCTTGTGATCAACAAGCCTGTATGTTTATTGAAGGAACTGTAACAACCATTGAAAAACCCAATAACTTAAATTATTTATATGACGATAACTTATTCATTACCCGAGAAATATCAAAATTATCAAGTGGTACCCTCAATTTAGGAGACCATGAATATCGTGAAGATGGTTATTGGTATAAATCATCCGATGGTCCGGTTGATTCTTTGGTATTTATTCATAAACTAAGAACTTGGAATTACCTAGTGACTATTGTCCCTATTGAAGATACAGAAAGAATCACAAACATCATTTCATCTTATAACATCTATGTTTATGCAACAGCTATTGCCATTATATTCTTATGGAGTTTTAGACTTTCTAATATTATCGCAAAACCAATAAAAAATATTGAAGGCGTAGCTGATGAAATATCAAAATTGAATTTTGATGTTGAAGCAAACGAATTCAATAATAAAGAAAACAAGTCTCTATCACGGAGTATTAATTTAATTTCTAAAAACTTCAAAGCAACATTAAAGACCATAAACAAGAAAAACTCAGAACTCAGAAAATTATATGATAAACAGTCACAGCAAGTCCAGTTAAAAAAACAGCTAGTCTCATCTATATCTCACGAACTAAAAACACCGTTAATGATCATGCAAGTAACTATACAAGGCATCTTAGATGGTATTATCAAACCTGATGATTTAGATGATGAATTAAAGAATGTTCTATATGAAATATCACGTTCTTCTATGATGATTCAAGATATGCTGCAAATTTACAGACTAGACGATGCGAATACCTCGTTAGATCCTGTTGAATACAATTTGACCTCAGAACTAAACGCTATTATAAACAATTTGAAAAAACCGTTTATTAAGTATAATTTCACCATTAAAAAGGACATTGATGAAAATGTGTATGTTGAAGCTGACAGAAAATTAATAAATCGTGTTATATCTAATTATTTAACAAATGCGATTAAATATACTGAATCTAAAAGTACTATTGAAATCAATTTAAAAAAACAACTAGATAACACAGTTTTATTTGAAGTTATTAATCATGGTACAGAAATATTAGAAGACGATTTAGAAAAAATTTGGCACCCATTTTATAGATCAGACCATAATGTTGAAAACAGTCACAAATCAACAGGGAGCGGAATTGGATTATATCTTGTAAGTGAGGTTTTAAAATCACACCAAGCTAATTTTGGTCTTGAAAATACTAAAAATGGTGTTAAGGCTTATTTCATTATGACAAACAAGCAATAAAAACTAAATTCTAATATGTATTTGAAGGATACAAAAACCATCTAACATTTTATCATTATAAAAATACCTTTAAAGTTTGACTTGATATGTTTATTTATCATGTCTCCTTTAAAGGTATTATTACTTTATGGCTTTTTTAATAAGATACTTTATAACTTTTCACTTTCTTATCTTTTGTCATATAACCTATTTCAAATATATTATCAACAATATTATTGTTAACAACAAACAAGTACAAATATTTGTCTTTTAGGCGATCAAACAGTTCATTATATTGGTCTTTGAAATTTTTAGAATCTGTCATTCGAAGTTCAATTCCTAATATTTTACGTTCTGAATAGTTGTTTTGAACAACTTCAAAGTCCGTATCTTCACACTCATCTGTGTTTAGTGTTTTATAATAGGGACTCACAAAATAGTCTTCAAATATATTTGATATTACTTCTTCATAATTTGTAGACGAAGCGCTATCTATGTCAACATCAACATTTCTATAGTCTGCACTATAATCTTTAACAGCTTTATCAATAATCGTCCTTATACTCGTAACATTTTTAAAAATATTATCTGAAATAAACTTATTATTTAATTTTTTAAATTCTTCAATCAATTCAAGTATTTTGCTATATTTGTTTTTATCAATACTAATTTCTGTGTAATTATGAATAATATTATTACGGTGATAAATGATTTCTTTGAAAATGTCATAGTGCTCTTTAATGGCAGGAATATCTTTTTGAAATTGATCTACAATATCATATAAGGGTGAGTCATCAATTATTTCATTATCATTTTCATTTGATATATAATCTTTAACCACGGCTTCAAGTGATAGATATTGCTTAATAAAACCATCCAGTGTTATTTTGGAATCCTCTTTTGTTTTTCTAGTAGAAGTATCTAGTTTTTTAATATGTTCTTTGACTCGATCTGGATTAAACAAACGATATACAAAAACGGCTGCATATTGAATACTTAGAAGTGTAAATAACGTAGCAACAATAGCGAAAATTACTTTTTCAAGAAGAAAGAGAAAAATAAGGTTCATTATAATTGTTAGAATAGAAAAAAGTATAACAAACATTAGATCATAATAGCCATCTTTTTTTAGATTCCTAATGATAAATCTGTCTAAAATAGAATCTTGCTCTTCATCAACTCTGGCCAAATAAAAACTATAAGAGATTGGCAACAAAGCAATCATTGCAGCTAACACTTGCATGCTTGTAGAATAAATCCATGTATAATTACCAGCATTAATAATAAGTGTGTTTGTGAACCATAAAACAACCATTATCACTAAAATACCGATATATAAAATTGAGTTCACAGGATGCATAATAAAACTAATAACATTTCTTATAAAATCTATTTTTTTATTTTCCATTTTATCATCTCCACTTACTTATATTATACCTATTTTTTCTAAAACGTTAAATAATCCATCTTCATCAATCGAATCTGCAACAATATCTGCATGCTCCTTCACTTCTTGTGGAGCGTTTCCCATAGCAATACCAGTATTAGCATATTCAATCATTGAAATATCGTTATAGCCATCACCAATGGCAATAATATCGTTATGATTAAGATCATAATAGTTAACAAATTCTTTTATTCCTCGTTCTTTGAGTCCCCCTTTAGAATTCACATCTAATCCAAATTCACAGGAATAATTAAATGTTAATTCCGGAAAATCTATCTCAAATTTCTTAAAATCAGGCTTATCATAAAAAAGAATAAGTTGATATATTAAATGCTTTTTATAGTAATCTTTTTCGATGATATAGGTATCTATATTAAAATTCTTGCAAAATTTCTTATATAAATCATTATTGGTTGAATTAACAGCAAAATGATGCATCCCTTCAAATCCTAAATCTAAAGAATTTTTATCGGTCATTTCTAAAAGTCTTTCAATAACTTCAGGATCAATGTGGTCTTCATAAATAACCTTGCCATGACTCACCACTATTCGCCCATTTGCTCCTATATAGCTATCAAACCCAAGTGTTTCATCTATACCATAAAAAAGACATGGTGGTCTTCCGGTTGTTAAGATGAGTTCATGTCCATTTTCTTTGGCGCGTTTAATGGCTTCTTTTGTTGATTTAGGAATGGTATTAGTGTTATGATTCACCAATGTACCATCCATATCAACGAATATAAATTTCTTTTTCATTGTATACCTCATTAAAGTAGTAGATATCTAATTAAATACTCGTGATTATCTAAAAAATCATCTCGAATCGAATATCTAACCATGTTTTTCTCTCTTTTTGATTTGACCACATTAAAAATTTTTAACTTCTTCAAGTGTTTTGAACAGTTTGCTTGTTTAATGTTAAGTAATTCTTGAATTTCCGAAACAACTAGAGAATCATATTCAAGTAATTTCATAAAAATATCATATCTTGTCTGATCTGAGAGCAATTTTAATATATCGTGTTTTTTCATATTTTCATCTCCATCACTGTTAAGCAATATTACTATATATTAATATTACCATATAGTGATATTGAAATCAACTTAAATAAAAACATCTCTCATCAAGCATCCCCACTCACATAGTTAGAAAACTTAAGGCTGCTTCGTTCCCGACCTGACCTAATTCGTCACCACCTATTGAATGAGGATGATTGATAAGAGATATCAATTGTTATTTTTTTGTTTGTCTTAATTTTTCAAAAAAGTCTTTCATTAACTTTGATGCTGCTTCTTTCTTAATTTCTGGTTCAACATTTACACGATGATTAAATGCTTGATCAAATAGATTAATAATGCCCTGATGTGATCCAGATTTATTGTCTTTAGCTCCGTAAACAAGGCGCTTTATCCGTGATTGAATAATAGCCCCTGCACACATCGGACATGGTTCAATTGTAACATAAAGTGTACAACTGTCAAGCCTCCAACTTTGTAATTTTTTATTGGCTTTTTCTATCGCGATTATTTCAGCATGAGAAACAGTTTTTTGTGTATTTTCTCGTTCATTGTGTGCTCGTGCAATGAGTTCTCCATCTTTTACAATGACAGCCCCAATTGGAACTTCATTATTCTGGGCTGCAATCTCCGCTTCTTCTAAAGCAATTGACATAAAATATTGATCACTCTTCAGCATCTGAAATTTTCCCTTGATATGGTTTGGGTTTGTAGTAAACTTTATGACACTTTCTACATCGTGCTTCATAAGATTCTTCTGCCCCAATAAGTACTATTGGATCTTTATATCTCGCTGGTTTTCCATTCACAATACGCTGTGTCCTAGTTGCTGGACTTCCACATTCAACACATACAGCTGTTAATTTTGTTACATACTCCGCCATTGCAAGCAATTTAGGCATAAAAGAAAACGGCTCTCCACGAAAGTCTTTATCAAGTCCACTTGCGATTACCCGTATTTTTTTAGATGCTAAAAATTCAACAATATCTGCAACTTCTCCATCAAGAAATTGAATTTCATCTATTGCCACTATATCAGTATCACTGTCAATATAATCAAACATCTGTCTTGCATAGGCAATATTAACTGATTTTGTTCGATTATTATTATGTGATACAACTTCGCCTTCTGAAAATCTATTATCTATTTTAGGTTTAAAAACAATTATGTTCTTCTTAGCATATTCTAGTCTTCTAACTCGTCTGATAAGTTCCTCTGTTTTCCCTGCAAACATTGGCCCACAGATAACTTCTATCCAACCATCTTTTTGGTTTAAATACATTATTTATCCACCTCTTATCTCTTACTTCTAATAATATAATATTATTTGTCTAAAAACAATGTGAAACAAAAAATAATCGCAAATATTAACGACATTTTATAGCCAAAATAAAAAAATTCTAATTTCATTATAGGTACTTTATAAAATAAAGTATGTATGTTATAATTGTTTGAAAATTAAAGTATATATAAGGAGAGGAATATGGAGACAAATTCAATTATAACCCCTGAGTTACATAAAGAACTTTTATCGGAAATTAAAAGAAACCTTAAACATCCTGGACCTTTAATGCCAATCTTACATGAAGCACAACGCATTTTTAATGGCGTTCCTCTAGAAGTACAAAAAATAATTGCAAAAGAGACTGGGATTTCAATTGCAAAGATAAATGGTGTAGTTACTTTTTATTCTAGTTTTACCATTGATCCTAAAGGAGATCATGTATTAGGTGTCTGCCTAGGAACAGCTTGTTATGTAAAAGGAGCTGAAGATATTTTAGATGGTATTCAAAAGGAACTTCAGATTGAGGCAGGAGAAACAACTGAAGATCGTTTTTACACACTTGAATCAAAACGCTGTATAGGAACTTGTATGATGGCTCCTGTTATGACGATTGATGATGATGTTCATGGTTATTTAAAAACTAAAGAAGCTGTTGATCTAATCAAGGAATTTAAAGAAAACAAATAATTTTAGAAGACATTCCTAATCTTCTGATTAAAAAATATCTCAATCTTAAGTTTTATTACTATTCTAAATTATATTAACGTTCTTGATAATGCTGAATTACTAGATTTTTGATGTGTCATATTCCCAAATAAGCTAGCTGTTAACGATAAAACCATAAAAAAGCAAAGCAGTTAGACTTACCAATTTTCTAAACTCATCTTTCTAGTGTAGATGTCATTCTACTACTTACAGAACTAGGTGACATTCTCATTGCTCATCAAATAATAATTAACTAGTTAAAGGACTCTATTGAACAAACTATTTCTGATTTACTGGAGGAGGAAAATAAATGAAATCTTTAGAAGAACTAAAAAAGATAAAAGACAAAACTAAGAAAAAAACAAACACCGAGAAAGATACATCTCTTACTCGAATCTTAGTTGGTATGTCGACATGTGGTATTAGTGCAGGTGCAAAACCAGTTTTTGACGAATTCAATACGCTTATCAAAGACAAGGAACTCAAAGATATTAGTGTCACATCTGTTGGTTGTTTAGGCGAATGTTCTATTGAACCAATGGTAGAAGTTTATCAAAATGATAAACGTTATACCTATTGTGAGGTAAACAAAGAAAAAGCTCAAAAGATCTTTGACGAACATATCGTGAATGGCAATGTTGTTGAAGACTATCTAATTGGACAATATAGAAAATAGGTGATCGTAATGGCAAAAGTTGCAAAATCATTAAATGAAATTAAATCTTTTCCCAAGCAAACGAGAATCGCCCTGAGAAACTGTGGGTTGATTGATCCATCAAATATCGATGAATATATCGCACGAGATGGATACTTTGCTTTAGGTGATATTCTCAAAAATAAATCACCGAAAGATGTTGTTAACGAGATTAAAGAATCTGGTTTAAGAGGTCGTGGTGGTGGTGGATTCCCTACAGGTCTTAAATGGGAACTAACTGCTAAAGAAAAATCAGATCGAAAATATATAATTTGTAATGCAGATGAGGGAGATCCTGGTGCATTTATGGATCGTTCGATTTTAGAAGGAGACCCTCATAGTGTTTTAGAAGCAATGGCAATTGCTGGATATGCGATTGGTGCAAACCAAGGATATGTTTATGTACGAATCGAATACCCACGCGCTATCAAACGTCTTAAAGCAGCCATTAAACAAGCAAGAGAATACGAACTTTTAGGTGAAAATATCTTTGGATCTGGTTTTAGCTTTAATATCGATTTACGTCTTGGTGCTGGTGCTTTCGTATGTGGTGAAGAAACAGCCTTGATAGCTTCAATTGAAGGAGAGCGTGGTATGAGTCGTAATAAACCACCTTATCCTGCACAAAAAGGACTCTGGGGATACCCAACTTGTATTAATAATGTTGAAACATTAGCAAATGTTTCTGCTATCTTCAATATGGGGGCCAAAGAATTTGCTAAAATTGGTACTGAAAATTCAAAAGGAACCAAAGTGTTTGCTCTTGCTGGTAATATTAATAATATAGGATTAATTGAAGTCCCTATGGGAACTACCCTTAGAGAAATCGTCTATGACATTGGTGATGGAATTGATGGTGGAAAAGCTTTTAAAGCCGTTCAAACTGGTGGCCCATCTGGTGGTGTTATTACAGAAGAGCACTTAGATACACCAATCGATTATGAATCACTTAAAGAAATTGGTAGCATGATGGGGAGTGGAGGAATGATCATCCTAGATGAAGATGATGATATGGTTAAAATCTCTAAATTCTATCTCGATTTCACACAAGATGAAAGTTGTGGAAAATGTACGCCTTGTCGTATAGGAACCAAACGTCTTTATGAAACATTAGAAAAATTAATTGATATGAATGGCACACCAGAAGATTTAGAAATGTTAGAGTACTTAGCTAAATCTGTTCAAAAAACATCACTCTGTGGTCTGGGACAAAGTGCACCTAATCCAGTTTTATCAACACTAAAATATTTTAGAGATGAATATGAAGCATACGCTAATAGAACCAAACGTACCGCATACTTCATTGAAGAAGATGTCTGTATTGGTTGTACAAAATGCGCCCAAGTATGTCCTGTTGACTGTATAGAAGGCGAAGTTAAAAAGCCACACGTTATAGATCCAGAAGAATGTATTGCTTGTGGTGCATGTTATGATGTATGCCCAGTCGATGCAATATTAAAACCGTAGGGAGGTTACCATGAAAAACATAAAACTCACAATAGATAATTCAGAAATAGAAGTCCCTGAAAATTATTCGGTCTTACAAGCGTGTGAAGAGATGGGGCTAAACATCCCAAGACTTTGCTTTTTAAGAGATATAAATGAAACCTCTGCTTGTCGTCTTTGTATTGTTGATATTGACGGAATGAGAGGACTTAAAAATTCATGTACCATTCAAGTACAAGATGGTATGAATATTAAAACAGATAACAAAGAAATAAGAAATAGTGTAAAACAAAATTTACAACTACTCGCAAGTAATCACATATTCGAATGTTGGGCATGTGATCGTGAAACAAACTGTGAATTTTTAGATTTAATGCGCAGATATAATGTTGATAACACATTTGGAGAAAGCGAATTTTTCTCTGACAATAAACGCTTATTCAACGATACATCCACAGCTATCACATTAGATAGTGGAAAATGTATCCTCTGTGGACGTTGCGTTTCTGCTTGTCATGTCCACACTGGACTTGATATATTAGATTTTAATGAACGTGGTAATGAAACATACGTTGGACCAGCTCAAAACAACAATTTAGAAGACAGTGGTTGTATCTACTGTGGTAAATGTATTGAGTCATGTCCTGTCGCAGCTATCAAAGACACATCAAATATGGAAGATATGTTAGAAGCTCTTCGCGAACCAAGCACGAAAGTAATCGTTGGAATTGATCCGCTTGTAAAAGTCACAGTTGGAGAAGAATTTGATTCGAATATCGGTGAAAATGTCGAGGAAAAGTTATATGCATCTCTTAAAACAATTGGTGTTGATGAAGTGGTTGATACGTCTAAATTTTCTAACATATTGAAAAAAGAAGAGGCAAATATCTTATTAAATCGTGTTAAAGAGGGTGGCAAACTTCCAATCATTCGCTCAGATGAGCCTGGATGGATTAATTATATTGAATACTTTGAAGAAGATTACTTAAGTCATTTAACGTCCACTAAATCAATCGAAGAAATTACAGGTGCTATTGTTAAGAATTACTACAGCAAAGAACTTGGATACCATAAAGAAAATATCGTTTTTGTGGCTTTAACACCTAAACCTGAAGAAAAACAAAAAGCTAGTCGTATGGCGAACATTGTTGAAGGTGTAAGAGATGTTGATTTTGTTTTAACAACACGTGAATATGCCAGAATGTTAAAACGCCAAAGTGTGAAATTCAATGAATTAGAGCCGATTAAACAATTTGGTAAATTAGCTGAGTTAACACAATCATCAGTTAATGAAGATACCTACCATAATTCTCTAGAAGAAACACTCAAAACAGCATCTATTCTAGCTGGAGAAAAACCTAAAAAAATCAAATTTAAAAAACGAAAAGAATTTGAAGAAGCAGAATAT
The DNA here is from genome assembly GCA_021736205.1 of Candidatus Izemoplasma sp. GTDB lineage: Bacteria > Bacillota_I > Bacilli_A > Izemoplasmatales > Izemoplasmataceae > JAIPGF01. The sequence goes on from JAIPGF010000007.1 coordinate 22,796, forward strand.
ACACTAAAAGACACTAAATTTTTAGTTGCTAAGATCACCACACCAACAATTAAGGATTTCTTTGACATCCTGGAAAGTAAACAAAAACAATATCACTTTGTAGAATTCAATTCATCATTAGGTGGTTGGATTAATAGTGGTGGAAACCCCATCCATACAGCAAAATTACAAGATGATGTTGATATTCACAAATTTCGTTTAAATAACTTAAATGGATTGTACACCTCAAAAAATTATACAAACTTAGATGAAATTCTTTATAAAGAATTTTTGGACTCCGTTGGATCTAAAAAAGCCAAAAAAGTACTGCATACCAAATTTGAAAAACAAGAATCATATAAAAACCAATAATAGAAAAAAGCTCTCTACAAAAGAGAGCCTTTTTTACGTAATAAAAAAGCCGCCAATTGGCGGCTAAATTATTACTCTTCGTCTTCGTCAGATTTTCTACCATAACGTTGATTGAATCGTTCAACACGTCCTGCGGCTTTACCACGTTTCTTTTTACCTGTGTAAAAAGGATGGCAATTCGAGCAAGTATCAACAACGACTTCGTCTAATGTTGACCCTCCTTCAAATGTGTTTCCACAAGTTGTACATCTGTATGTTACAGTTTTGTAATCTGGATGAATGCCTTTTTTCATAATAATTACTCCTTCCGCCATGGTTTTACCCATAGTAAGTTTTATTTGCGAAGTAATTATAACAGACATATTTTATTTTATCAAGTTTTTTCATTTTTTTATCATAGCTATCTACAAACACACATCATTATGGTATAATAATTTAGTCAAATGAGGTGATTAGATGCGTAATATCGAACCAAAACAAATCACAGAAATTATTAAAAATTCTGTCATAAAAATTAATTATAATTTAGATAATTCTTTGGTAAAACGACTCCAAGAAGCTAAACAAAATGAGTCTAAATCATTATCGAAATCTATCTTAGATGATATTTTAAAGAACCAAGAAATCGCAAAAAAAGGCAACGTACCACTGTGTCAAGATACAGGTGTCGTAGTTGTATTTGTAGAAATAGGTCAAAAGATAAACATTCTTGGTGATTTAGAAACAGCCATAAATGAGGGTGTTAGACAGGGCTATAAAGAAGGGTATCTTAGAAAAAGCATAGTAGACCATCCCTTTAAAAGAACTAACACACAAGACAATACACCAGCTATTATTCATCAACGACTTGTTCCAGGTAATACTCTAAAATTTAAAATAGCTGCTAAGGGTGGCGGGAGTGAAAATATGAGTCTGGTTAAAATGTTAACACCTGCTGAAGGAAAAGAAGGCGTTAAAAAACTTGTGCTTGATACCATTTTCAATGCCGGAGGAAAGCCTTGTCCGCCTATTATTGTTGGTATTGGTATTGGCGGAAATTTAGAGAAAAGTGCTTTATTAGCAAAAGAAGCGTTACTAAGAGAACTAGATGATTCTAGTGATGATTCTGACATTAAACAACTAGAAGATGACTTATATAGAGAAATAAATAAATTAGGCGTTGGTCCCATGGGTATAGGCGGAGACACAACATGTCTTGGCGTTAAGATAAACTACTTTCCAATGCATATTGCTTCTTTGCCTGTGGCTATTAATATCCAATGTCACTCATCTCGACATACTGAGGTGACAATATGATTAACCTGACTACCCCAATCACTCTGGAAGATATCAAACGGTTGAAAGTCGGAGAAAAAGTCCTCATCTCTGGTACGATTTATACCGCAAGAGATCAAGCACATATAAGACTTCAAAATGAGGAAAATCTTAAGTTTGATCTTGAAGGTGCAGTAATTTTTTATGTCGGTCCAACACCTGCAAGAGATAATGTGGCACTCGGTGCAAGTGGACCTACATCTAGTTATCGAATGGATGACTTAGCTCCTAATTTAATGAAACGTGGTTTAAAATTAATGATAGGTAAAGGAGATAGGAGCGATAAATTTATTCAGGAAATGATTAATTATCAATCTGTTTATCTGATTGCTACCGGTGGTGCTGGTGCACTTTTATCAAGTAGAATTAAAAAGAGTCGTGTTATTATGTATGAAGATCTTGGTGCTGAAGCTATCCGAGAACTACAAGTAGAAGAATTTCCTTGCTTTGTTGCTTACGATATATATGGTAACAACATATTCAAAGATAACAAATAACTAGTTCCTATAAAAAAGATTCTCAATGATGAGAATCTTTTTTTAATTTTATTCAGTCTCTTGAAGTAATAACGAATTTAGTATTGTCTCAGGATCACTTATTGTTGAAACCTTAATGTATTTGTTACTTATGCTATAGAAGTAATCACTAATAAATTTTGCTTTGTACACATATACCTGCTCAGAGTCATTATCAGTATGTGACACAAATCCAGTGCGTGTTAGGCCGCTTGCTTCTGAGAAGGAAAATACTAGCATTCCACTATTATAGTTTAGAATCTCATCCGTATTATCCATTACAAATGGCAAAGCAATTAACCCTTTATCTAAATCAATAAGTAAATCTTTGTGATTATAAATCGCAGACGAATTTGTCCATCCGAATTCGCTATAATCGAATACTGCCTCGCTAAATACGGTTGGTTTTGCTTTATCTGAAATATCATAAACACTTATTTTTAATCCTGTTGTTCTTCCACTGCTATCCGCATCAAAGCCAATGCCTAACATATAGTCATTCCCTAGTGGTTGCAGGTAGGTACTAAAGCCAGGGATTTCTAGTTCACCTAATTTAGATGGAACTTGTGGATCTGCTAAATCTAAAACATAAAAGGGATCAGTTTGTCTAAATGTTACAACATAGCCATACTCACCAACAAATCTAACAGCTTTGATAGTCTCTCCAGTTTTTCCTAAATTTTCAAGTTTAGATATGATTTCTAACTTCTCATTTAAAATATAAACACGGTTGTTAATGGAGTCTCCCCACGAGCCTGTCGTAGTAGCCACACGTAAGTTTCCTTCAAATTCGTCCATTGAGAATTGATTTAATGTATACCCATCAACCATACCAAGTGCACTGTATTCTACATCTGTTTCATTGATTGACATTTTTAAAATCATTGTTTCACGTTTATTGATAGTTGAATCTTCTTGCGTTAAAAATGAGGTGCGTGTTGTATAGTAATAAAGTTTTCCCACTAAATACATATTATTAGGACTAACATACAAATGATAACCTGAATCCCCAAGCACTGTTTCCATGTCCGCTTCATTCGTATTTAAATCAAACGCATAAAAACTTGTGAATGAATTAGGATTTGTCCCCTCTACATGAATAATATCTGCATAATCAGCAGTCGTTTTTTCTCCATTAATCGTATAGTAAGGAATAAATTCATCTAAATTAACTTCTTCGTCTTCATTGTATGGAATATAATTATTTGTTACGATATATAGATTTTCATCAATTTTACGGGTTCCAATAAAGTTACCGTTAATTTTATATGTATTTTCTAGTGAAAAATCTGTCTTATCATATACTTTTATTTCTGTGTTATTAGGACGATGCCAATATAGTCTACCAAAAGTTTCTTCTACTTTGTCACTGTCTTCATCACAATATTGGTCATAATTTTGCCCGACAACAACAAAATGGTCGTCATCTACATACATTCCTGCAGGTCGAAACTGAACTCCGCAATTATCATCTGTTGTATAATCAATTTTTTTGGCAATACTTAAGACATCAATACCCTCTTCCATCGTATAAGCAAGACTGATAATAATGCCTTCTTCACTTATTGTATAAATGAACTTTCCATCAGTTAATGCATTATCCATCTCATCCACACCAAGTACTTGATTATTGGTCTCTGAGTAATCATCACTACCAGAACCGGTAAAAGTGTCACTAGTTGTGACATCCATTGTTTCTTCCATTAAAAAATCATTACCGCTTCTATTCAAGAAAAATGAGTTATGACTGCTTCTAATTCCAGTATTCTTGTAAAAATCATCTCGCAAAAAATTAATATCAGTTGCACTGGATATTTGATAAAGATGACCGGGATTTCTTTTTTCGATACTAAGGTCAATCATAAATAATAAAGCAATTATTATTATAGGAGCCAATGCTGCTGCTCCTAGTAAGGAAAATTGACGTTTATTACGTGTAAACACCGAGGTAATACGTAATGATTTTTGTTTAATCCTTAATTTATGATTCAATCTAAATTCTTCAATAATCTTACCCATAAGAAATACAGAGATTCCAAGTAAAAAGATTACAAGGATAACGTTGAATGGTTTACTTAAAAATTCTAACATTTTGATACCTCCAAATTAAATTTCTAACATTTCTTTGAATGTTTTCAAATAACTTCTGTTTACTTCAATGTGGTCGTTATTTTTCATTAATAAATCTAATTTAGAATTAAGAGCTGGTTTTATATATTCAATTTTACCAATATTGACAATGGCATATTTACTAACTCTAATGAAGGGTTTCTCTTTCAATAGTTTATCTAACTCATAAAGCTTTAATTTAATTAATAACTTTGTTTTGTGTAAGACCCCATATAACTCTTGATCTTCAACAATAAAATATAAAAAGTTATCACTATCTACTCGTTTCGTACCATATTCATTATAGCCCGTAATATAAACAGTTTCTCCTTTAACAATCCAGTCTAGCAATTCAGACAACTCAGTAATTTGCCTCTCTGAAAAGACAATATTTAATTTATCATCTTCTGTTTTAGACTGATCGTTGGTGAGAACATATTTATACTCTGTTGATTCAACCAAATTCAATCGCTCTTTAATTCTTTTGTTATTCTCAACCACTTTTAACTTAAACATCTAAATCCCTCCTAAAGACAATTTAAAGATATCATACTTAATTCCTTATATAAATATATGTGAGGTATCCTACATAAATTCATCGTTGAATTACAGCATTATCATTGGTTAATCTAATTACATTATACCATCAATCAAAAACTATTACATATAAGTTAAAAAAACCTAACAGTTGAATGTTAGGTTTAATATTAACTACAATGTTTTTAATGTGTTATAAAGTTGATAAATTGGTACTCCTATAATAGCATAATAATCGCCTTCAACATGTTTGACAAATTTCGCCGCTTTACCTTGGATAGCGTAAGCTCCTGCTTTATCCATGGGTTCCTTTGAGGCAATATAATCATTTATCTCGTCAGTAGAGAGATGAGCAAATGTTACCTTAGCTAATCCATAAAATGATCGTCGTTTCTCTTTTGTAATAACGGCACATCCAGTAAACACTTCATGCGTTGTTCCACTTAGAGTTTTCAACATACTAAACGCTTCTTCATTATTTGTTGGTTTCCCTAAAATGTTACCATTGAAGGTCACAAGGGTATCAAATCCTAAAATAATTTTATTTGGATGTTTTTGATAGATATCTAGCGCTTTTTGCTCAGCCAATGACATAACATTTTCTGCAAGCGACTTATCAGAATCAAGATGTTCTTCAATAGCACTTGGTATCACTTCAAACGATAATTCTAATTGATCGAGCAATTCTTTTCTTCTTGGTGATTGACTTGCAAGTATTAGTTGTTTATCTAGGTACATATTCAGCTTTTTCCTCCTTAACAAATATCAAAACAATTGCCCCAAGTGTTAAGGGAAATAGTAACACAAGCACTGCTCTATTTGCTGTGGTAAATGCCATTAAAGACCCTAATAAGAAGGGAGAAAAGATCCCACTAAACTTTCCAAACACACTGAAGAAGCCAAAGAATTCATTTGCTTTTTGAATGGGTAACATCTTAGCGAAGAAACTACGGCTAACAGCTTGTATACCACCTTGTGCTGACCCTATAAGAATTGCAACAACCCACATTAAATATTCTCTTCCTTCTACGATTAAAGAAACAATAATTATAGTTGCAGCGTACATGAATATACCATAAAATAACATGGGTTTCCCACCAAATTTTTTAGCGAGGCGACCATAAATGATTGCACAGGGAAATGCGATAAATTGCACAACAATTACTACACCTAATAATACGGGATTTCCAACATTCAATTGACTCCCTATTGTTGTAGCTAATCGAATAACTGTATTAACAACATCAATATAAAGTAAGTAGGCGACCATAAAAATAAAAATATTTTTATAGGTACTTATTTCTTTAAATGTATTCCAAATACGTAATAAAGACTTTCTTATAGCATGTGGTTCATGTTCGATGTTATATGTTTGATCTACATCTTTAAGCATTGGAATAGAATACCCTAACCACCAAATAAAAGTTACAATAAAAGCAAAAGAAATAGTCAGTTGAAAGTACTTATCATCAATAAATCCTAGTTCTACGAGTCCGAAGGGAATAATCCCAATGAAAAACGGAATTAAACTACCAATATAACCCCAAGCAAATCCTGTTGAACTTATTTCATCCATGCGTTCGTCACTCGTTACATCAACTAAAAAGGCATCATATAAGACATTCGCAATGTTGTATCCAACACTAGACATAAAGAAAATAGCGATCAATACTAACCAACTAAAGCCAGGAATTGCTAATCCTAGACCTCCTAATAATCCTACTGATAAGAAAAAGATGAAAAATTTCTTTTTATTACCATGGTAGTTTGCTAGCGATCCTATTACAGGAGATAACAATGCAGTAACAAGGGCAATCCCTGCTGTAGCAAAAGTGAATAACTGTCCTGCGTTATCGGGTGCATCGGGTAAAACAATATGATAAAGTGGGAATAAAATTGTAATAACGGTTAACACAAAGGCGCTATTAGCAACATCATATAAAACCCACGATCGTTCTTTTTTACTTAACTTTAATAGTTTAAACATATTTTTTCTCCTGTCTGTTGTAAATTTTATTTACTTCTTATATTATATCATAAAGACTACTTTTAGTATAAAGCTTTTAGAAATCAACCCAAAACTGAACAAACTATGTTATAATTAATGTAACTGGACAAGATAAATGAGGTAAGAAAATGACTGTATTTATTCAAGTTGCACTGGCATTTACATCCTTAGCAATTATTAGCAGACTATCAAAATATTTTAAAAGTTTTTTTCTACCATTTTATATTTTAATGGGGATAGCACTTGGTCCACTTGTTTTAGGATGGACAACCAATCAAGAGATATTTAAGTTACTTGGTGAATTAGGCCGTGTTTTTCTTATGTTTTATTTAGGGTATGAATTTTCATTAAGTCGAATTTTATAAGAGAAAAAACAATTCTTATTAACCGGTCTTGTTGATTTTATTATTAATTTTGGTCTAGGGATTTTAATTGGTCTTCTCTTAAACCTATCATTTATATATATGATTGTTTTTGCTGGCATTATTTATATGAGTAGTTCAAGTATTATAACTAAATCATTAACTCAACTTGGGGCTATTAAAGAAAATGAAGGACAATTTGTGATGGGGATTATGGTATTTGAACCAGTTGTGATTAAATTTCGTGATATTTTTGGTGGTATTTTCTTTTTCTATTTTGGGATGACATTTACATTTTCAGGTATACCTTATACAATTGGTACTCTTTTATGGATTTCAGCAATAGCAGTCATTGGTAAAATAGTGAGTGGTTTAATCTTACACTACAAAGAAGGCTGCTCTTTACAAGATGCCTTATTCATCGGTATTACCACTGTACCAAGGGGCGAATTTTCATTGATTATCGCTGGACTTGTAGTAACGACTATGCCTGAGTTTCAAGAACTAGCAGTTGTTTCAATACTAATTACCTCGCTCGTAACAACAGCCGCTTTTTGGATTATTAATCTTACATGTCATACACTTAATATTTGCATGATGTCAAATCGATTAATTAATCGGCAAAAAGATATATAAACATACATGTAGTAGATATCTAAACAGAACAAATATTCTATTATTTCTTCATTACAAAAATTCAGCTAAGACTAATGTATACTTATGTCTTACGTGTTATAATATAAGTAGGTGATATGTATGGTTGATTTGATTACTTATGTACAAAAAAAAGCGTTTATTACTAAAAACGAACCCATCATTGTTTCGGTAAGTACCGGTGTCGATTCAATGGTTCTTTTACATGTGTGTGAACAACTGACAAATTCGATTATTGTTGCGCACATTAATCATAATCAACGCTCAGCTTCAACAAAGGAATACAAATTTATCAAAGCCTATGCTAAAAAGAAAAACTATATTTTTGAAGGACATACAATTACCAAAAATATTACTGATAATTTTCAAGAACAAGCCAGAAGAATACGTTATAAGTTTTTAAAAGGGCTTGCTTCAAAACACAACATCAAAAAAATCTTTGTAGGACATCATCTTGATGACCAAGTTGAAACTATTTTAATGCGTCTTGTTAGAGGCAGTAGTTTTTCAGGTTACTCAGGAATTAAAGAAGTTAATAAAGAACGAAATATTACTTTAATAAGACCTTTTTTAGACATTAAAAAGTCAGTCCTCAAACAGTATGCCAAAACACATAATATCAAATATTTTATAGATCAATCTAATAGTGATATTAAGTATACAAGAAATAGATTTAGACACAATATCATTCCTTTGCTTGAACAAGAAAACCCTAAGTTTGATGAGAAGATTAAACAATTTAGTGAGTACATTGGATATGCGGACAGTTTACTAGAAACACTTAAAAACAATTTTATTAAATCTCACTGTATGTATGGCACCATGAATTTAACAGAATTTAACAAACAAAATCCCTTGTTAAAAATAAAACTTATTAAACACTTAGTCAACAAAGCAACGGATGATACAGTTGAAGTATCTTATGAACAATATCATGCTATTATTTATATGTGTTTAACAGATACACCCAATCAAAAAATCACTCTTGAAAATAAGTATGAATTTATTAAAGAATATGAAACCATATTTGTTGAAAAAGCAACGGATAATGATACAATAAATAAGAAGATTATAAAAGCGGGAACCTATTACATCTCCAACACACATAAATTCATTATTTCTGATAAGAAAATTACTCAAAATTATAGTAATTATTTCGAATTATGTTATAATAAATTAGTGTTTCCACTATTTTTAAGAACACGGCAAAATGGAGACAAAATGAAACTTACTATTGGAACAAAAAAAGTGAAAGATGTATTGATAGATCAAAAAATTCCGCCATCAAAACGAGACGAACTTGTTGTTTTGGCTGACGAAGAAAATGTTCTATGGATTCCCGGCATAAAAAAATCAACACAAGATCAATCATTGCAACATAAGTTATACATTTACGAGGTGAAAACATGTTAGAAAAAGACATTGAAAAAGTCATTGTTTCAAACGAAGATATCAATAAGATAGCTAAACGGTTAGGAACACAACTTGCTGAAGAATATCGCGACCAATTTCCATTAGTTGTTGGATTATTGAAAGGCTGCGTCCCATTTATGGGAACACTTATTCAAAATATGGACATTCCAATGGAAATAGATTTTATGGATGTTTCAAGTTATCATGGTGGTATTGAATCAAGTGGTGACATAAAGATTAATAAAGATTTAGATGCACAAGTTAAAGGACGAGACATTATTATTGCTGAAGATATTGTAGATACCGGTAGAACAATTAAAGTTGTTATGGATTTACTTAAGTATCGCGGTGCTAAAAGTGTTAGTGTCGTTACCTTGCTTGACAAACCAGCTGGACGTATCGTAGAAATTGATCCTGAATACATTGGGGTAACAATTCCTAAAGAATTCGTTGTTGGATATGGACTAGATTATGATGAACAATATCGCAATTTACCTTACGTAGGTGTATTGAAACCCAAAGTTTATAATAAGGAGTGAAGATAAATGGCAAACAAGCAAATTAAGCCACCGTCAAGTAGGTTTGGTAACTTAGTCGTTATCGCTATTATACTAGCGTTTATTTTCGGGGCAGTTTACGTATTTACATACGATGAAGAATCACCTGTTGAATATACCTATTCACAGTTCGTAAAAGAAGTTCAAGATGGAAAAATTTTAACGATTAAATCAACACCGCTATCTGGGGATATTAACTCAGGTGGATTTAAAGTAGAAGGAACGTTTGATGTAGATAATGATGGTGAAAGTGATGGCTCTTACTTTCTAGAAGTCCCTTCAAAAGAAGTTTTATCAGATATTATTAATCTCACAAATGGTAGAGCTATAGAGTATGATCACACCCCAGGCAGTAGTTATAGTTTCTGGAACATACTTGCAATATTAGGTCCTATACTAATTCTAGTTGTTATTGTCGCATTATTTATGCGTAATAACGGTGGGAATAGCCGTGCCTTTAATTTCGGTAAAAACCGTGCAACGTTAAACAAAGAAAAAACAACAACCTTTGATAATGTTGCTGGTGTAAAAGAAGAAAAAGAAGAACTTGCTGAGTTAATAGATTTCTTAAAAGATCCAAAGAAATTTACGAAATTAGGTGCAAGAATTCCCAAAGGTGTCTTAATGGTCGGTGCTCCTGGTACTGGTAAAACATTACTTGCTAGAGCTGTTGCTGGTGAAGCAAAAGTGCCATTTTATTCTATCAGTGGATCAGACTTTGTCGAAATGTTTGTTGGTGTTGGAGCCAGCCGTGTAAGAGATATGTTTAAAGAAGCTAAACAAAATTCTCCATGTATCGTCTTTATTGATGAGTTAGATGCCGTTGGTCGCCAACGTGGTACTGGTGTAGGTGGAGGACACGATGAACGTGAACAAACCTTAAACCAACTACTTGTTGAAATGGATGGATTTGGTGAAAACTCTGGAATCATTATCATTGCTGCAACCAATAGACCAGATGTATTAGATCCAGCATTATTAAGACCTGGTCGCTTTGATCGACAAATTACTATTTCTAAACCAGACATTAAAGGTCGTGAAGCAATCTTAGAAGTACATGCTAGAAATAAAAAAATTGATTCAAGTGTTACCTTCGAACAAATTGCACAACGTACACCTGGATTTACTGGTGCAGACTTAGAAAACTTATTAAATGAAGCAGCTTTATTAGCTGCTAGAGAAAATAAAGAAGCCATCAAGATTTATCATATCGATGAAGCAGTTGATCGTGTGATGATGGGACCTGCTAAAAAATCACGTGTCTTCACCAAAAAAGAACGCGATTTTATTGCACACCACGAAGCAGGACATGCTGTTATTGGACTTAAATTGGATAATGCCAATATTGTTCATAAAGTAACTATTATTCCTCGTGGACAAGCTGGTGGGTACAACTTAATGTTACCAGAAAATGAAGAAGCATTCTTGAAAACAAAACAAAGTTTAGTTGACCAAATTACTGGATTACTTGGTGGTCGAGTGGCTGAAGAAATTATTTTCAATGAAGTTTCAACAGGCGCCCACAACGACTTTCAAAAAGCAACAGAAATTGCCCGTTCAATGGTTACAGAATATGGTATGAGTTCCCTGGGACCTATCACATATGAAAAACGTAATGGCAATGTATTCTTAGGACGTGACTACGCCAAAGATAAAACATTTAGTGATCAAGTTGCTTTAGAAATTGATAATGAAGTTAGAAAAATAATAAACACTTCTTACGAAAAAGCTGAAAAAGTCATTAAAGAAAACCTTGATTTACTCAGAAATATCGCACGTCACTTACTCGATGTTGAAACATTAACTAAAGAAGATATTTTAGAAATTGTTGATACTGGCAAATTAGCATGGTGGGAAAAGAAAAAAGCAGCACGTGCAGATCATACAACCAATACTTTTACCAAAGAAGAACTAGAAGACTACACAGTTCCTCAACTGAGAGAAATTGCTAGAGAGAAAGATTTATCAGGGTATTCAACCTTACGTAAAGATGAATTAATCGACTTAATTTTAGAAGCTAATAAATAAGATTATAGGAAGTGTTTTTACAAACACTTCCTTTTTCAATTAAGGTGACTAAAAAAAATTACATGATATAATTTAATAGGAGAATTAAAATGAGAATTGATAAGTTTTTAAAAGTATCTCGCATCATTAAGAGACGATCAGTTGCTAAAAAGGTCGCAAATAATGACCGGATAGAAATTAATGATAAAATTGCTAAAGCTAGTTCTGAAGTAGATACTGGCGATATAATTAAAATAAGTTTTGGCAATAAGATTGTAACAGTAAAAATACTAGAAATACTTAATTCAACAAAAAAAGAAGATGCAGATAGTATGTTTGAAATCTTAGAAGAAACATATATAAAGGACTGATATTATGAAAAAAATACTTTCAGTATTGTTAATTTTTATAACACTTGTTACTCTTAGTGCTTGTAACAACACTAGCAATAATGAAAAACCCGTTGTTTATACAACAGTGTATCCCATAAAATATCTTGTTGAAGAGATAGCTGGAGATTTAGTTGAAGTTAGACGTGTGCCGGGGAGTAATGTACACAGTGAATCAATTGATTGGGGGGCACAAGATATTATTGCTATGAATAATGCAATCTATCTATTTTATGTAGGAGAAGGCTTAGATAATTACATCTCAGATAACAAAGAAAGCACCTTTAGTGATGGCAATGTGGAACTTGTGAAAATGTCATCATATGTGGAATTAAATGAAATTTGTGTATCTGATTATCACGATGAAGAAGAGGTCACTCACGATGAAGAAACAACAACTGAATCAGGAGAATTAGTATGTGATTCTAATAATATCATGACAGATCCTCATTTTTGGTTAGATCCAGTTCGAATGAAAGAAGCAGCCAATATTGTTAGAGATAAACTTATTAGTTATTTTCCAGAAAAAAGAACAATCTTTGAAAATAATTATGTCAGTTTAAGAATTATGTTAGAAAAGTTACATGATGATTATGAAATAATGGCTCAAGGAGCTATTAAACCTATCATTACAACGGTTAAGCTCTTTAGTTATTGGCATGCAAGATATGATATAGAAATCATTTCTTTAACGAGCTCCCTTCATTCTTCTGATACAAATCCTGGAGAAATTATTGCGTTTTTAGATATTGCAACTCGTAAAAATATCCATTATATTCTATTTGAGAAATATTCAAACTCTCCAATAGGAGAGAAACTTTTCTCTGAACTATATGCAATTGATCAAACCGCCTCAAGAAAAGACCTTCATGGATTAGGTAATATAACGAAAGAAGAACAAAGTCAAGCAGCCGACTATATTTCTCTAATGTATGACAACTTGGAAGTGCTTAAGTTGGCTACTAAATAAACTTGACTTGAATTACTTTATTTATTCTTTCAATATGTTATAATCTTTATGCTATAAAAAATTTGAGGTGTTAAAAATGAATGATTTTACAGACCAAGAGAAAGTAAGAAGAGAAAAACTAGCGTTTTTAAAAGAAAATGATGTTAATCCGTTCGGAGAACGTTTTGAGCGTACGCATACAACAGATTTACTGCATAATGCATACGATGAGTATACAAAACCCGAATTAAAAGAATTAGATACAAACCCTGTTAGAATAGCCGGTAGAATTGTTTCCAAACGAGGAAAAGGAAAAGTCGGATTCTCTCATATTCAAGATCAATATGGAAAAGTTCAATTATATGTTAGAAAAGATGTTATTGGAGAACACTTTTTTGAGATTTATTCAAAAACTGACTTAGGAGATATTGTCGGTGTTGAGGGAATGATGATGAAAACTAGAACAGGAGAACTAACAGTTCGCGTAACACAGTTTGTTCATCTATCAAAAGCATTACGTCCTCTTCCTGAAAAATACCATGGGTTACAAGATATAGAAGAGCGTTATCGTCGTCGTTATTTGGATTTAATTTCAAATGATGATTCACGTGAAACATTTTTACTCCGTTCTAAAATCATTACGATGATTAGAGCATTTCTTGCAAAAGAAAACTATATAGAAGTTGAAACTCCTATACTACATCCGATATTAGGTGGTGCTGCAGCTAGACCATTTATCACCCATCACAATACACTTGATATGCCGTTTTATTTAAGAATTGCTCCAGAGCTTTATTTAAAAAGATTAATTATTGGTGGGCTAGATGGCGTTTATGAAATCGGTCGTACATTCCGAAACGAAGGAATGAGTGTCAAACATAATCCTGAATTTACGATGATGGAATTATATAAAGCTTACGGTGATGTGACAACGATGATGGACTTAACTGAGCGTTTAATCACTAAAATCGCTAAGGGATTAAATAAAGAGGTTGTCCATTATGGTGATGAAGATATCTATTTAACTAAACCCTGGGAAAAAGTTCATATGGCGGACATTGTAAGAGATGAAGTCGGAATTGATTTTTGGGATAAATCACTAAGTTTTGAACAAGCAAAAGAGTTTGCTGAAGAAAAAGGTTTAGAAATACCAGATCATTATATTGGTACAGGTCATATTCTCAATCTTTTATTTGAAGAATATTGTGAAGCAAAACTAGTTCAACCGACATTTTTATATGGCCATCCCACAGAAATTAGCCCACTAGCTAAACAAAACGAGGATGACCCAAGGTTTACAGATCGTTTTGAATTAATTATTGGTGGAAGAGAATATGCTAATGCCTTTAGTGAATTAAATGATCCAATCGAACAAAAAAAGCGTTTTGAAGAACAACTGAAAGAAAAAGAACTCGGAAACGCAGAAGCAAATGAAATGGACACAGATTATATAGAAGCACTCGAATATGGAATGCCACCTGCTGGTGGACTCGGTGTTGGAATTGATCGTTTAATCATGTTATTAACTGAAAGCGATTCAATAAGAGATGTTTTATTATTCCCACATATGAAGCCAAGAAGCGATGTATAAAAGAGTGATTAATTCACTCTTTTTTTTAGCGTTTTAGTTAGTTTTTAATTCAAACTATGATATATTAGCAAGTGAAAGGAGAAAAACCTATGATTTATGATAATATATACAGTTTAATTGGCAATACACCGATTGTTGATATTTCTGACTTTGATTCCTCAGTGAATCCAAAAGTCTATTTGAAATTAGAATGGTATAATCCTGGTGGAAGTATTAAAGATCGTATTGCAATTAACATGATTGAAGAAGCAGAAAAGGCAGGATTACTTAAAAAAGGCGATACAATTATTGAACCAACAAGTGGTAACACAGGAATTGGAATTGCTTTGGTTGCTGCCTCTAAAGGCTACAAAGCAATCTTAACAATGCCGGATAGTTTAAGTATTGAACGCAGAAAGATTCTAAGAGGTTATGGTGCTAAGCTTATCCTTACTGATGCTGAAAAAGGAATGAAAGAATCGATTAGAGTTGCCAAAGAATTAGTTGATAAACATAATTATTTCATGCCAATGCAATTTAAAAACATTAATAATCCTAAAGCACATATGAAATACACAGCCCTTGAGATTTTAAAAGACTTACCTTCGATTGATACATTTGTTGCAGCTGTTGGAACCGGTGGCACTATTACCGGTGTAGGAACTATTTTAAAAGAAGAACTTAACGATATTAGTATCAAGGCAGTTGAACCAAAGACAAGCGCTGTTTTAAGTGGTGAAGAACCTGGCAAACATAAAATCCAAGGAATTGGTGCGGGATTCATCCCTGATATCTTAGATACAACAGTTTATGATGAAGTAATCAAAGTTACTGATGATGAATCATTTGATACAGCTAGAAGACTAGCAAAAGATTTTGGATTGTTTGTGGGTATCTCAACTGGAGCTAATGTAGCTGCTGCATTTAAAGTGGCCAAAATGTATCCTAATAAAAAAGTTATTTTAACTGTCTCCCCTTCAAACGCAGAACGTTATTTATCAACTGATTTATTTACTCAATAGAAAAAGGGCTGTTAAAAATAGCCAGATGATAAATTATGTCGCTAACACATAAAAAAAAATCGTTGTCTGCATTTCTCTATGAATGGTTTTAGAAATACTAAAAAAACGCTGAAATCAGCGTTTTTTTATATTTTGACTCAAAAGAAAGAATAAAAAATTATTATTTCGTTTCTTTCTGGTCTTTTTTAAAGAATATGTTTGATAGTAACTGATTATCGTACTTTACTATCTCATCTTTTGATAAAGGAATTTTGTGTAATTCTTTGAACATACCATCTTTCCCTTTTAAAAATCCTCTAACGAGTTCTTTAGATAAAAATTCATCAAAATTATCACCTTGTACAGTTGTTATACCATGGTGTTTCGCATTGACATAGCCAAACCGTTTATAATAGTCAGGGTCACCAAAAATAACAACAGCGCCATACCCCATCTCTTTAGCTTCTTTGTGCGCTTTTTTTATTAACATTGTACCAATGCCTTTTTGTTGATAGAAGGGATGAACCACAATTGGACAAATAGTTAAAATCTTATGTGTTTCATTGTGATGCTTTAATTCTGCATCATATAAAGCAATATAACCAACGAGTTTTCCTTCCTCTTCAGCAATGAAAGCAAGATTCTTATTAAAACAAGGTAATTTTCTAGTTTTATGGATGATATAATGTTCATCACATGCCACATTCATATGATTCCAAAAAGCTTCTCGTGTAAGCCATTCAATTCTTGTATTATCATTTGGTGTTGCTTGTCTTATTATCATAATTCCCTTTCAGTACGTTTGTTTTGTTATCTTCGTTTTTTATTTGTCTGAAAGACTGCATTCATAATCATCAAAATCTTTTGTTTTTATAACCTTTGCTGGCATTCCAACAGCTGTACTATTAGCTGGAATATCATGAATCACTACGGCATTAGCTCCAATTTTAGAGTTCTTACCAATTTTAATGTTTCCTAAAATTTTTGCTCCAGCAGCAACCATTACACCATCACAAAGACTTGGATGTCTTTTAGCACTAGAATCATTACCTGTACCACCCAATGTTACTTGATGGTAAATTAATACAAAATCACCAATATAAGCAGTTTCTCCAATAACAGTTCCTGTACCATGATCAATTATAAAATTTTTACCAATTGTAGCAGCAGGATGTATTTCTACGCCTGTTAAGAAACGAGCAAAACTACTAATAATTCTGGCAATTAGTTTAAGTTTGATTATCCAAAACATGTGCGCTATTCTATAAAACCAAACAGCATGCATTCCTGAATGGGATAAAAGTACTTCTAATGTATGTCTTACAGCGGGATCTTTTCTCTTTAAATAAGCAATATCACTTCTAATTCCCACGGTATCACCTCACTTAATAGTAATTATACCCTAGGAAGTAACTATGTCTAAATAATACACAAAAGAAAGCACTTTCACTAGTTGAAAGTGCCTTTATATATTACTAACTATATGTCTTCACCTACCACAAAAGTATCCTCTTCATAAATAAAAATACCCAATGTTTCAGCAATTTCTACAAAAATATCTACAATGCTTTCATATTGATAATCGATTTGTTCATCTACCTGTCTAAGTACTTCATTAACTCTATCATGTATATAGGTTAAATTATTTTGACGATCCATAATCATATCTTCAATCTCAACTTCAAGATTACTAAATAGTTCTTCATCGTATTCTACATCACTTGTCTCTATATCTTTTCTAAAGTCTAGAATAAAAAGCAAATACAACAATAGTTCACTATATTCTAAAAAGTCATCCCAATCTGAGTCAAATATTTTTTCAAAATATATTTTTATAAGCTCAAATTGTTCATATATATAATGGAATCCAATTTGAAAAATACTTTTTAAGTCATCGTCAATTCCTTGTTCATCACAGACTTGATTATAAATGTAATCAAGTACTACAATTATTGGTTCAAAACGCTCATATATTAGACTATTTTTTTCTTTAAACTTCTCGATTAGGTCATGGGTTTCTAATTTCCAAGACGCATAATCGCGATATATTCGATCATCCAAGTGCGACATCAAGCATCATCATGACAGTAAATCCTACCATGGCTCCTATGGTTGCAATTTTTGTTGTTTTCATCATTTGTGATTCTGGAATAAGTTCTTCTACTACAACATATATCATTGCACCAGCAGCAAAACTTAGACTAAATGGTAATATTGAACGCAACGTAACTGCTAGTATAGCGCCTATAACTCCTGCAATAGGTTCTACCATTCCACTAAATTGTCCTAATAAAAATGATTTAGTGCGTGACATTCCTTCTCGTCTAAGTGGAATACTTACAGCAGCTCCTTCGGGAAAGTTTTGTAACCCAATCCCAATAGCAAGGGCAATTGCTCCCCCTATTGCAGTACTCGCTACAACACTGCCACCAGCAATAGTCGATGCATAACCAAAAGCAACACCAACGGCAAGACCTTCTGGTATATTATGTAGCGTAATTGCTAGCACAAGCAATACACTTCTTCTCCAAGACGAATTAACTCCTTCTCGGTGATTTGTTAATACATGAATGTGTGGTAAATATCGATCAACTAAAAGTAAAAATAAACCTCCTGATAAAAATCCAAGTGCTGCCTGTAACCAAGGAATCATATCAAGTTCTTCCGCTAATTCTATACCAGGGCTTAATAAACTCCAAAACGATGCAGCTATCATTACACCAGCACTAAATCCTAGCATACCATTTAAAAGTTTTTTTGATATATTCTTAAAGGGAAATACTAAACTTGCACCTAAAGCAGTTACAGCATAAGTAAATAACGTTCCATATAATGCAGCTAATACAGGATGTTGATAAGCATATTCAATCATATTATCTACGCCTTATTAACTGATCCGAAAATCTCCATTTTTTCTTTAACTTTAGCAATAATTGCTTTGTATCCTGGTAATAATAATTTACGTGGATCGTATCCTTTACCTTCTAAGTCTTTTTTAGCTTCAATGTATTTTCTTGTTTCTTCAGCAAATACTAATTGTAATTCAGTATTTACATTAATTTTTGAAACACCAAGTGTAATAGCTTCTTGAACCATTTCTGTTGGAATTCCAGTTCCACCATGAAGAACTAAAGGCATTTGACCGGTAATATCTTGGATCTCTTTTAAGACATCAAGTCTTAAACCTTTCCAATTTTTCGGATACTTACCATGAATATTTCCAATACCAGCAGCTAACATAGTAACACCTAAATCGGCTATACGTTTACATTCTTTAGGATCAGCAACTTCCCCTTCACCAACAACGCCATCTTCTTCTCCACCGATAGATCCAACTTCTGCTTCTACGCTAATGCCTTTTTCTTTAGCGTATTTAATAATTTCTTTTGTTTTCTGAACATTTTCATCAATTGGATAATGAGAGCCGTCAAACATAACACTACCAAATCCAGCTTCAATACATTCTTTAGCGCCTTCAAATGATCCGTGATCTAAATGGATTGATACAGGTACTGTTATATCTAAATTTTTCATCATTCCTTTAACCATACCTACAACCGTATCATATCCTGTCATATAACGTGAAGCACCTTCACTAACACCTAAAATAACTGGTGATTTCGCTTCTTCAGCAGCTGTTAAGATTGCTTTTGTCCATTCCAAGTTATTAATATTGAATTGGCCAATACCATATCCTTCTTTTCTTGCTTTTTCAAGCATTTCTTTTGCGGAAACAAGTCCCATAATTTATTCCTCCTATTATTATTTTTATTCGTTTTAATTATACAGTATACAGACCTCGTTGTAAACTAAATAGACTATTAAGATATGCATTTTAAGCAAACAAAAACACCACTATTAAAAGGTATAGTGGTGTTTATTTATTAGTCACCCGATACTTGTAGAGATTTGATTTTTAATGATGGACTTCCAATGAATCCAAAATTAAATCGTAAATCATTACAGACACCTGTAACATTTTTAAGTAAGTCTAAATAATTCCCAGCAATTGTGATTAATGAAACAGGTTTAATTATTTTTCCATCTTCAACTAAGAACCCTGATGCTTGTAAACTGAAATCTCCGCTGACAGGATTACATCCTGCATGTGTTCCTGCAAGATCTGTGATAATAAGTCCTTTTGTCATTGATTTTACTGCGTCATCAAACTCTAAACTTCCAGATTTAAAATAGAAGTTAGAAGGCTTAATGCCATCAAGAGCACCGTTACCAGTTGATTTTGTATTAGCCTTTTTTGCAGTTTTTAAATTGTGTAAGAATGTTTTAAGTTCTCCTTTATCAACCATTTTTTTATAACGGGTTGCGACACCTTCATCATCGAACGAACCAGATTTTGAGGATTTCTTTTTGAAGGGGTCGTCCACTAATGTTATATGTTCACTTCCGATTTTTTCATTCAATTTCCCTTTTAATAATGAAACGTCTTTTTGAACACTTTCAGCACTAAACATTGTTACATGCGGTGCAAATAAACTTGCGCTTGCTAAGTTTTTAAGAAGAATTTCATATTGGCCGCTAGGAATACTTTTTGCTCCTAGTAAGCTAACTCCTTTATCTACTGCTTTTTTAGCAATATCATTAAGATCAAAATCAGCATAGTCATTGCTTTGAACATATTCAAATGCTGTACGTTGGTCTTCTCCGTTATTCGTAATAACATAAACACCTAAGATGCCACTATTAACAAGTTTTTCTAGTTTTAACCCTTTAGAGTTTTCAATTCTAACATTCGTTTTTCCTTGTCCGAAAAATGCTTGTACAAATTTTACTCTATCATCTAAGTCTAAGGCTATCTTTTCAAGTTTTTCAGTATCCGCTATTTTCTGTTTGGCAGATATTTCTTCAATTGAATTATTGAATAATCCTGTTACTTCTTTGTATTTTTTGTCACCCTCATAAATGAAAACTTCATCTTCACTCGTTATTTCTTTTGCGCTAGCAATAACACTATTAATGAGAAACTCAAACTCTTTTTCATTGATTTTTTCAGTTGAGACAGTTCCCATTTTTCCATCATAGATACCTTTTACTTTAAGTGATGCGCTATCAGAAATTTGATATTTGTCTAATTCACCTTTAAAGACTTCAATTTCAAAATTCGTACTTTCTGAAAAGTATACTTGAAGATCTTCAATACCTTTTTCTTTTGCTAATTTAAATAAATTATTAAAATTCATTAGTTTGCTCCCTTCGTTCCACCAACAGTCATTTCAGAAACACGAATTGTTGGTTGCCCTACATCAGTAGGGATTGCTCCAGAAACACTTCCGCACATACCTTGTGCTCGGCTTAGGTTGTTTGCAACCATATCTACTTTCATTAAAGCGTCTTTACCAGTTCCAACTAATGATGCACCTCTTACTGGTTCAGCAATTTTACCATCTCTAATGATGTATCCTTCACCAACAGCAAAGTTGAAGTCTCCAGTAGCCGGGTTAACACTTCCGCCACCCATTTTTTTAGCATAAAGACCATATTCTGTATTTGCAATGATTTCATCAAATGTAGATTCTCCATTGTCAATATATGTATTTGACATACGAGATGTTGGTTGGAATTTATAACTTTGTCTACGTCCAGAATTTGTTGGTTTGTCATTCATTCTTTTAGCATTGAGTTTATCAATCATATAAGAAGTTAAAACACCTTTATTTAAAAGGACACGTTTTTGTTGTTTGCATCCTTCATCATCAAACGTTGAACTTCCCCATGCATTTTCAATGGTTCCATCATCAATTGCTGTAACAAGATCACTTGCTACTTTTTGATTCTTTTTACCAGTAAACACACTTGTTCCTTTTGCTACAGAAGTTGCTTCTAAGCTATGTCCTACAGCT
The DNA here is from genome assembly GCA_021736205.1 of Candidatus Izemoplasma sp. GTDB lineage: Bacteria > Bacillota_I > Bacilli_A > Izemoplasmatales > Izemoplasmataceae > JAIPGF01. The sequence continues at coordinate 44,390 of JAIPGF010000007.1, forward strand.
TCATGGAAAATAACGCCACCAAAGCCATTATCAATAACAACAGGCATTTTACCGCTTGGTGATGGATCAGCATGTAACATTGTTACAGCGATTCTTGCCGCCTCTTTTGCTTCTTCTTCTACGTTTATTACATCAGAATAAAACTCAAACCCATAACTTCCACCAGGTCCATTAAATCCTGATTGCTTTGTTTCTTCATTAGCTGCAACAGCATTAATTGCTAAACGAGTTCTTACACGTGTATCATTCACATATGTTCCTTCTGTATTAGCAATCCAAACATTTTGGACATAATCTTGAAAACGTGAATGAACTTGGTTAATTTCATCATTATAATCACGAGCTGCTTTATCAGCTCTAAATAACAAATCTACTTTTTCTTTGATATCGACTTCATCAGGAAGTCGCTTAGCTTTGTGTCGATCACCTTTTTGTAATTTCCCTAATTCAAAAGTAATACCTTTTGATTCGCCAGGAAATGACGCTTTTAAATTATTTGCTAATTTTATTAAGTCTTTTTCTTCTTTACTATTGGTATAGCCATACACAGAATTGTATCCATCTGCAATCCTAATACCTATTCCAAATAGTTTTGTATTAGTTACATTCTCAATTTTACTTGATAAAAGTTTAGCAGTTGTACTGAATTTATCTTCAATAAAAATTTCAGCAAAATCTGCACTAGACTCAAGACATGTATCTAATACTTTTTTAATTAGTTTTTTATCTAACATATTTTCCTCCTTAGTGTTAGTATCATACAAGAATTATACCACAAATTTGTTACTTTTACAAAATTTATAACTTAACGGTAAATGGCTTAACAAAGTCGTTTTATCTTTTAATGTAAGTGACGTTTTGGAAATTAATGTCACAAAGAAAAAAGCGACAACTTTGATTGAATTGTCGCTTGAAAAATTATTTAACCGTTGCGCGTATAAATTCTCTGAATAACGGATGTGCACGTTGAGGTCGTGATAAAAACTCAGGATGAAATTGTGTGGCAATGAAAAATTTATGGTCAGGTAGTTCAATGATTTCAGCTAAATTAGTCTTCGGATTAATTCCACTAAAAACAAGTCCTTTTTCTTCCATGATTTTTTTATACTTATTATTAAACTCGTATCTGTGTCTATGACGTTCTTGAATCAGGTCTTTTTGATAACAACTTTCTGCACGAGACCCTTTTTTTAATTTACAGTCATAAAGACCCAGACGCAATGTTCCTCCCATATCAATTCCTTTGTACTGTTCTGGTAGATAATCAATAACAGGATGTGGTGTTACTTCATCGAGTTCTGTTGAATTTGCCCCTTCTAATTGACACACATTTCGTGCAAATTCAATTGTTGCTGCTTGCATTCCCAGACACAGCCCTAAATATGGTATATTGTTTTCTCTTGCATATTTTATTGCTTTTATTTTACCTTCAACTGCCCGTTTTCCAAAACCACCTGGTACAACTATGCCATCTGCATCTCTTAAAATTTCTTCTGGATTTCCTTCGCCAACTTCTCCTGCGTTTACCCATTTTATATTTATCTTTGCATGGGATGCATAACCAGCATGGTTTAAGGCTTCTGTAACACTTAAGTAAGCATCTTGTAATGACACATATTTCCCTACCAAAGCGATTGTCACTTCTTTATCTAATGTTTTAATCGTTTCAATTAAACTTTTCCATTCTCCTAATTCAGCTTTTGGCGCAGGGGTTCTTAAATGATCTAATACCAAATCATCTAAGTGTTGTTTTTCTAAGTTCAAAGCGACTTCATATAATATGTCTGCATCAATTGCTTCTATAACAGCTTCTTTATGTACATCACAAAAAAGTGCAACTTTTTCCCGAATTGAATTAGTAATATGTCGATCTGTACGTAAAACAATGATATCTGGAGTGATTCCAAGACCTCTTAGTGTCTTTACACTATGTTGCGTTGGTTTTGTTTTCATTTCTTTAGCAGCCTTCAAGTAAGGCACTAATGTATTGTGAATAAACACAGTATTTTTGTATCCAAAATCTCGTCTTGATTGTCTAATAGCTTCAATAAATGGCAAACTTTCTATATCACCAACAGTTCCACCAATTTCTGTAATAACAACATCTGCGTTTGATTCTTCCGCCGCTTGAACCAATTTGTTTTTAATTTGATTCGTAATGTGTGGTATAACCTGTATAGTTGCTCCTAGATAGTCGCCTCGTCGTTCTTTCTCGATAACACTAGCATAGACGCCTCCAGTTGTTATATTACTTGCCTGGCTTAAATTCTCATCAATAAATCGTTCATAATGTCCCAAATCTAAATCGGTCTCTGCACCATCATCAGTCACAAAAACTTCACCATGTTGGTATGGTGACATTGTTCCAGGATCAACGTTAATATAGGGGTCAAATTTTTGCATAAAAACCTTTAATCCTCTATTTTTAAGCAATCTCCCTAATGATGCAGCAGTAATTCCTTTTCCTAAAGAGCTTACGACTCCTCCAGTTACAAAAATAAATTTAGCATTGTTTTTCACTTTATCACTCCTAAAGTATAAATATATAAAAAAATAGTTCTCCTATAGTAGGAGAACTATTCATATGTGCCCTCTAAAATTATACCAGAAGAAAAATTGAAATTCAATCAATAATTGTAGAATTATTCATCATATTTATCTTCGTAGTTATCCATGTACTCGTTGTACTTTTCTTCATCAAACTCATCATAATCATCAAAAATTTCTTCCTCATATTCTTCTTCAGCATCTTCATACTTATCTGAAACAACATCGACCTGTGGTTCAACTTTTTCTTTTTCATCGACGATTGTTGGTTGTTTGACTTCTTCTTGAGGTTTAAGAAGGGGTTCTTCTTTTTTATCTTTTGGTTCTGCTTTAGGAATAGGTTTAGGTTTTGCTTTTTTGACTTTCTTCGCTGCTTTAGGTTCACCTTTTTTAGGAACTTTTACCTCATTATATTCTTCATAATGAGATCCATCTTTATCCCAAAGTTCAATTTTTTGATTTTCTTTTAAATCCCACTCATTGTCGCCTGCATATAAAAACTTCGCAGAAGTTGTTAAATTAGTGTAAAAAGTTGTCATTAGTTCCTCTGAAGAATCAATATCAAGTGTTTTAATGATTTTATCAAACAAATCATAGATATCCATCGGTTCTTTTTTATCACGTAGTATTTGTTCTGCATAATCTAATAATGATATTTTTCTTTCCAAGTTTATGCCTCCTTAATTATTGGAAATTAATAACCAGTGTTGCTGTGTTAATAATTTCTTGACTGTGTATTACATCAAATATAAGCTTTAAATAGTTATCTTTGGTAATTAAATCTTTTGTCTTAATAGATAACTTTAAGTGTATGTTACTATGGGTATATGATCCCTTTGTTATTGTATTTTTTTTAAATAAATACTTCATTGTAATATCACCTTTTTTAAAATATGTGATATATTTTTCATGAAATACAATAAGATGGTGATTCTTTCCTTGATCATAAAAGGTAAGTCTCTTGTGCTTTAGTTCACCTTTCGTCTTGAATTGTTGTGTGGTTTCTTTAGTTGTCATTTTATAATGAACATTACATGATTTCATCCAATCACCAAACTGTCGTTATTATAACATACTTTAATTACGACTTAAATAATTAACGCTTTATAATTATATATTACATCTAATTTTGTTGCAAGAAAAAAGTAAAAGCGATTTGCTTTTACTTCTTAATTGGTAATTTAATCGTAAATGTCGTTCCTTCATTTTCTTGTGATTTAACAGAAATAGATCCGCCATGACGTTTAACCACGTTTTTAGTAATACTAAGTCCTAATCCGCTTCCACCAGAGTCTCTACTTCGTGCTTTATCAATCCGATAAAATCTTTTAAATATTAAATCTAGTTCGTTTTTATCAATACCAATACCCGTGTCTTCAAAAGACAGAACATACTCCTCATTAAGCGTTTTCCCAGTAATTTTAATGAAGCCATTATCTGTATAATTAATGGCGTTATTAATTAAATTGATAATCACTTGAAAAATTTTATCTTTATCTAATAATAATTTTTGTGAATTTACATTAACCTTTAAGATAAGGTTCTTTTCTGTAATCTTATTTTTAACCAATCCTATTGCTTCTTCAATCAACGGTTTTATATCAACTAACTTTGTTTTTAATTTGTAGTTAATACGATCCATTTTAGAGATTGTATTCAAGTCTGTAAGTAGTTGTTCCATTCTTTTAGCTTCCTTGTTTATCAACCCAGAAAATTCTAAACGATCTTTCTTGGCTAATTTTTCTCGAGATAGTATTTCTGAAAAGCCAATAATAGCTGATAAAGGAGTTCTTAATTCATGTGAAACATCGGCGGTAAAATTCTTTTGATATTTCTCCGCGTTTTTAATTAATGTGATATCATTTATTAATATAATAGAACCACTATACATATCATGCTCAAACAAAGGGTTAGCAATGAAATCAAGGTATTTATTGTTGTATTTAATTTGTTGTCGTTGTCTTTTTTCAGTCAAATATACTTTGTTTAAAAATTTGTATAATGTCTTATCTCCCTTTAAGTCCTCATAATTTTCATAGACTAAGTCTAATCCAAGTAATTTTTGTGATTCCTTATTGGCAAGTTGAATTACACCACTGTCATCTATTAGTAGGAAACCACTACTTAAAATACTCGATAAAGAAATAAATCTTTTGTATGTCTGTGCACGTTTATCTCTCGTTTCTTTTAAGCGGTTTTCTAAATTAGAAAGTGTTGTTTTTTTATCTCTTGAGAGCGTGTTTTCCATATCGTAAAATACAAGCGTTATAAAGGCGAGTAGTAATATGATAACAAAAATATTTGCCCACAAATTATCAAATAAAATAATAACTAAAATTGAAACTAAAAATGATAGAATAATTTGTGACATATTTTTCATTGGGTCGCACCCCTCTCTAAAGTGTCTTATCAGTCTAGTTCTACACGTTTCCCGTTAACAAGATATACAATATTTTCAGCAATGTTTGTAATGTGATCTCCTGCACGTTCTAGTTGTTTTAAAACAAGTATTGAACGCATAGCTTCTTCAGATTTCTCCTCATCATCTGATTTAGCGTTTTGAATGAATAATTTTACAGTTTCTTTGTATTCTTTATCAATTTTTTCATCAAATTCACTAACGTTGATTGCTTTTTCCACATTTTCTTTTGAGAATGCTTCTAAAATATCTTCTAACATAACCAATACTTTTTTTGCTAATGAAATTGTAGAATCTAAGAAACGATCAACAAACGTTTTTGTTTTAACTAAGTATTTTGCAATGTTTACGGCGTAATCACCAATACGTTCTAAATCATTAGATATTTTCAAGGCAGAAATAATACGTCTTAAATCACTTGCGACAGGACATTGTTTAGCTATTAACAAATATGCATCAACATTAATAGAAACTTCTAATTCATTGATGTATTTATCTTTTTCCATAATCTCATTAGCTAATTCATTATCTTTGTGCTCAATAGCTTTGATAATATTTTGAAAACTTGAAAAAACTTCGAATCCCATTTTTACAACTTTTGCGTTTAAATCATCTAACTCATCCATAAAATGTTTTCGATTAGGTGTCATTTGTTACCTCCTATCCAAATCTACCAGTTATGTAATCTTCGGTTTTTTGATTACTTGGTTGTGTAAATATTTTATCAGTTTCATCAACCTCAATCAACTCTCCCATTAAGAAGAATGCAGTTTTATCACTAATTCTTGCCGCTTGTTGCATAGAGTGTGTTACAATAACAATCGTATAATTCTCTTTTAAGTCATTAATTAACTCTTCAATCTTTAGTGTTGCGATTGGATCAAGTGCACTTGTTGGTTCATCCATCAAGATTACTTCAGGTTCCATAGCTATCGCTCTTGCGATACAAAGGCGTTGCTGTTGACCCCCTGATAATCCCATGGCACTATCATTCATTCGGTCCTTAACTTCATCATAAAGTGCTGCTTTTTTTAATGAGTTCTCAACAATTTTATCCAATTTGTCTTTATTTTTGTTCCCTGCACATCTCGGACCATAAGCAACATTATCATAAATACTCATTGGAAACGGGTTAGGACTTTGAAAAACCATCCCAACGTCGGTTCTCAGCCCAATAACATCGTAGTTATCATCATAAATATCTTCTTTATGATATTGGATGTTTCCTTCAATTTTACAACTTGGAATTAAATCATTCATCCGATTTAAACATCTTATAAATGTTGATTTACCACAACCTGATGGTCCAATTAAGGCTGTTACTTTATTTTTCTCAACATCTAAATCTATATTCTTCAATGCTTGAAAATCATCATAAAATAAATCTAGGTTTTTAATATTAAATACGTTATTCATCATCACACCTCTTAATCAAATTTCTTTGTGAATTTTTTTGAGACTAATTTCACTAATAAGTTTAACGCTAGAACGATAATTAAAATAATAACTGCAATTGTACTAGCAAGTTCAATATTCGCAGGTTCATCAGTCATTAAAGACCAAATATGGACAGCTAACGACGTTGATTTACCAAAGATTGAAATGTCATCTTTAATAGCCGTTCCTATTGCAAAGATAAGTGCAGCTGATTCTCCTATGACCCTTCCAATTGCTAGTAATGTTGCTGTTAAGATACCTGGAATCGCTGAAGGCAATACGACTTTAAATGTCGTTTGTGTTTCATTTGCTCCTAGTGCAAGTGATGCTTGCCTAAACGCATCAGGAACAACTTTTAATGATTCTTCAGTTGAGCGAATAATAACCGGTAGTAAAATAACTGCAAGTGTCATCGCTCCAGATATAATATTTCCACTATCTGCTGGTGTATATTTCACCGTTAATGGCACAAATACAGCAAGTCCCATCAATCCAAAGATAATACTTGGTACTCCCGTTAACACCTCAATCATACTTCTTAAAATATTCGTAAACCTATTTATTGGTGCAAATTCATTTAAATAGATAGCGGTAAATACACCAATGGGTAGTGCCAGTAACATGGTTAATCCAATTAAGTATAAAGTCGTTATGATTGATCCTCTAATTCCGCCACCTTTTGTATAAAAAACCATTTCTCTGAAAGTATCTTCCTCATCTAGTTCATCTAACATATTTTTGGCGCCATAAATACTTAATGCTGATCCTTTATCATTAAACTTTATCGTCCCAAGAATATCTCCTTCTTCCAATTGAATTGGCTTTTCATCTTCACTGTTCTTATCATACATAAGGTTTTTTAAAGGTGAGTCTTCACTAACATATTCAACTGTAATGACTAATTTACCTTCTCTATCTTCAGAGTCCGCAAGTGCGATACCCCATTTTTCAGAATAGTAAGTATCCTCGCCTAAATTATCTGGTCGAGGTGCTGTACTAAATTGATCAACCTCTTGTATGCCACTGTTATAAAATTTCGCATGATAATCAGTTGTGATAAGTCCAAAATTTAACAATCCAGACCCATTTGTAAAGACATAAATAAATATCATCGATAATACAATAACAGCGACACTTGCTGCTGCGTAGGTAATCCCTTGATAGATTAAGTCTATACGTTTACGTTTATTTGACATCGACATTACCTACTTTCTTCTTAATGAAATTAAGTGTTAAGTTAGAAAATAAAATAACGACCATTAAAACGAGCCCGACACTAAAGCGAATATCATAGTCTATCCCGATAGTTTCTTTTAATCCTTGTAACATCGTACTTGTTAAGGTACTTGTTATTTCAAAGAATGCTAAACTCGGCCCACTTCTGGCATTTCCCGCTACTAGACTAACTGCTGTAGCTTCTCCTAAAGCACGGCCTAGACCTAAGATAGCAGCACTGAATATCCCTGATTTCGCGCTTGATAAAACAACCTTGAAATTTGTTTGAGTACGTGTAGCTCCTAGCGCCAATGATCCATGTTCTATATCCTTATTAACACTTCTTATTGCTACTTCACTTAAGGCAGTAATGGTTGGTAAAATCATGAGTGCTAAAACTAAGATTACCGCCAAGACACTATTTCCACCTTTTGATTGAACACCAAATATTTTTGCCAAGTTATAAACCAATGTTAGTATGAGTCCACTTCCAAACAATCCATAGACGATTGAAGGAACTGCAGCTAATAATTCTACAACAGTACGTAAGAATTCAGCAATTTTCTTCGGCGCAATCTTGGCAATAAAAAGAGCTGTCAAAACTCCTATTGGCATTGATATAAGAAGGGCAAAGAAGGAAATATACAATGTGTTTATTATGATAAACCCTACACCGTACAAATTGCTTTTAAATGCTGTTCCTTTGAGCCAATCAAGTCCTGTTAAAAATTTCCATAAATTAACACGACCAATTCCGTCGTTATCCGTTACAAACGGGATAACGCCTTTTTGCGCAATAAATATAATAATTATTACAATAAATGATGCGCTAAGAATAGTACTTAGTAAGAAAAATGTTCTAACCAAGAAATCAATGACTTCTTTTTTACTGTTAAAATTAAATTTCTTTTTAAACCGCGTTATCTGTTTTTTAATCTCTGTCATCAAATCACTCCTATGTACGCATAAAAAGTCCTTTAATAGGACCTTTTATTTTAGAGAAATTATTTTCTTATTATATGATTAGAAATACTAGAAATTAATCTAATAGTTCATCCCATGTTGTAATTTCACCCGAATAGATTTTTACGAGTTCTTCAGCTGTAACACCATTTAGCGGATTGCTTTTGTGAACGATAGCAACGATTGCATCATTCGCAAGTTGTCCTTGTGTTCCTTCAGCACCTGCTTCTGAATCTTTAAATGGGCGCGAAGCAAATCCAATATGTTTGTAGTTGTCCCCATCTTTTTCTTCACCTTGTGTACGTTTGAATCCATCACTTGAACCTGTATGGTCATGTTCTGGTACAAAGTTTCCACACTTTGGTGCAAAACTTTCAGTTAATGCTTTTGCAATTTTTTCAATAGAATCTGATCCACCAAATTTAATTGTTACACCAGAATTATCTTGTTCACAAACTGGATAATCAGCTTTGATTTCATCCCAAGTTTGTGTACTTTCTAGCGGAATAGCTCCTTGATTTGTAATAATATCTGAACCATCTAGCGTTTTCATGAATGCAACAAATGCCAATGTAATATTTTTTTCAGTATCAGATGCATAATCATCTAATGCTCTTGTAACATAATTAAATGGACGTTTCAATTCATACTCATTTGCCATTGTATTAGCGATAGTTGGTTCAACACCATTAAATGCTAATCCTTTAACGTCATCTGTTAGAGTGGCCATTGAAATATATCCAATTCCGAATTCATCGGTTTGCATTGTTGAAAAGATTCCTGTGTTATCTTTAATAACGAATCCATCAACTAATACGCCATCGTCTTCTTTTGCTTCATCAAATCCGATACCACCCATAAATCCTGCACGTGTACCACTTGTTGTATCACGTGTGTAAACAGAAATAGAACTTGAAGTGTCCCACTCTTCTTCTGTTGTGTCACCACATGCAGAAAGTCCAAACACAAACGTGATTGAAAGTATTACTAGAAATAATTTTTTCATTTTTTTCCTCCTTTTTTAACTTACACAAGTATTATATCTAGTCAATATTAAATGAAAATTGTTGTTGTGTTAAGATTCTGTTAAGAAAAAAAGACAGAAACTAATCTGTCTTTACAATTTTATAACCAATACCTCTAACTGTTTTTAACCACGTGCTGTCCTTGTCTAGTTTTTCGCGTAATTTAAATATATGAACATCCACAATTCGACTATCACCATCGTAGCTAAAGCCCCATAAATTTGTTAATAGCTGATCTCTAGAAAGAGCAATCCCTCTATTTTTTACTAAGTATAATAACAATTCGAATTCTTTTAACGTTAATTCAATTTTTTCATTGTTTTTAAAAACTTCATAACTACTAGGTTTTATGATTAATCCTTGATAACTAATTTTATCCTCTTTTTTAAAGGTTTGAGTACGTCTTAATCCTGCTTTAATCCTCGCAGTTAATTCTCTCGGACTGAATGGTTTAGTCATATAATCATCAGCACCAGCCTCAAATCCTTTAATGATATCATACTCATCACTCAACGCTGTCAACATGATGATATATGACTCGACATCTCTATTTCTAAGTTTTTTACAAATATCAAGTCCATTCATACTCGGTAGCATTAAATCAAGCAAAATAACGTCATAATGGTCAGATTTGGCCTTGTTATATCCGTCTTTACCATCACTTGATAACTCAACTGTGTAGTCTAGTTGTTTTAAATCATATTCAATCATACGCTGGATTGATGCTTCATCTTCAATAATTAAAATATTAGCCATGATTCCACCTCACTAAAAAATTACTTTACCGGATTATATTCAAAATTAATTTCTTCGTTATAATAGTTTTCTTGAATTATATTCACCGCAATATTATTACAGTGATCTCCAATACGTTCAATATTAGATAAAATATCTACATATAAACTGTCTTCATTTTGAGGTATTTCTTTATTGTTAAGTCGCATAATATGTCGTTTACGGTTTTTAATAACTAATTTATCGATAACACTCTCAAACTCTTTTACAAGATTAGCTTTTTCTTTATCATCACTTTCAAAAGCTTCTAAAGTAAGTGTCATTGTATCGCTTAAAACACTATATAATTTATCAAGTTCAGTATGTTCATCAACATGAGCAACAACTTTTTTCTCATAGCGATCTTCAAAGAATTGAACAAGATTCGTACAATGATCGCCAATACGTTCAAAATCTCTAATTGTATCAACATACTCTGCTTGTAAAGAAGATGCTTTAGAGTCTAAATCATGTGTTGCGATACGTACAAGATAATCGTGTGCTTTTTTATCAATTGTATCTAACATTTCTTCATATTGCATTGCTTCTTCTATAAATTTCGGCGTATTTGTGAATGAAAACTTAATCGTTGTTTCTAACATCTTCTGCGCAACTTTACCCATATTGTTTACAACAATCTTAGCACTTTCTAATGCTAATATCGGTGATTCTAAAACCAAATCTTCTTGCAATGTATCGACATTAACACTAATTAAACCTTCGTCACCTCTTATGAGCTTTGTAACTAGCCAAACTAGTTGGTTAATCAACCAAAAGAAGATAAATGTGTTTAAAAGATTAAAACCCATGTGAGCAAAACTGATGGTCATTTCTGGATTACTGCTGTTCAATACCACGACTTCTAGATAGGCGATGAATCTGTGGTATGGCACAATGAAAATAAAAATGACAATGCTTCCTAAAACATTGAATAACACATGAACTAGTGCCGTTCTTTTTGCAGCAATACTACCTCCGATTGAAGCGAGCACAGCAGTAATTGTAGTTCCTATGTTATTTCCAAATACAATTGCAATTGCCCCAATAAGTGGAATTGATCCAGTGGCATATAAGCCTTGTAAAATACCGATTGTCGCACTACTTGATTGAATAACAGCAGTCGTTACTGCTCCAACTAATAATCCTAATACAGGAATGTCAGCAACAGCTTCTAATGCGGCTTTAAATTCTGGTAATAAGGCAAGTTGGGATAAACTACCACCCATAACTTTTAACCCATAAAACAACATACCAAACCCAAGTAAAACACGGCCAAAATCTCTAAATTTTCTTCTCTTCATAAAGAAAATTAAAAATGATCCGACAGCCATTATAGGCAATGCATACGCTTTTATTTTCAGTCCTAATAAAAAGGAAGTAATTGTTGTTCCTATGTTCGCACCAAGAATAATACCGATTGCTTGTGGTAAAGTCATTAACCCGGCACGAACGAGTCCGATAGTTAAAGCTGTTGTACCAGACGATGATTGAATAAGCCCGGTTATAATAATCCCTACTAAGATACCCTTAATTGGTGTATTGGTAGATTTCTCAATGATTAACTTAAGTTTATTTCCGGCTAAAGCCTTTAACGACTCTCCCATCAAGTTAATTCCATAAAGAAAAATACCAAGTCCTCCTATTACAGCAAAAATAGTTTCTTGCCAATTAATAGTGACTTCTGTTGCTAACAAAACCATATAATATTCCTCCTATTAATTTGTCCAAATTAAATATAGCATAAATTGAAGTAAAATGGAAACATAATTTATGGTAGTACAATCTTAAAAAAACTCCTACAAACTCTTATTAAGAGTTATAGGAGATTTCTGATGTAATTTATCACATTTGTTTTTTATAATAATCAATAATTTTGTCTTGGTGAATAGGTTTTGCAAGATAAAATCCTTGTACGTATTCACATCCAAGTTTTATTAGACGATCATAGATTTTTTTGCTTTCTACCCACTCTGCCACAACTTCAATACCCAGTTGATGAGCTAGTTTAATAGTGGCTTTGACGATGTTTTCAATTGATTCATCTGATATATTAGCAACAAAATATTTATCAATCTTTAAATAATCAACTTTGAATCGTGATATATATGTGAACGTAGAATACCCTTTACCAAAATCATCAATAGACACTGTTACGCCGAGATTTCTTAATTCTTGAATGTATTTTTGACTTCTTTTTGGATTTTTCATTAAAACTGTTTCTGTTATTTCAAATGACAACATTTTATGACTAATATTTTTAGATTCCATAACTTCATTTATTTTTTCAAACAATTGTTCATCCGCAAAATTGTTGCCCGATAGATTGATTGAAATAGGGCACTCGTTGATACCTTCTTTGATAAACTCTTCTATTTTTGATGTTACCTTATCTAATACAAAACTAAATAATTTATGAATCAACTGTGTTTTTTCAACAGGTGGTATAAATTGATTAGGTGGAATCAATCCTCTTTTCGGATGTTGCCACCTAATAAGCGCTTCAATATGATGAATTTTATTTGTCTTTGTATTGTATATAGGTTGATAGGCAATGTAAAGTTGATTGTTCTCAAGTGCAATTTCAAAATCTGACAATATTTTAAAATCAAATTGTTTTCTTATTGATTGTTCATCAAACAATACATACTGTAAACTACGTTCTTTAGCATAACGAGCAAGCCTGTCTGATTGTTGAAATGGTTCTAATGTCTGACATCTTTCCAGTAGAGATGGTTTTGCTACACCGATATAGTATTCAACGAAAATATTGTAACCATCTATGATTATCGGTTTTTTTAAAGCCTTTTGTACTTGTTTAGTGTCTTCTTTGGTATTATTTAGCGGAATCATCACCCATAAAATATTGGAGTCCGATTGAATAATAATTCCTTGATCAGGTAATGATTTTTTTAATAATTGATATATCTTAGCCATTGCTCGGTTATAAATTTTAATATCAAAAATATCTAATATATAGTCTCGATCACTTATAATAACGCTAAAAACAGAATATAGACCCTGAGTCTCTTCAATTTGATCTAAATAATACATATTGGGAATATTAGTTTCTTGATTTTTGGATGTTAATTCGTAAATTTTTTTAATCTGATGTTTATATTTGCTAGAAAAATAATCTCCTAGACCACCAATTGCAACAAATACTACTAAACGATAAAACCAATTAATAAATACCTGCGCCTCACCTGTTTCAACACTTATGGGCATAAAAGGACCTAATAAAATACCACCAATCAGGCCTGTTAAAAGTCCATATGGTACAGATAAAATAATACCAGCAAAAAAAATCGGTATATACATCGTGTGAGAGTAGACATATTTAATCCCACCTGTGTAATAAACGAACAAGTATACCGCTGGTAGAGCAATTAAAATAACTATTTTAGTCAAAAGCTTATAATGTTTTAAAAGAAAGTCTTTATATTCCATAACGAATCCTTTCATAATACATTGGCTTTTTTATGATATAATTTATTATACTCGGTATTTTTCTTTGATTCAAGTAGGAAGATTAATAAAAAAACTGCACCCTTTCTCTTTCATAGTTTCCTATGTCCAAGTTTTTGGGTGCAGTACATTACTCATTTTCTAATTTGTATGTTTTAGCTAATTTATCGCTTGCTTCTATCAATGAATCTGTACGATCCCATGTACCTAAATTTGCGCCACAAGCAAATGGGTGTCCACCACCATCAAATTCATTGGCTAGTTTATCAATATGGGGTCCTTTAGAACGCATTCTTGCTCTCACGATACCTTCTTCATACTCGGCAAATAATAACCAGATAGGACAATCTTTAAATTTGCCTAATTCATTGACTAAACTTGTTGCTTCTTCTAAGGATACACTGAATTCTTCTAAATATTTAGGTAGAACTTTAAAATAAGCTACGCCATTTTTCGTTTTTTTAATATTTTGTAATAAGAATCCTTTGAAACGAATCAATTCTTCAGAGGTTGTATCTAAATATCTGTAAATAGCGGTTGCATTAACACCTAAGTCATATAAAACAGCAACGTTTCTAAATGTATTACCGCTAACACTTGAATATTTAAAGCGTCCAGTGTCAGTTAATATACCAAACAACAATGCTTCTGCACCTTTTTTAGTCATTTTTAATTCTTTATGGAGAATGTATAAGTCTAAAATAATTAACGCTGCAGCTGCTCTAGAGGTATCTACATAGGATATATCTCCATATGTTTCTACTTCGATATGATGATCAATTTTAATCGTCTTTTTACACAATTTATATCGTTGATCAGATAATCTATCTTTGTTGGAGGTATCGACCATAATCGCAACAGAGTTTTTAAACTCATCATCATGTAAGCTATCATTAGGTATACCAATATACTCCGTAAAATCACTTGATTCACCGACAACATATACTGTTTTATCTGGCCATGTTGTTTCTATAATATCTTTTAATCCAAAAGAGGTTCCAATAGCATCCCCATCTGGTCTACCATGAGGAAATATAATAAGCTTTTTATTTTCTTTAATTGTGTTATATATCTGATTTAATTTATCTTTGTCCATCTTGTTTTGTCCTTTCATTTATCCTATCTAAATCGTCTAGTACTTTATCAGCTTCCATTAGTGAGTCGAGTGTGCATCCACAAGCTAACGCATGTCCGCCACCACCATATTTCTTAGCGACATTAACAATGGGCTCCTTGGCGCTTCTTAACTCAGCTAAAACATCCCCATTATCTTGTTCAGTAAAGTTTGCCCAAATATCAATGCCTTCAATATCACTCATCTGATTTACCATTCCTCTAGAAACAGTATGTGTATCAACTTTAAATTGATTTTTAACATGTTTATCATTTTTCATATAGGCAATATTTGTTTTAGTGAGTTTGAAATTATCAATAAAATATCCTCTTAAGCGTTTAAGTGTCAAATCTTCTTTATATAAACTGTTATAAATTTTTTGAAGTTCTGCTCCGTTATCTAGCAGAAACGATACTAAGTTAAATGTTCGAGCATTTGTTTTAGGATATTTAAAACGGCCACTATCCGTTACGATTCCCGTCAAAAGATTCGTTGCGGCAAGGGAATCAAAGGTTTTTTGTTCATTCATAAACACATCTGTTATGAATGATGCGCAGGAAACATATGATGGATCAATCACTGCCGTCGTTTTAAAATTGGTATCATTTAGGTGATGATCAATCACTAAACATTCTTTTGCTAAGGCGTATCTATCATCACTAATAAGTTGTGATACTGCAACATCAACTATAATAACTAAGGCATCTTGATAAAATTCATCTTCTACTAAATCCATATTCCCAAGAAACTTAAACATGTTTTCATCCCCAACTACTTTAACTACTTTAGATGGGTAATTTAATTCAATAAGTCGTTTTAACCCTAATTGTGACCCATAGGCATCACCATCAGGGTTTTTATGACGATGAATCACAATTTTTTCATATTTTTTAATGCGTTCAAATATTTTATTTTCCATACTGTCGCCCCCTAAATAACAGTACATTATACCATAAATTATTTTAAGTTACATTAAAAAACTTTGATTTTGTAAGTTTTCAAAGTTAGAAAAGTGATAATTGTGTTGTTCTGTTTGGCAATGTGGTTAGATACTTAAATACCTCTTCATTATTGAACATAATGTTGTTGTTTTTACAAAAGTTTTTAATATCGTCATAGAGTTCTTTATTTTTAGGACTTTTAATTTCATATGATTTTTGAAAATTAGCAATATATTTATTTTTAAACCCTGGAAAATGTTTATCTAATTGTTTGTGAACACTCCCCCACTTAATTGATACTCAATTTGAAGAAGGGGCTTCATGGTTTATGCGAGCTAATGCTCGCAAGATTACCACGCTATCGAGGCTGTCATTGTTATTTATACAACCACTTTTTGTCGTTCATTTATTTTTTCTAATAAATCAATATCTCTTAATATTAAATCAGATTTTGTATGTGGTGAAACGCCGAATCCATATTGATAAATCTTTTTAAATGCTTTTTGTGTCATTTTCAAATCTTTTTCAATTGAAATATAGGGATCAGACATACCACCGGTTGATATCATGCATTTTTCTCTTCTTTTCATTAGTGTATTTTCTAACAGCATAATCGCATTCTCTTTGACTTCAACATCTTCAAATTGATGATTTAACTGATAACACGAACTTCTAGCATCACAATAAATACATCCATGCAAACACCCTCGATAAATATTCATAGAGTTGCTATTCAATAAAATAGACTTTGCCTTAATTAAATGCATTGTTTTAAGTCCTTTCGAATACTACTGCTAAATACAAAAGGATACAACCGTATCCTTTTCTTATTTTTACCAATCATGTCTGATTTTTTCAAGCTCGTCATAAGGAATTTCTCCAGCACGATCAAATGCCCATTTAACAACAATCTCTCCAATAATTTTATAAAAAATTACAGCACCGAGAATAACAGTTAAAATAGTAGATCCTATTTGAGCAAATTCACTATTACCGGTTTGAGTAGCGATTTGAACAAATCTTACTTCAGCTAAAATCGCCATATCAATACTAACTCCACCTTGTGGAATTAATGTAAATCCTAAAAATTTTCGTACTGGTTTCTCTTCTTTAATGATCGAAGCCCCAAAATAAGTTCCGGCTACTTTACCTATAACACGAACAACAATATATATAATTCCGGCAATTCCAATTGTTTGAACTGTTCTTAAATCTAACTCTGCTCCACTTAAAGTGAAAAACAGTAATAAAAGCGGCAAAGTCATTGCTTCAGCAATACTTTTTATCCGTGTTGATACAAGTGTATGCGACGTGTTTCTTACAGTCATACCTATTACAAGTGGCAATAAAATAGCACTTGTTTCAGCTGCATGTCCAACACCTATTCCAAAAAAGAGCCCAATAATCAGAATTAAAATAACAGATATATTGTCATCTTTCTCATGTAAATTCAGTGCTCTAACAAGTGTTAATCCAATTGCTCCACCAATTAATACTGAAAATCCAATGTCAAATAACGGTCCAATCACCAAGTTAGATATGGTGATAACTTCTGCTTCATGACCCGCTAAAAACACACCTATGGGGAGTACCAAAGAAAAAAGTATGATCCCAATAATATCATCGAGTGCTACGATACCCACAACATATTTAGCAATAGGTCCTTTTGCCTTATAGTTCTTTAAAAAAGCAACAATTGGTGCAGGTGTTGTCACAGTGGCGATTGCACCGAAAATTAATGCATAGGTTATTTGGTGTTTACTTACGACAAAATATATCACCGTAAAGACCAACGCAAAGGTTATAAGTGCTTGGACTACGGTAATAAATACAATTTTCTTGCCATAATTTTTAAGTGATGTGAAATCCAGTTCCAGACCGATGTTAAATCCAATAAAGCCTAAGGCTAGTACTTTAAAAACTTTGAAATTATATAAAACTTCTTCATTAATGACTGAAATACCCCCTGGTCCAAAAAGCATTCCAATAATAATATATCCTGTAACATGTGGTAAGTTAAAGCGTCCAGCGATTTTTCCACCAATCATACCAAGTATTAAAAGTATGGCAATATTAAAAAATAAATCGCCACCTATTTTATCAAAAAAATGTGTAAACTGTAATGCATCAGCTAATACCATAAAAAGTCATCCTCTATCTGTCAATTTTTTGTTTTATTTTTTACCAACTGTAGCAGCATATATCACAAATTCTTTCTCACCATCAAATTTCATAATCTGATCAAATTTCTTTTGATCATAAGCGGCAATTGCAACACACCCTAAATCAAGTGCTTCTGTAGCTAAATATACGTTTTGACAAGCATGTCCCACTTCCATCGCGATCATCTTATGAGCAGTATAACTATATTTATATTCTGTACGATATGGCGTAGCTCCCCAAATAAAAACTACCTGTGCTCCACGTAATTGTTTTTTTAGAGCCTCATCAATATCATCATTCGATATATTAAATGGTAATTTCTGCAAATCTTTTTCAATGGGTCGATAGTAGTAAAGACCTCTTGGTAAATCAGAAACATTATTTATGTAAATATAGGCATCCAATGCTTTAGTCGCCCCACCGGTTGGAATAACACCTTTAATCCATGTCTCACTTGTTTCCCTCACGCTTGAGGTAAGATCGCACAAATAAGCGAGTTTGTTTAATGATAATTCTCCCTCACTATATTTTCTTCTACTTCGTCTATCTAATACAATGTCTTTAAATGATTTATTACTTAGTTCTTCAAGACCCGGCAATGCATAAATATCGTTTGAATCATAAGATTTAACTTGAAAAGGTTGTTTTTTATTTAACGCTTTATCTGTCTTCTTATAATTTAATTTAGTCCAATCAGGATGTAAACTTTTTCTAAACCATTTAATCATTTTAGTTCTATCCATAATCTCTCCTTTAACGCAATAAGTCACTTAATACATCAAGCTTTTCATCATCTGTTTTTCCTGATGTTGGAATTTCAATTTTTTGTTCATTAAATTGAATAATAATGCGGCTTGTCCCACTTCTAAGATGCCTAATAAATACAAACAAATCAATTAATAACAAGCCAACTCCAATAGCCAAGTCTAAAGAAATATTGAATCCTTGAATTAAAAATAATGTCGTGTTTATCTGTGGAAAAAATATGAAAAACATAGAAATCAAAAAAACAAGTAGAATTGGAATTATAGCTCGGTGACTTTTTCTTTTCAAAATAGTTCCTTGCTTAAACAATTCTAAATTATATACTTCTAACTCTTGTCTTGATTTCATCCATGCATCTTTAGATTTTTTATTAAGATAAAGTCGCTGATCAGTGATGACTAAAAAGGTAGTCCCAATCCCTTCTGAATACAACAATGTATGTTTAATGTTCTCGTTTTTATCAATTAAAAACGTGCTTGCTTCTAAATGTTCCATCATTTCACCTCTTTATGCTAAGTTAATTATACTAAAAACCCATTTGGTTTTCAATTCAAACTAGATGATATCTAAAAAGAATTGACTATAAGAAAAACAGACTGACATTTTGCATCAGTCTGTTTTTTATATAATAGTTTACTAATTTACTGTAATGTCATCTGCTATTCCTTGGAAAACAACAAGTACTGTTCCGCCACCTTTATTTGTATAATAGGTAACAGTTACTGTAACGTTATTTCCTACTTGTGCTTCTAATGCTGTGATTGAATCGGCAGGGGATTTGTAATAAACTTCTAACGCGTCGTTACCATCAACAATATAAACGTTATTGTAGTCTCCGCGAAGTTCTATCGTACCTGTCACTGTGAATTCTTGTCCATGTACTGTTTTTGTTGCATCAAGTGCAACTAGTTCAGAAACAGTTAAGGTTTCAGGTGTTAAAACAACTGTATTACCTGTACTTATAACTTCTTCTGTTGTTAAGCCACTGATTTGATAAAGTGTGTAGTAGCTTGCATACGATCCAACAACATGAATTTCGTCCCCAACAGCTACGGAATCTAAACTAGATCCATAAATACCAATTGAGTTTACACCATCACTTAAGAAATATCCTCCGTCAAATACAGTTGTTACAATCCCTGTTAATTCTACTGTATCATCAATTGCTGAATTATTATGAATTGATTCAACTGGGAATGTTACTGCATCTAATCTTACATTTCCGTAATGTGTACCATAGACATTAAATGTAACGGTAATTGTATCTCCTACTGCAAAATTATCTGCGAAGTTTGGTGCATAGTTATCTTTGCTGAATTTAATAAATACATCTGTTATTCCATCAAAGAATACCATACCATATCCATCATCTAATTGATTCACAACTAAATCCATTGTGAGACGTTGTCCTTGGTAACTATCTGGATCAGTTGCTAGCTCAGTTGGCGTCACATCTGTTTTAACAAATATCGCATTATCACTTGATACAAGTTCAATTAGTGAAGCATTAGATAATTGTCTAACGCCGTTATATGATCCTAAATCACCACGTAAAATAACTAAATCTCCAACTACTAAATCACCTTTATAATCATAAACATAAATTGCTGTACCGTCTGGATCTTGAATAAATGTTCCATAAGAATCAAATCCAGTGACAACACCTTCAACAAGAGCGCTTGTTCCATTGTCTAATAGAAGTGCTTCAGCAATAGTAGAAGGTTCAGCGTCATTTGCGTCTAGAACAGTAACTGCGATGTCTCTTGTAACAGTTTCCGTTCCAACAGTTGCAGTAACTGTCAGTGTAACTACAGTATCTTGTCCAGCAACTCTATTGACAGTACCATCAACATCAACAACTGCTGTATTATTTGATGCCCAAGTGAATGTTGCACCAACTAGTGTGTTTTCAGCTGGTAATGTTAAATCCATTTCTACTTGTGTTAAATCAGCATCAAAGCTTATAGCATTAACCGCTGCTTGTGCTTTTTCAGCGTCTGTCCATGTACCATCATAAACAGCAATGTCATCTACTGTACCTTGATATAATACTGTTCCATTTTGATATGTAATAACAGTCAATGTAATTGTTTGTCCATCAAATTCTTTAACCGCATCGGCATTTGTACGGTAATAAATTTGTACTTTCCCGCCAGCAGGTCCTGTAATAAATGCATTATCATATGATCCTTCAATTGAAACGGTTCCTGTGATAGTTGCGATTGTTCCACGTGCTACAACATCATTTTCAACAGCACCAACAGTTGTTTCTACAGCTGTAGGTAATGCGTTATCGCTTGAAAGAACTGTATGAGTGTGTGGATTTACTTGACGTAATCCTGAATAAGTTCCCATGCTTCCGAGCAATGTTATTTCATCACCAACAGCAACTTCTTCAGTTAAATCTTGGGAGAATATAAAGAGATAATTTCCACCTTCATGGATAAAGAATCCATAATAACTAATATCATAAATAACACCCGTTACTTGTAATAATTCATTATCATCCATTGCAAGTGCTTCAGCAACAGTTGAGTTTACCGGAACAACAACATCATATGATACATCTTCTGATTCTGCACCTTTTGTTGCTGTTGCTGTAAATGTTACAGTAACAGTTTCTGCTGCTTTTGCAACAAATGTTCCATCGCTATCAATAACAGCTGTGTTACTTGAAGTCCAGTTACTAAATGTTGAACCATTAGGTCCTGTAACAGGTAGTACAACATCTGTATTTGTTACTTCTGGTAAGTCTAACGATGCGATATCTGCTTCAAGCGCTTCTTTATCACTAAATTCATTTACTTCAACGTCATCTACAGTCCCTTGGAATGCTACCATAGGTCCGTTTGTTCCATGATCCGTGTAATAAAAGACTTCAATAGTAACTTCTTTACCAACGAACCCTTCTAAAACGGTAAGTGCCTCTGGTATAGAGTAATAAGAAATTAATAGTGCATCATCACCCTGTACAAGATAAAGATTATCATAATCTCCTCTGACTTCTAAATTACCAGTAACGATGTATGGCATTCCATGAATCAGTGGGTCTGATGAATCTAGATTTAAAACTTCAGACACAGATTTTACAACAGGAGTTAATGGATCTTCGTTTCCTGTACTAATTAATGTTTCTTCAGAAGGACTACTAATTTGATAGAGTGTATTATAAACAGCATAAGCACCTTTCACATACACTTCGTCACCAAGTTCAAAGTCTGGACTTCCACCATAAACACTAATAACATGTTGTCCATCTGTTAAGAAGTATCCACCATCAACTATTCCAACAAGAATTCCTTGGAATTCAACAATATCTTCTAATGATGAACTTTCATGTAATGTTGCGATTGATGTAAATATATTTGAAGGGTCTTCTTCTTTAACAGTGTGCATTTACAATAGATATATGACATCTCATCCAGATTCACGTAAATGCACAGTGTAGATTTGTCAAACATTCCGGTGAAAAGTTATTGATAAAATACTTTTTTCCTGCCCTCCCCCTAAAAACAAAGGAGAATAAG
>JAIPGF010000026.1 GCA_021736205.1 Candidatus Izemoplasma sp.
TAAATTCTCACCTTTTTTCTTAAAAGAATAATATTTTTAGAATTATGTTTAACAATTTCAAGGTTAAGTTTTTGTGCAATAACTTCAAACGTTTTAACAGAATAAAAAGATACATGTGTCACATCACGACGATACCACCAGTTTAAAAAATGCGTAATATCATTTTTGTGAAATTTCGTCATTAATAACAAATATCCACCGGGATTTAAAAGTGAGACAATGTGTCTAAATTCACTCATTGGATTATGAAAATGTTCTGCTACTTCAGTTGATGTGATTAAGTCATATGATTTTTGTTTATATGTTTCATCGGGATTATAAAATGGGTCAAATTTATTCACGTCAAATCCTTGTCTTTTTAATAACTCATATAACACTGGACCAGGTCCACTACCAAATTCCAATACTGTTTCAATATTTTTAAGTGGTACAACAAAGTCTCTAATCAAGTCTTCAAACATTTTGACATATCCAGTGCTTTCAAATGTGTTATCATGTCTATCGTATTGTTTCTTCTCAGCTTCTTTAGAAACGTAGTGAGTCGATTTTTTCGCAATGAACTCACATGTTTCACACAATGTATAGCCGACATTGTGTTTTTCATCATTAAAGGAAATGGTTTTTGACTTACAAATTTTACATGTGTTAGTCAAAATCGGCATCATGATCCTCTTTCTTTCTCATGTAGAATTTGGTCTAAAAGGATTACCAAAAATAAATAAAGTTCAGTGTGATCTTCTCGTAAAATATCAATTTCATAACTATCTCCAAATGAAATTACTTTCTTTTTGACTTGTGCAATCTCTTGTTGGCCTCTTTTGAGTGTGAAGTTATGCTGAAACAATGAGCCCTCTAAATCTAAGTGGTCATTCCCAATTTCAATATTGAATTTTGGTCTTAAAGAAAATTTCTTCTTTACAGTTGCTAATATTTGATTATGGGGATCAACTATTGTATAGTTCGGCAAAAAACTAAAAATTTTCTTTTTAGCTTTAAAGATAAGAGATCCATTAAGATTTTTAAGAAATAACTCGTTTGATAAACTAAACATTTTTCCTTCTACTTGATAAATCTCTTTACCGTCTTTATCAAGGATATTAAATTTGTCTTTTAATGAAAAAACTTTCTGTTTAATATAAAATTTCATCTTTTCACCTCTTTATTTTTTATTCTCTAACAAAAATCCTTTTTCCTCTTGCAACTAGTATAAGAGAAATAATTGTTAAGAAATTATCATCATAAGATTCAACTTCAAAATATTTGGTATAATCAAGATTAACTACTTTAAGCGTATTTAATACACTTCTACCATTATACGCTTTGTATTTGATTTTTTGAAACGACGACTTAACAAATATATCTTCATCGGCTTTAATAATACTATGTAAAATTTTATGACCGATTTTAATAGTAGCTAACGTATTATCACCTGAATCAACAATGACATATCTTTTATTTAACTTTTTAGAGTTTGACTTTACAAAATACTCTTTATCATTTCTTTTATCTTTTATAACAAGTTTGTCTTTCTTAAACTCAAAGCTACCAATTTCTTCTTTTTCCTCATTTAAAATTGGTGTGGTTTCTTTCTCAAAAACTTTATTGTACTGTACATAATAATTCATAATTTCACTTCTTTCTATTATTTTTTTGTATGATTGAATTAAACTCTTGAACAAATTCATTTTCTTTTTTCATTTCTTTTTTTGCCCATTTGCTTAAGACATTTTTGATAACATCTTCTTTCTCATGTATTTGTTTGAAAAACTGGTGTTTGTCTTTGGGAATATTTTTTAAATTAACGTCAAAATAGCTATTAATAAATTCTACATCAGCATATTGTTCAATAACCTCTCTATTTAAACCTGCCATACTATTTGTATCGCCATCTTTAACGGTGATAGTATTATATCCCTCTTTTTCTAATTGTGTTTTAACATAGGTCATATTGCCGCTGCCTCCACAAGGAATTACAGCATAATCTTCTTCTAATTCTAATAACCTAATTGCTTTTTCAAACCAATTAACATCATATTTACCTTCTACTAATACATATGTTTTATCAGTATCTACTCGTTTTTTTATTGTCTCAAAGTCATCTTCTTTTTCACCTTTAAATAGCGTAGAGATAAATGTATCAGAGTTTTTAATGATTGATTCATCATCAGTTGTCATTATAGTTTGATATAAATATTTATTAATTTTTTCTAACTGATTAAATTGAAACGTTTCTTCACAATCATCAATACCTAATATCGTGTGATGGTGTGTAATATTTGATAACATTATTGCCAGATTATCTGGTGAAACCTCAGGTGGTTGTTGAATCGACATCTTATAGGTTTTATTAACTGAAAACACTTGATAATTAGAATTCCCTAAAACACCATCAATATAATCAGACGTTTTAAATACTTTTCGTAATAAATTTTTAGGTATTTCTTCATTTAAATTTGCACTTAAAATATCATTTAATAATTTAGTTAAATCAAAATTCTTCGGTATATAAATATAGCTTATATCATTAATATTTAACATATTACCGATACATCTTGAAAAATCCAAATTATAATGTGGTGGTTTATAGACTTTTCGATATCTTGTTTGATTAATATGGATTTCTATTATAACGTCTTCATTCTTGTTGCGTATGGAAGAATTTCTAAAAACATCATTGAAAAATAAATCCAATGCTTCTAACACTGTTGTTTTACCTGAACTGTGCGTTCCAATTAATAATGTATTTTTATCTAATTGTACATTTTCTTTTTTATATGCTTTATAGTTTTTTATAAAAATATTTTCAAGCATTTTTTCACCTTCTTTATTTATTATAGCATACTTTTTTTACTTAAATAAAGCGTTAACTAAAAAACACTAAGGAGTGTTTTTTTAGAAATCATATTTGGTTAGAATTTCTGCAGGTGTTTTTTTAACTAAATTCGTGACTGGTACAATACCAGATAAAATATTAATACCATAAATAATCAATGCACCTACAATAATCGTCCACCATGAAACATAAAGACCATCATAAACACCTTCTGTCAGTATTTCAATTCGGTAAAGAATAAATGACGTAAATAAATATCCAATGATACTTGTAAATGTTGTAATGAAAATAACTTCCACTGTGAAAATTTTATGAATATCTAATTTACTAATGCCAAGTGCTCTATATACACTAATTTCATAAATTCTATTCATTAGACTTGAACGAATCGTAAAGAAATACGCAATTGCACTTGCCCCGAGGGTCACAGCTGCAAAGATAATAACTGCTCTAGATTGTTGTAATCGATTGTCTCGATAATCGTTTAGTGCTTCTTCATATGTACTTGTTGGTAGATTATTGTCATCAGTCACATACTCGTTTAAAATTTCCTTTGACTGCGTTATATCATTTGTAATATAG
The DNA here is from genome assembly GCA_021736205.1 of Candidatus Izemoplasma sp. Lineage (GTDB taxonomy): Bacteria > Bacillota_I > Bacilli_A > Izemoplasmatales > Izemoplasmataceae > JAIPGF01. The sequence continues at coordinate 3,416 of JAIPGF010000026.1, forward strand.
GAGATTGTTGAATAATAATCTCCATAATTTAAACTAAAATAAAGTGATTTTAATGTGTCAAGTGACATAAGAAACTTGGGAACATTTTCATTTTCTGTTAAAAAAGTACCTGTTGGTGATATGATTTCTTGATAAACAAGTAACTCATTATTCTCAATAGGATCTACTAAGTGAGAGCCATCTAATACGATTGATTTGTTTTCATTGCCAGGTAATGTTCCATAATTTAACGTTATATCATCTTCAAATAATTCAATAACACCAATTTTTGAATCAATTGTGAAAATTAATGTCTCATCCGCATAAATAACTGGATTTTCACTTTCAACAATTCCAACAATATCGATTGTATACTCGATTTGTTCATTAACACCAATCAAATCAGTAAGTAAATTAATTTCTAATAATGACTCATAAGAAGTAACTCCTGAAAACTTAAAGTTTCTTAATTCAAGCCACCTATCAGCAAGCGCAGTCGATATTAAAACTTCGTTTGGTGATTCACCAATGCGTCCATTAACGACTTTCCCATCAATAAATGTATTGTGCAATACTTTGGCATTAATACTGTTCTGATAACTATTTGTTTGGAATACGACCGGTAATTCTGCATTGATATTAATGGAATCTATGTATCTTAAATAGCCAATGGGATCTGTCTCTTCAAGGCTTTTTAATGTCTCGTATGTATTATCCTCTTTTAATATAGTGACAGTTTGTTTTGGCTCGTTTAGAAAGTTTCTTGATTCATATCTAAAAATACCAAATAACATCGCTAAAGAGATAGCAATTAAAATCGATCCAAGCGCGAATCCTAAATAAAATATTTTCTGTATAACGGTTGAATCTTTCATACGATTAAACGCTAATTTCAAGGAATCTTTAATCGTCATTACACTGTGATGAGGATCAAGTGCCTTTTTAGTAATGACAGAATCGAGCTTGAATTCCGGAGTTTCATTAACTTCTGTTGATACAACATCATACGATTTATCATATATCCGTATTTCACTATCTGATTCAAGCAATTGCATTTTAGAATATTCTTGACTATCAATATCAATATAAAGCGTATTATTCTTAGAAATAAGACGGATGTTTATCTGGTCATCTTTTTCTTCATCAGAATAAACTTCTAAAGAAGCGTAATCTCCTGTTAGATTTGTTTTTTTGTTTAAATCTTTTAAATAAATATCAGTATCATGTTTTACAGACGTGTTCCTCTTATTTTTATGTGTCTTGTCCTTAATGATTTTTCCATCTTCAATGCGAATTATACGATCTGCATAGGCATTAGCTAAATCCTCTTCATGTGTAACAAGAACAACTAACTTATTCAGAGATATCCCCTTAATAATCGTCATAATATCATGCGTGTTTTTACTATCCAGATTACCTGTAGGTTCGTCCGCAATAATTACTTGTGGATTTTTAGCCAACGCACGAGCAATAGCTACGCGTTGTTGTTGTCCTCCCGAAAGTTGAGTTGCTCTTCGGCGTTTGAAATTAGACATCCCAATGCGCTCTAAAATATAATCAATACGGTTATTAATCTCATCCTCATCATAAATTCCCAGCATATGTAGTGTTAAAGCAATGTTATCATAAACACTTAAATTATGTAATAAATTGTAATTTTGAAAAACATAACCAACATTTTTATTACGAATAACATCCCATTTTTTTGATGAATACTTCTTAATCACTTCATCTTGAAACTCAATTGAACCTGAATCTGTTTTATCCAGACCCCCTAGCACATTCAGCAAGGTCGTTTTACCACTACCTGAAGGACCTAGCAAAACAACAAGACCTTTATCAGGTAAGTTTAAGGTAATATCATCTAATACGTGTATTTCATTGTCTTTGTTTTTATTATAATATTTATCAAGTTTATTTAGTTTAATCATGTTATCACCTTACTCTTTCGTTAATGATGTGATTACACTATCAGAAAAGACTTTTTTATTGAAACGGTATCCAAGTAATAATGAGATTATTAATAAGATACTATAAACAACAAAGTAAGTACTAAATTGATAATACTTCAAGTATTGCGGAACACTTGTTTTAGCTAAAGATTCATTAAATAACAATAGTGCCATTATAACAATATATGAAAAAGTAAACAATAAAATCAGTTCTAAAATAGTAACTTTATTCAAATCTTTTTTGCTGGCACCGATGGATCTAAAAATGATAAAGTCTTTTCGTTTAGAACGCTGAATATTTTTAAGAATTACATATGATATAAAGTATATTATTATAAGTAAAATTACCATCAGAAAGCCGAAGAATATTGTACTTATAAGTTGACTGATTTCACTAAATTGATTTAAAATATTTGCTGGATAAATAACATTATATCCCTCATCTTTAACCTCATCAATTATAAGTTCACCGTCATATGCATCATCTACTAGAAGCGTTATTTGATAAGGTCTTAAATCAACAAAAGACTCAAATGTTGTTTGATTCATTGCGATAACATTTCCAAAATATTCACTTGATTCATCTTGTGTGTATTCTCCTATGATTTCAACAGCATGAGTGTTGTCATAAAAACTAGTAGTAACAGTTAGATCAATATTTAAATCCAAATAAAAATCTTCATTTTCTTCATACGGTAATTTATACATCATTTGACTTAATTGATCGAGTTGTTGATACCCCACCAAAACTTGATTAGATTCTAATGAATCATCTATTAGAAAATTCATATCATACAGTTGTATTGTAACTGGCTCTGAATCATCTTTAGGGGTTACTTCAATTTCAAAATTAAAATATTGATTTTCATAACGGCGTCCTAAATATGCCTCCCTAATCGTTTCTTCAGCGTTTAAAAAGGATTGGTGGAAATAAAACCGTGTTCGATAATCATTAACAACAATTTGTTTAGTGATTCCCACTATACTAAACCTCTCCGCTGTTGGTGGGATTTCACTACTTTCTAATCCCCAAATAACTTCATCAAATCCAACTTGAATACTGTCTCCAATTGCATAGTCACCAATATCTTCAACAACCACTTCATATTTAGATGTTGGTAATCGACCAGAAACTAAATCAGATTTATTCAACATATCTGCTGGATTCATTAAATTATAAACAGAATAAACTCGGTTTCGTTGATCATCATAGCTATATATATTTTTATCCATTATGACATCATGTTTCAATAGATAATTAACTCGATTAATACTATTAAGTTCTGTTAATTCAACTGTATCAAACGGTGTTGCATCATATTTGGTGACAATTAACCGACGATCTGATACATTTTCAAACACATTGTTTCCATAAATATTACCTCCACCTTCAGTATTTTTAGAAAAACTACCAAAACTGAATGTGAAAACAAGCATAATAAAAAGTGCTACAATAAAAGTGAAAATCGATCTTCTTGGAGTTCTAATTAAGTTTCTAAAAGAGAACTTTGTCAATTCAAATAATGATAAATTATAATTTGTTTGATATTCTTTTGTTGTGACTTCGGAATAAGATTTTATCTGTTTATCTTCAGCAACCTCTCCATCAAACAATCTTATTTTTCTTGTTGCGTGTTCTTTAATCTCATCAAAATTATGTGTAACAACAATAACAAGTTTGTCTTTTGATATTTCTTTTAAAAGATCAATAATTTGCTTAGAAGTACCGGTATCTAGATTTCCAGTTGGTTCGTCTGCAACAATAATTGGGCAATCCTTCGCAAGTGCTCTAGCCATTACGACACGTTGTTTTTGCCCACCACTAAGTTTTGAAGCTTTATGGTTTATATGACTTGCTAAACCTACTCTTTCAATTAATTCTAAAGCACGAGCTTTTCTTCTTGATTTATCATAACCTTGAATTGTTAAGGCTATTAACACATTTTCAAGCACAGTATAAGAATCTACTAAATTGTAGTTTTGAAATACAAATCCAATATATTGTCTTCGATAATGCTCCCAATCTTCTAAGGTGAAATGAGAAGTTTCTTCTCCATTAATATAAAGTTCTCCATCTTCATATGTATCGAGACCACTTATTACATTTAACAGTGTAGACTTCCCGCTACCACTTTCACCTGTAATTCCAATAAATTCACCTAATTTAAATTCTAACGATACTTTTCTGAGTCCCATAGCAACAATATCATTTGATTTGTAGTACTTGGACACGTTCTGTAATTTAAGCAAAATAACCACCTTCTTTTTATCTACTATTCATTATACAGTAGGCAATTATCAACTACAATGTTTATAAGCAAAAAAAGAAATTCCGAATAGTGGAATTTCTTTTAGGTATTTATGATTTTTATTTTTTATTTTTTATTTTTTTCAATAATTAATTCAGTCATAAGTTTAGAAAACTCGTTTGGATTTTCAAGTGGTAGTCCCTCAATTAATAAGGCTTGATTATAAAGTAGTTTTGCATATTTTGGCACATCTTTTTTATTGTCTTTATAAATCTTATCTAATGTTTTAAACAATTCGTGGTTTGGATTGATTTCCAATATTTTTTGTGCTTTCGCCTCTTTACCTTGTGGCATTTTACTTAGAACTTTTTCCATCTCCATACTAACGCCTTCTCCACTAATCAGACAAACAGGACTGTCTTTCAAGCGTTTTGAAAGTTTCACATCTGATACATTATCTTTGAGTGCTTTCTTTAATGATTTTAAAAGAGATTTACTTTCTTTTTCTTTTGTTTCAAACTCTTCTTCTTCTTTTTCGTCCATTAAGTCTAAGTCACCTTGGTTAATAGATTTGAATTCTTTTTCATCATACTCTTTCATAATATTAATCATGAATTCATCAATATCTTCTGTAAATAGAAGCACTTGATAATCTTTTTCTTTAATTAAGTCCATTTGTGGAAGTGAATTAATAGCTTCTTTACTTTTTCCAGTAGCATAATATATAAATTCTTGATCGTCTGGCATATCATCAACATATTCTTTAAATGTAATATATTCCTCAGATTTAGTTGTTTTAAACATAATTAAATCTTGAAGAAATTCTTTATTAACACCAAACCCATCATATATACCATATTTTAAGTTTACACCATATGTTTCAAAGAATTCGTTATATGTTTCACGTTCTGATTTCAACATTTTTTCTAATTCAGATTTAATTTTCTTTTTAACGTTTTTCGCAATTCTTTCTAGTTGTTTGTTACTTTGTAACATCTCACGTGAAATATTAAGTGACAGGTCACTACTATCTACTAGACCTTTAACAAAACGGAAATAGTCTGGAATAAGTTGCTTGTTTTTATCCATGATAAAGACACCTTTTGAATATAGTTGTAATCCTTTTTCATAATTTTCACTATAAAGATTAAACGGTGCTTTTTTGGGAATAAATAGTAGACTTGTGTACTTAATTAATCCTTCAACTTTTGTATGAATGACACGCATTGGGTCTGTAAAATCATCAAATTGATGTTTGTAAAACTCATTGTACTCTTCATCAGTGATTTCCCTTTTGTTTTTACGCCACAATGGAATCATAGAATTAAGTGTTTCTGTTTCTGTATAAGTAATTGGATCTTTTTCCTCATCTTCAGGATAATCATGTTTTGTTACATCCATTTTAATCGGATATCGAACATAATCACTATACTTTTTAACTAATGTTTTTATTTTATTTTCAGTTAAAAACTCATCATATTTCTCATCTTCTTCATCTTTTGTTTCACGTAAATGTAAAACGATGGTTGTTCCAATATTCTCTCGTTCTATTTCAGTAATAGTATAGCTTTCTGTCCCGTCACTTACCCATCTGTAAGCCTGATCAGATTCAAGTGATTTTGTTTCAACAGTTACTTTATCTGCAACCATGAAAGCACTATAGAATCCAACACCAAACTGACCAATTATTTCTGCATCTTTATTTTCTAAACGATCCAAAAATTCTTTGGTTCCACTTTTAGCAATTGTTCCTAAGTTAGTAATTAACTCCTCTTCAGTTAATCCAATTCCATTGTCAGTAATCTTAAGCTGTCTGTTTTCCTCATCCCTCTCAATTAGTATTTCATACTCAGCATCTTTTTCACTATCTTTAAGAGCAATATAGTGACGCTTATCAATTGCATCACTCGCGTTTGAAATTAGTTCACGCAAAAAGATTTCTTTGTGCGTATAAATCGAATGAATCATTAGATCTAATAATTTTTTCGACTCTGTTTTAAATTGTTTTGTTTTTGACATAAATAATACCTCCTTAAATATTTCCATTATGTATTATACAAAGTATTTTTAGCAGTGTCAAGTAATGAGTGCTAATTATATTAATTGTATTTATATTTGTTTTTTCTTTTGTTTATATTAGTTAGTTTGTTATAATTAAATTAGAAAAGGAGTGACATTATGGAAGATTTTTTAGTTGTAGGCTTAATTCTACTTGTTGTCATAGGATTATATCTATCTACATACCTTTTAAATAAAAATACAGAGAAGCCACAAGATACTGAAATTTTAAAATGTGGCGCTTGTAGTAGTTTACATTGTAATGTAAGAGACAAGAAGGAAGTACAACCTGATAAATGTGAAATAGAGGGATTAAATTAAAAAGTTGCATTCATATTGAATGCAATTTTCTTGAGGTGATAAATTGAGTATTTTTACAGAGTATGGAAGCTTACAAACTTTTTTTAAAAGAGCTCCAATAACAGCGATATTACTAATTTCTAACTCTTTATTATTTTTAATTACACTAGTTTTTAATGGCACAAATTTATATATTACTTCTGATACATTAATAAAATTAGGAGGTATTGAGTCATCTTTGGTGTATTCTGGCCAGTATTATAGATTATTATCTGGTATGTTTTTACATGCAAGTATAGAACATTTCTTTGGTAATATGATTATTGGTATTTATGCTTTAGGTGGTAGTTTAGAGAGAATGGTTGGTAGTGTCAAATATTCGATTATCTATTTTTTCGGTGGTCTTTTTGCTAGCTACTTAGTTATTATTTTTAATCCTAACACATTGACAGTCGGGGCAAGTGGAGCCATATTTGCAGCACTAGGTGCTTTATTTTTTGTATCTATGTTTAAAAAAGAACTTATATCTGAATCGGATCGTAAAACAATAATAATTCTTTTTGCGTTACAAATTCTTTTTACTTTTATAGGTCAGAATATTAGTATTGTAGGCCATTTAGGTGGGGCTTTAGGCGGCTTTATATTAGGATTTTTACTTATTAAAGGAAACACTTTTAAAATAGTAAATTAACTGTAGTAAAATACAGTTAATTTTTTTTGGCATAAAAAAAGTTGAGACAACTCAACTTAATCTAATAAACTTATTCTTTCAAGAATCATATCTCGCTCTTTTTCTAGTTCTGTTGTGTCTAATGATCTTTTTCGAAACATCTCAATTATAAGTTCTACATAGTCTAAATAAAATTCTAATTTACTCATATCTTCCTCTTGTAAAATTACATTGATATCATCCACAGTATCCCCTCCATAGTTTAGAATATCAATATTTATTTTAGTATAAAATTTCTAAAATTTCAATTTATTCTGTTATTTTACTATAACTGATTTTTCTTATATAAAGCTCGTTATATGGATCATTGTCAAATAAAACAGTGAATTGGTAACTGATTGATTGATCTGTGTTATACACATAGACTATAAACTCATTAACATTGCTCTCAATAAGCATTTCAACTATTGTTAAGTTAGAACTTGGAATTATGAATCCAATGTCTTCCTGACAAGCTTGACGTGCTTCATCAATAAAATATGTTTCACAATAATCGTTTGACTCGATTGAAGAGGTTGTTAGTACTTGTGATATGAAGTCTGTAACTTTTTCTTCAGATAAGTATAAGTTATCAACAAAGCCATTCACTTTATAACTAAATCCGCTTACTTTATATATTTCATCAATTTGTTTAATTGAAATATAAAACTCATATGCTTTTTCTCCAGAATCATACATTGTATTTATTCTAAATTCTTGGTTATTTATTTTTTCAATAGCATAGGGTGACATTATAGCATAATAATCTGTGGGTAAAATACTATCGTTTAGACAATAAGATTCTAAATTACCAATAAAATAATCTTTACAATAAGTTTCAGCCGTTTGCGGTTTGTTTATAATATCGTTAAAAAGAGACAGAACAATTATATCAGTTGGATAATCATTTCCATCACAAAAAAGTGAATCTTCATGGCGATCACAATAACTATTAGTAGTTTCTTTAGGGCTTGGTTCAATTATATTTGCAACTAAAATAATTAGAATTATAACTATAATTACCGAAAGACCAATATAGACTTCTTTTTTCAAAATATCACTCCTAAATAAATTATATCATACATTTTAAAAATCTTGAAAAAGAAAAAGCCCTACCACTGATGGGTAAGGCTTAAAATTGAGATTTAATCGATATCTACTAAGAATGAATTCATTTTCTCTTCAGTTTTTGGTAATATCACACTTAAAATTCCATTATTCATTTTTGCTGTTAACTTGTTTGGATTAACATCTTCTAAATAGATTGATCGTTCAGATGAGAATTTTTTAATTTCTCTATGTAAGTATTTTTCTTTTGGATCTTCTTTTTCATCTTCAACTTTTTGTTCAGTTTCTACTTTGATAATCAATCTTTCATTTTCGTATTTAACACTTACATCATTTTTATCGATACCAGGTAATTCAGCATTTACAACATAGTCATTTTCTAATTCTTTCACATCTACTCTAAAAGAGGATCCTGAACGATAATTAGAACTGAAGAAATCATCAAATACTTCATATACATCTCGATTTAAATCTCTTTTTGTTCCATAAGGTGTTAATTTAAACATTATCTCACTCCTTTTTTATTTTAGCACTCGTTAGCCTTGATTGCTAACATTTATATTTTATAATACTTATTTTAATTTGTCAATATCTATAAATAAATTTTTAACAATTTTTAAGGAGAACTATTTTTTTTATGTTATAATTGTAGTTAGAGGAGGTGAGTCTATGTCATTCAATAAATTCTTCGGACATGATATAGATCCAGAAAAGGCGGTTAATTTATTAAATATACACCATTTTTTTTATATGGTTTTTGGGATGTTTACTATTTATTCAATACTCAAATTCTCCGATAAAATAAAAGAAAGTGATAAGGAAAATCTTATAAAGAAAATCTTAGTGCTTGTTTTTATTATATTAGAGATTACCTATCATATCCACAATTGGACTTATCCAAGATTAAGTCTTCCGCTACATATATGTAGTTTTGCTGTTTTATTAAATATTACTCTTTTATTAACAAATAAGAAAAGTGTATTTGAATATGCCTTCTTTTATGGAATACTCGGAGGTGGAATGGCACTTCTAGTTCCTTTTTCTATTGGATATACTTACCTAAACTTTAGATATTATCATTATTTCATTCTCCATTCGTTAATCATTGCTGTACCACTATATTACTATGTCGCTTATAATTATAGAGTTACTTATACAGTTTTATTACGTATTTTTAGAGAATCAATGATTTTAGCAGTTGGTATTTTAATCTTAGATAATTTTTTAAATTTTGCAGGCTACAACGCTAACTACTGGTTTATTGCATATATCCCAAAAGATATTAATTCAATATTTTCAAATTATTTTCTATATATTTTGGTATTTGTTTCAACCGTCTTCATTACGATGAACTTATTATTTTTTATTACACACCCTTCTAAAATCAAAGAAAAAATTCACTTATAAGTGAATTTTTTTATTTTTGTTTTATATATCCAATAGCAACACTCCCTACGCCACTATGAATTGCTGTTGCTGTAGAAATATCAGAGATATATTTGGGCTGTTTTCCAATTATATTCTTAAACATTGTTTGATATTCTTTTGCCAAATCAAAATTAATACAATGAACTATATTATATTCCTCGATTCCTGATTTATTTAAGTCCTTCTCAACAATTTTTTTAATACGTTTTGTTATGCCTTTTTTTGTGAATGATAAACCAAACGCTGCACCTTTACCTTTTTCATCTAGTGACATAATTGGTCGAAGTCCTAATTTCATACCAATTTTACCAATGATTTTAGGGACTCTCCCACTTCTTGTTGCATATTCAAATGTATCTAAGCAAACAAGAATTCTAGTTCTCGCTTTTATGTCATCTAGTTTTTCTTTAATATCCTTTAGTTTTAAATCATTTTTCATTAAATCTATGGCTTTATTAACTAGTAGACCTTGAGTGGCACTATTATTCAAGGAATCTACAACGTATATACTTTTACCGTTCTTTTGTAATTTTTCAGCTTCTTTCTTTATCACATTGTGTGTTCCACTTAATTCAGAAGCAACAGTTATTACCAGAATCTCTTTAAAATAAAGTAACAATTTCAAAAATAGATTATCTATATATTTCATAGATGGTACTGAAGTGGTTGGGTAATCGGAATAATCAATTAGTTTATTGAAAAGAATTTGGTTGCTAATTGTTAATTTATCATAATAATTAACATCTTTATAGGAAATGTTTAACGGAATGACTACAACGTTATTTTCATCAATAATTTTTTGTGGAATATCCGCAATTGAATCAGTTACTAAAACACGGCTTGAATTGGACTGTTTTAATTTGATGTCCATTGTCATATCATCTACTTTTTGTGATACAATATGACCTATTTTACTTAACTCATGAAACATGTTTTCAGGTCTGTTTGTGTGAATATGAATGCGTATTGATTTTTTTCCTTCTAAAACAACAATACTATCTCCATATACTTGAAGAATATCTTTTAAATCAGCTTTAGAGATTTTGCAATTTTCTAAAAGTCCTTCTGTACAATATCTATATTCAGGCTCATCTTGATGAATATGGCTATCTTCAATCGTAAGATTTTCATATTTAGTTACGTCTAGATCATCTTTGTTAAAGTAACTAAATATCCCTCTAACAAATAGTAAAAATCCTTTTGCTCCGCTATCTACTACATTTGCCTTTTTCAATACACCTAACATATCTTTTGTTTTTTCTAAAACACCTTCCAAATAATGATAAGCTTTAGAAAAAATATCAACTAAAGGTAATGAATGATCTACTTCTTCTTTTAAGAAAGTGGAAAATTCATGGATAATTGTTAACATAGTTCCTTCAGTAGGATTAGAAATAGATAATTTTGTTTCAATTGAACTTTTTTCAACCATAGTGGAAAATTCAGAAACTGTAATATCATCTTTTTCTTTAGAATGAATCCGTAATCCGTTAACGAACTGGGCAAAAATAATACCGCTATTACCACGAGCACCAATTAAGGCAGACTCACTAATCGAGTCAAGTGTCTTATAAAAAGATTCATCAACATCACTTTCTCTTAGAATAGTTTGTATCGTGTGAACAAGATTATTCCCTGTGTCACCGTCAGCGACAGGAAACACATTAATTTCATTTAAATGCTTTCTTTCTTTAACTAAATAAGTTGCTCCGTAAGTAAACATGTTATATAAATCATTACCATTAATTCTCTGCATAATATCACCTATTAAATTATACCATAGAATTTATTTATCGTTAATAAAAATACCCCTAAAAAAAGGAAAGAACCGCCTCTCGGCGGCTCTTAGGAAGGGGATGTGTGAATATTTGTTATATTCACCATGCTATGTAAGGGATAAGTTGTAGCATCTCTGCTACAATTAAATTATATAACAAAAGTTACCAAATATCAAACTAATATACATTATTTTATAATTAAGTTAATAATTTTTTTATATCTTTTTCTATATCCTCAGGGACAACTTTGGAACGATACCTTTTAATAATATTTCCGGCAGAATCAATTAAAAATTTCTCAAAATTCCATTTAACCTTTTTACCTGTATAATCTGGAGAATTATTAACTAAATAGTCAAATAATGGATGAATATCTTTCCCTTTTACTTTTAATTTCTTAAACATAGGGAACGAGACACCATAATTAACTTGACAAAACTCAAGGATTTTTTCATTGTTTTCAGGATCTTGATGTAAAAATTGATTACATGGAAATCCTAAAATTTCAAATCCCTCATCGTTATAAGACTCATATAATCCTTGAAGGCTATCAAACTGTGGTGTGTAACCACATTTACTAGCCGTATTAACAATTAGTAAAACTTTTCCCTTATATTTTTCTAGTAGTATTTTATGGTCTGACATTGATTCTACTTCATAATCATACACACTCATCTTATCACTCCTTATTACTTTTATAATACCACATGTTTCATTATAAGCAAAACACTTTGACTAGTGGTCAAAATAATGATATTATAAAATTAGTATATGAAAGGATGGTAAAATGAGTTTATTAATAGATAATGACAGCCGAAAGAGTAAAATTTTAGAAGCAAGTTTTAATGAATTTTCAAAAAAAGGCTACAAAAAGGCTTCAACAAACCAAATAGTTCGTTCTGCCGGGGTATCTAAGGGACTATTGTTTCATTACTATGGTAATAAGAAACAACTGTATTTAACTGTGTATTCAAAGGTTCTTGATTATATATTCAATCACATTGTTGAAACAGTCAATTTTGCTGATCAAGACTTATTAAGTAGACTTGAAGATGCAACATACGCATACATAGAAATTTTTAGAAGTAATGAGAAACTTTCGAACTTACTTGCGAATAATCGTTTAGTAACTGATGATCAAATTTTGAAAAAAACAAGAATAGATGTTGAACAATATCAATCAAAAGCATTTCGAAAACTTTTTCAAAAAATTGATTACTTTTTATTTAATGAACGCATCGATGTTAATAACTCATTAGATGTGATTAAATGGACCATCACTCGTGTTATAAACGATTGGTCTGATTCTCACGATTTTAAATTGAATGATGAGAATTGTGATGAATTAAGCGAAAATGTTAATGTTTATTTAGATTTATTTAGAACTGCTTTTTATAAATAAAAAAAACACTTTTACAAAAATGTAAAAGTGTTTTTTTTAGTCCTTAATATAATACCCAAGTCCTATAGCTTTCGGTCCTGAGTGAGCTCCAATAACTGGTGTTAAAGGTAATGATATAACTTCTTTAATATCCGGTCTTGCTTTTAAAATCTTTTGTTCAATATAATCTCTAGATTCATAGTTGTTAGCATGCATAATATATGCTTCTACTTCTCTTCCCTCGGTTTCTTCAAGAAACTTAAATACTACTTTGTCTAACGCTTTTTTGAAAGTGCGAATTTTTTCTACAGTTTTAATTTCTCCATATTTATCTATAGTAAGTAGCGGCTTAATTTTTAAGTGTTTACCAATAAAGCCACTTGTACTAGATAAACGACCGTTTTTAACTAAATAATCTAAAGTTTTAACTGCAAAATAGGTTTTATTGTTAGTTCTAATATGTGCAAGTTCATTTAAGATTTCATCTAATCCTTTGCCTTCTTCAATCATTTCAGCGGCACGTAATACCATTTTGGCTTCAGGATAACTGACAGATTTAGAATCAAATACATGTACCTCTACTCCTTCAACATTAGCAGCGGCTAACTGAGCAGCATTATATATACCACTCATCTCTTTTGAAATTGTAACAACAAGTATTTTTTTGTATCCTTCTTTTTTTAAATTTTCATATGTTTCAATCATTTTACCAAGTGGGTAATAACTACTTCTTGGGAAAAGTTCAGGGTTGTTTTCAAGTCTTTCATAAAACTCATCCGTTTTTATCTCGGTATAATCTAGATACTCTTCGTCATCAAGATATAACGTTGATCGAAAAACACGTATGTCGTAGTCATGAACAAAATAATCAATGCAAGAATTTGAGCACGTTACTAATCCAATATCTTTATTCAAAATAATCTCCTCCAATTATCATGAGTTTCTTGCCATAATAAAAAGCAAATCACTCAATCTATTTATATATTTCATGATGTTGTCTAAATTATCTCTAGAAGTATGATTAACATATGCAACAATACGTCGTTCTGCACGTCTAGCTAAGGCTCTTGAGACATCTAAATATGCGGCTGCTTTAGTACCCGAAGATCCCGGTAAAACAAATCCTCTTGAAAGGGGATTTTTATCCAATAAAGATTGTTCAATCCGCTCTAAGTCTGCTATATCTTTTTCACTAATTTGAGTTAATTGAGCAAATTGTTCTTTTTTTGTTGATGCGATTAAACTCATTATGTTTTGTAATGTTTGTTGAATAGTTGTAATTGCCTGTCTGTTTTCCAGTTCAACATAATGATACGATAATCCCAAAAAGCTCGATAGTTCATCTATGGTGCCCATTGCTTCAAATAAATAATCTGATTTAAAAAAAGATTCATTTGAATAGTTTTTACTTTTTCCTTGGTCACCAGCTTTTGTCGAAATCTGGTTAACTTTATTCAGATTCATTTGAATCACTTTTTTCTTGTTTTTTCACTTTCTTAAATGCTTTATTAATATTTGTTCTTACTTTGCTTTTTATTTTTTTCACTTTGCTGCTTTTAGTAAAGTCACTTTTTGCTTTTTTTACTGTATTGATACTTTCTTGAACAATTTTACCGGTTTCTCGACCAATTTTCTTGCCTTTTTCTTCAAATTTCTTTTCCAGTTTAGATTTGTCGTCTACAATTTGCTCAACTCGTGGTTTTCGTTTTAACTTTTTCATTAATATCACCTACTTATCATTATATCAAGTTTTTGCCTTTAAGCCAAATCATTTAGGCCAAAGGAGTTAATATATTAAATAATGCTTCTGTTAATCTAATAAAAATACTTCGGTTTTTCCATTTTTCATAATCCACTAAGTGACAATTTTTTAAATCATTTTCAAAATCGTTTACAAGTGATTGTACACCTTCTTTATAAAGCAGTAAAGTTGCTTCGAAATTAATATGAGCACTTCTATTATCCAAGTTATACGTTCCACATGATGCCAGACGATCATCTATAATCAAAACCTTTGCATGTGTGAAAGTGTCTTTGTATTTATATATTTTAATATTTTTATCAATCAGTGTGCTAATATTAGAGTTTGTGATGAAATAAATCCATTTTTTATCCGGTACACCAGGTAAAATTATTTCAACGTTTACATCACTTCTAGAAGCAATAATTAGTGATGTTCGCAACTCTTCATCTAATACCAAATATGGTGTCATAATTTTTATTGATTTTTTTGCGTTATTAATCATCTTCACATAGACATTGCGAATCGTAGGATTAACATATTCAGGACCAGAAGGAATCAATTGAACTAACCCTGGTTTATTAATAACTTTTTTGGGATAATATTTATCATCATCGATAAAGTCATTAGTAATATAATAATAATCGCGAAAGAATAATGCAGTAAGAGAGGTAATCGCTTTTCCTTTAATTAATAATTGTGTATCTCTAAATTTCGGATAGCCTTTAGTTCTATTCCAGTATTCATCTGCAATATTCATTCCCCCTAAGAAGGCAACTTTTCCATCTATTATGACTGATTTACGGTGATTTCTATAATTAACTTTGGTATTGAAAAAACCAAAATAAACAGGATCTATAGCATTAATTTCAACACCTGCCTCTTTTAACGACTTTAAATATTTTTTATTTAAAAATACACTACCTATGGCATCATAAATTACTTTAACCTCAATACCCTGTTGAACTTTTTCTTTTAATAAATCAAGTATTTCTTTTCCTGTCTCATCAGTCCTTATTGTAAAAAATTGAAACAAAATAAACGAGTTTGCAATCTTTAATTCTTCTTTTAGTCTGGGGAAAAATACTTCTCCATTTCGTAGAAGTTCTACTGAAGTATTATCTTTAAAGACACTATGATTTGTCATATTATAAGCAGTTTTGTAAATATCGGTTATTTCATCGTCAATATAAGATAATTCTGGTGTATGAAAGTCAGTTTTATCTTCTTGAGTTAAGTACACCCCTTTTTTAATTAAAGGATGATTTTTATATCGGTTACTTTCTTTATAATCACGACCAAATGTCAAAAATAAAAACAATCCAGTAAACGGATCTATAACTAAAGCTAAAAGCCATATTAGTTTTGTATTATGATAGTGTGTTCTAGTAGCAATTCTAATCCAAATAATAATAGATATAACAACAACTAGATACCGTAAAAAGTAGGTAAATATTTGTGTATTAGGTAATCCAAAACGAAGTAAATTGATAGCTACTTCGAATCCTACTCTAAATCCAATGGCTACTAATATAATTAAAACTACCCAAATATTTCTTTTAATATTATTATTCATATAACACACCTAATTTCATCTATAACTCTATTATACAAAAAAAAGAACTCTTTTATAAGAGTTCTTTAAATATCGATAGTGTAAAATAGTTTTGGAAAAGTATTAAAAAAGGATAAGCCCTTCGATATAATAAAAGTACCAACCAAATATTATAAAGGAGCTTACCCAATGTCTATTATAAACCAAAGTTACTCAAAAATCATTCAAAATT
>JAIPGF010000027.1 GCA_021736205.1 Candidatus Izemoplasma sp.
TTAAAATCATATGCCAATAGTAAAGATGATGTTATCACAGTAAGTCAAGTACCAGGCACAACATTAGATTTTATTAAAATTCCTTTTAATGATAGTTTTATTTATGACACACCAGGCTTAATTAATGATCACCAAATAATGCATAGTCTTTCACAAGAAGCGATTAAAACAATCACCCCTAAAAAAGAAATTAAGCCTAAAGTATATCAGCTTAATCCAAAACAATCGTTGTTTTTAGGTGGTCTGGCACGCATTGATTTCTTACAAGGCGATAAAACGTCGTTTATTGTATATGCAAGCCAAGCACTCAAAATTCATCGCACGAAATTAGAGAAGGCAGATGATTTACAAAAAAATCGTATTAAAGAGTTACTCACACCGCCCTTTAAAAACGATGATAATCTACCACTCAAACGTACACGTTTTACCTTGAAAGGTCCGCATAAAAAAGATATTGTTTTGCCGAGTGTCGGATTTATAACAATTACAGGGAAGGCACAAATTGATGTATATGTCTCGAAGAAAACAATCCCTTATGTTCGAAAGGCACTTATCTAATGAAGGAACAAATAATTCAAGATTTAAAAGAATTATATCAAGATAAGCCAGACCGTTTAGGACATATATTTGGTGTATTAGAACAAGCAAAAAAACTTGGAAAAAAATATGATTTAGATATAAAGAAAATAGAACTTATAGCGTTACTACACGATTATACGAAATACTATTCAAAAAAACAGAATGAAAAAATCATCAAAGAACATTATGATAATGCAAATTATATCTTGAAGAACTATAATGAAAACATTCTACATGCCTTTTCTGCCCCAATTGTTATTCAAGAAAAATATGGGATTACAGATGATGAAATACTGCAAGCTATTATGCATCATACGGTAGGAAAACCAAACATGTCACTACTTGAAAAAGTTATCTTTATTAGTGATTATACAGAACCCAACAGAAGCTATGAGTCATGCAAAGAAGTCAGAGAAATACTAAAAGAATCAATTGATAAAGCAGTTTACACAGCTATAAATGATTCAATTAATCTATTTGAAGAGAAGAATCATCATATTCCTAAAATTGCTTATGAAGCCAGAGATTACTACAAACGAAAATTGGAGGATTCAATGGATAAACTAAAAATGATAATCGATAATCTAGACACCTTAAATTTAAAAGACATCTATGTATACGATATGAAAGATCGTTCCCCATTTTATGATTACTTTATTATTTCATCTGCGACGAGTAATCGTCAATTAAACGCAGCAACAAGAAACATCACAAAAGATTTAAAAGATGATGATTCTAAACTAACAGTAGAGGGTAAGAATTCAGATAGCTGGGTTTTAATTGATACAGGTGACATTATCATTAATGTTTTTAAAGAAGAAAATCGTGAATACTACAATTTAGAAAAAATGTTTATTGATATTCCTAAAGTCAATCAAAAAAACTTATGATTTATCAAGAACTATCAAAAGTGTATGATTATTTTATAGATGATGATCTATATGATACATACTTAACACTTATACAAACATATTCTAATAATAAACGTGTGTTAGATTTAGGAACAGGAACTGGTCCACTTGCCATTAAACTAGCAAAACATAACTACTCTGTCACCGCAACTGATATTTCACAAAGTATGTTAGAAATAGCAAGCAATAAAGCTGTTGGAGAGCATGTTAAAATACGTTTTTTATTACACGATATACTAGATCCAATTCCTGATACTTACGATATTATAACCATGTCATCAGACGTTATTAATTATTTAACAACAACAACAGAAATTTCTACTGCTTTAAACTATATTTCTACCGCTATGACGTCTGAATCAATCTTTGTATTTGATTGTTTAAAACCTAGTTATTTAAAAGAACTGACAGGGCATAAAGAAACTATTGCTTTAGATAATACGTCTTTTTTATGGTCTGTTGAAAAAACAAAAAAACCTAACAGAATTGAGCACAAAGTTCAAATTAACAATCAAACAGAAACTCATATTCAACAAACGTATCCGTTTAAACAGTATAAAAAGTTACTCCAAGATAACAATTTAACAATGATGACAAAAGAAACAACAGAAGAACGGTTTATAATTGTGTGTCAAAAACAAAAATAGTCAAAAAAAAGACAACCAATAGTTGTCTTTTTTTATTTATTATACGTCATCTTGGTCATTGTCATCAGCTGGTGTATCATCTGGTTTTCCATCTTCATTGTTGTTTGAATCATCTTCTGTTTCATCTTCAGAATCATCATCGTCGCTTCGTCTATTAGGGCGACCTCTTTGAACATCTTTATTTTTACCTTTTTCAATGATTTGATATTCGTATAATTCTTCTCCATTTTCATCAACTGAGACTTTAATTTTGACTTGGCCTTTAACACCATTTACATCATAATTAAGAATATACATTGTTTTGCCATCTTCATTATCGTCACCAGCAATAAACATTAGTTTGTCATCATTTTCAATAATTGTAACTTTATGTCCGCCATCTTCTTGTGATATTTTCATTTGAATTTCTTTAAATTCACCATTTATTGAACTTTCAAGGTAGAATTTTTTCTCAGTTTCTTCACCATCTGTTTCAATTTTATAATCAACTTCAATGTAATCTTCACCATTACGAGCGATTAAGACCATTTTCTCTTCAGTTTCTTCACCGTCAAGAACTGCATCGTCATCGTCATCTTCAGTATCTACTTCATCTTCAGTATCTACTTCATCTTCAGTGTCAACTTCTTCGTCTTCTGGAGTTTCTGATTCTTCTTTAAACTCATCTTTGTCTTGAAGGGTATTGACAGCTTCTAGTTCATACTCAACATCATTAATTACAATAATTCCTGTAATAACACCAGCAGTAATAGCACTACCAGTTACGGTATTATTGGCATCAACACTATAATATATCACATATGTTTCTTCGTTAACTGTGAAGGTAATCATAGAATCATATTCTGGGCGGTCACTATCACTTTCGGTAATATTTGCGAATGAGTCTGTTCCACCTTCAATAAATACTTTTAATTGATCAATGTATTTATTAACGTCATCTAGTTCAGTTTCAATTTCTGTCGTGAACCCATTCCCTGCTAAGAACGTTACATTAGAAGCAGATGTATCAGTAGATATTTCCATATCTAATAGCCCACTTGAAAGATAAGATAATGTAGCTAGTGATTCAGAAGAGTTTAAGCTTGTTGCGTTTAAATCTTCATCAATATTGCTTGCAGCTGAGCAAGCGCTAAGTCCTAAAGTAAATAGAACTGCTGTTACTAAAATAAATAATTTTTTCATTGTCGTTCATCTCCTTTATAAATATATACAAGAAAACTATGTAGAATTCTCATTTTAAACTAATTTTTTTTGATAGATTATATTTTTTGTATTAGATTGCTTATTACTACTTCCTGGGTCATCATCTTGATTGTGTGGTAGATTGTTATTATTGCCAGGATTTTCTGGAACATCTGGTATGTTTGGATCTGCAGGAATGTTTGAACTGTTATCATCTGTATCTTGTTCATTTGATCTATTATACGAGTGATTAGGGCGGTTCGTTTCTATTTCTTTTTCGACATTACCTTCTTTAATGCGATAAGAATAAGTTATATTACCTTCACCATCTAATAATTCATTAATAACTGCCTGACCTCTTTTTCCTTGAACTTCATAATTTAATTTAAATACTTCATTAATATTTTCTATTTCTTTTTTAAGTTCATAATAATTATTATTATCTAAAATTTCAATTTTTTGCTCGCTTGTGTCCTTTGTTATAATAATTGTTTTAGTTGAAATAATACCATTAATATTTGATTCAATAGAAAAGTCTTTTTTTGTTTCTTGTTCTTGGTCTTGTTCAAATTTATATTCAATTGATACATAATTATTGTTGTTTTGTGCTTGTAATTTAATTTTTTCTTCAGTATTTTCACTTTCAATTTTACCTGTTACATCAAGTGATAACTCATTGATAATTAATGTTCCAATGATGGAATCATCTTCTTGAATAGTAATGTAGAATTCATATGGTTGATCATTGACATTAAAGGCTAATTTATAATCATAGTCACTATCTTCAAGTGTTTCAACTGTGACAGAATTTTCTAAACCATCATCATTTAAAAAGACCTTTAACATATCGAAGTAAGTGTTAAACTCATCTAAATTATCTTCTAGTGATGTTGTGTCAGTAGTGTTTAATCTAATAAGATTAGACGTATTATTAAGTTCTGTTGTTGAAGTAAATAAATTAGCAGATATATACGATAATTCAGCAATTCTATCTGATTCATAAGCACTTAAGGTTCTAGGTGTGTTATCAGCTGGTGTTCCAATCGTAAAATTGACGACAAACACAAGAACTAAGACTCCTAAACTAAGGGATAAAGCTGTCATTAACTTCGAACTAAATACTGCTTTAATTTGTTCTAAGAAACTTGGTTTTTCTTCATGTATTTTGTTCATAACTGAACGCATAACACGTTGCTTACTTTGTGACATTCTTTCATTGTTGATATCTCTGTTATAGTTCTTCATTAATTTCAACCTCCTTTTTTATTTTTTTGATACTTGATTTGACTGCTTTGTAAATTGTCTTATCAGGAATACCAGTCGTTTCTGAAATCTCTTTAACAGTTAAACCACTAAAGAAATGTAAAAACATTATCTTTTGATGTTTTGGTTTTAATAACGTCCTAATTTGTTTTACTATCTGTGATATGCGTTCTTCTTTTATTGCGGCTTCTTCGACATTATCACCTGATTCAAACGTATCTTTGATGTAGGCACTTTCTTTTGTTTGATGCTTATATTTTTTACTATTAAAATAATTCATAGTATGATAGTTGGCAATACGATAGAGCCAAGTACGAAAAGATGCTTTTTCTGAGTCGAACTTATCAATATTTTTAAATACTTTAAAAAAGATTTCTTGTAATAAATCTTCAGTTGTTTCATAATCATATACAAGATTATAAACATATTTAAATATTTCATTATGATATTTATCCATTAAAACAGAAAAATGATCCTTTTTACCGTCTAAAATGTGTGCAATTATTTTGTTGTCTTCGTTGGTTTGCTTGTCATTCATACTATCACCTACTTATGTATATTATAGCTTGTGAGTTGCGATAGTCAATCAATACCTTTCATTTATATATACAAAAGATTTTTTGCTTTTTCTCAAAAAAAAATAAAAAAAGATGAAAAAATCATCTTTTCTTTTATTTATACTTAAAACTCACTGTTAAAACTGGCAAGTGGATCATCCTCTGAGTTAGTGATTACCTGATCCGTATCTGTATCAAATACCAACTCACCACCATCACCTTTTTCTTCTTTAATGCTTAAATATAGATAACCGCGACTTACTTCATAGTAGGGAATCGCGTAAAAGAATCCAAGACCACAGGTAATAATACCTAGCAAAAACCATCCTAAAAAAGCAAAGGGGAAAAATAATACTCTAAAGTAGTTTCCAGCTGTATAATGCCAGGATTTCTTTAATGCTTGTTTCCATGAAACTTGTTGATCAATGACAATGTAGGGAAATAATGTAAATTTAACAAGAATCAATGCTATAAATAACGATAAAGCAAGATAGAGTAATCCATTTTGGATAAAGAGCGATAAATCTTGTTCTAGAAAGTTTGTTATGATACTTTCCATCTCGACGTCAGATGTTGCATTACGTAAATTATTCATTAGAGGATAAAGTGGTAATGTAACAATGAGTCCCGCAGAAAAGTATAAGATTTTTTTCAATACAGGAAAGACAAAGAAATGTTTTAAATCTTCTTCAAATTTAAAGAGTTCTTTAAATTTGACTCCAACTTTCCCATATAAATAAGGAATGAGACGTGCTTTAACAATATACATTCCTAAAACAGATGTGATTAACCCAACAATCGGACTAATTATAAAGATGTAATCTTGTGGTAACCGGGGGTAAAATCGTGCTAAAAAACTATTGATAATCGTATAAATACCACCACCAACAATCACAATAACAAAGGGATCAGAGAACTTACCTCGCATACGTTTTTTTGCTCTTAATTTGATTTCTAAATAACTCTTTTTCATATGAATTCCTTTCTTAATATGTCATAAAAATTTTATAAATATAAGACTGATAATAATAGTCCATTGGACTTTGACTTGGAAAATAAAGTAACATTCTTAAAATATACACACCGATTAATAGTATCAGTAATATGCCCCAAAATGATTTTGAAAAATAAAGTTTATTGAACACATGAATATGTCTCAAACTGACAATTAATACCACAAAAGGTAATAAAAATACTAACGGATGATAATAAAAGGCTCCTGCAAACTGAAAAGTTAATAAGTGTAGTGATGCGCGTGTTATCCCACAAAAAGGACATGGAAGCCCAGTTATAATTTTGACAATACATATTTCACTCATTGGGTGAATGATTAAAAAATAAATCAAATAGATTAATAGTACACTAATTAACCAACCATATGATTTAATATTTTTAACGATATGTTTGAAATGATAGACACTATTATTTTTCATTTTATTACCTCGATATCTATTATACATAAGATTTCAATTAAAAAAAAGAAAATATTTAACCTTATACTTACTATTTATATGAGGTGATTCAATGTTTTTAAAAATTTTAAAAAATTACTACCCATTAATAATTATTTTAGTGTTAATTAGTTTAAGTATTACAAGTTTTTTAAAACCAGGCGAACCAACAGAATCTTTTATCCCAGAACGTAAAGAAAATAGAAAAGTTGAAGTCACATTTATATATGTCGATTTGAAAGGTCAAATTAAGCACCCTGGTGTCTACAAAGTTGAAGAACACTTAAGGCTCTTTCAAGTCATAAACTTAGCTGGAGGACTTACATCTGATGCCTATTTACGTAATATTAACTTAAGTGCAGCATTACATGACCAACAAGTCATCTATATTCCAACAGAAAATGATGTCAAACAATCTGATGATTCTAGTTCTGATTTGATAGAATCCAACAAAATAAATATCAATACAGCCGATGTTGAATTATTAGATACACTCCCTGGAATCGGACGAGTAATCGCAGAAGATATTATCGCCTACAGATTAAAAAATGGTAATTATGAATCAATTGAGGACATTATGAATGTCAGTGGTATCGGAGATGTCACATTTGAAAAAATTAAGAACCTTATTTACACTTAAACATCATCTGATATACCTGGGGATTTATCTAGCAACTTACCTATTAACAATTAACAATTACTGGTATATCATAGTTTTTATACCTTTGAGTTATTTTTTGTTTAAGAAACAACGCCTATTGCTTTATGTTGGTGTTATGATAATAGTACTATATTCAATTAGAACAAGCTTTGTAAGTGTTCCCGTTGATACCTATATAGAAGACAAAAAAATAACAGTTTTACAAGTGATAAATACAACAGAATACACCACGTTTGTTGGAAAATATAATAATAAGAAAATCCAGTGTTTTTACTCAGAAGCAATCTCCTTAAAACCTGGAGATATAGTACATATATCAGGCTCTTTGAATACACCTTCAAAAAATACGATTCCTAATACATTCAATTATAATGCATATTTAAAATCAAAACAGATTTATAAACAACTAACAGTAGATGATATTGTAAAAGAAAACCACACATTTACATTTGGTAACCTTCGGTATTTAGTAACCCAGTATATAGAAAGATATATGCCACATTCAAAATCATATATAAAAGTCTTTATTCTAGCTGATGATACGCATTTATCCGAAATAACAAAAGATAATATTAGTGAATTAGGTATAAGTCACTTGTTTGCTGTTAGTGGCTTACATATAGGGATTTTAGTCTTAGCAATTATGAAAATTTCTGATCGATTATCAATACCTTCAAGAACAACTCAGGTTATTATTATGATAGTATTACTATTGTATTTATTCTTAACCAATTTTACACCAAGTATTACCAGAGCTGCATCACTTTATTTTTTATCTCTTTTAAATAAACACTATAAGTGGGAATTTTCCACACTTGATTTAGTAGCAATCATCTTTATTATATTACTCCTTATAAATCCCTTCTTTATTTATAGTGTTGGCTTTAAATTGAGTTTTTTAATGACAGTTATAATTTTACTCAGTCATCAAATATTACACAAAAAAACTCAATTAATACAACTTTATCTGATTAGTTTTATCTGTTTTTTATGGTCGGTTCCACTTGTTGTTTCAATCACTCATCAGATAAATATAGTAACAGTTCCTCTAAATGTCTTATTTATTTTATTGATGACTTATTGTGTATTACCACTTGCATATGTAACCTTTTTATTTCCGATATTTGATAGTTTGTATAATCAAATAATCCAAGTTTATAATTGGATAATACATAGTTTTAGTCTGATTAATGTAGGCATTATACAACTATCATTTTCTCATCCATTACTTATCATATTATATTATTGTTTGATTTTTTATCTGATGGTTTCCTTAGAAACAATTAAAAAAAGATTGAAAACAATATCCTTGGTTTTTTTAGTTATTTTTCTTATCTCATTATCTCGTTATATAAACCCAATTAAGAAAGTTATATTTTTTGATGTTTCAGGGGATAGTACATTCATTTCAGATAAGTTTAATCAGTGTAATATATTAATTGATACAGGTGATAAAGATGATTATAACGGTGTTATAAACTATCTGTTATCTAAAAATATTAAACGATTAGACTATGTTATAATATCACATTCACATCGAGATCATAGCGGTGAATTAAAAGATATCTTATCAAATTTTAAAGTCTCTAATTTAATCACAAATCAATCTGTAAAGCCATATGAAAATCAATTAATCAAGTGTGGTTCATTATCATTTTATATTTATGAGTTATTATATGATTATGGCAATGAAAATAACAATTCAATCGTGTTAAGTTTATTCATTAATAACTACCATATGCTATTTACAGGCGATATAGAAATAAAAAAAGAACAAGAGTTCATTCAAAAATATAAAATTGATATTGATATATTAAAAGTACCACATCATGGTAGTTATACGAGTTCAACACAGGAATTTATTTCTGCATTGAACCCAAAAACAGCTATAATTATAGCAAAAAGATTTAATAAATTTAACCACCCAAGTTCCCAAACAATCAATCGATTTAAAAAAAACGATATTCAAGTTTTAAGAACAGACCAACTCGGAACAATTAAATGGCGTTTTTTTGGTCGAACAATTATACAAACGTATTATCCACCAGAAAGATAGTTAATGATTTTTTTAATTGTTTGTGGTAAAATAATAAAAGAAAAGAGGTGTCTTTATGTCAGAAAAAATTTATGTATTTTATGGTGAAGACTTTTACATTATTAAATCAAAAACTAAAAACTTGTTAAAGAAATATGACATCAATGAATACAACACAACAACCTATGATGCAGAAGAGACGAATATAGAATCTGCGATTAACGATGCCTCAACGATTCCATTTATGGCTGATAAAAAGGCTATTATTGTTAAAAACGTCTATTTTTTAGCAAACACAACCACTCCTAAAAAAGCGCCCAATCATAATTTAGAGGCGTTTAAACGATATATTAAAAACCCCGTTAACGAATCTATTTTAATTATTCAAGCACCATATGATAAATTAGATAACCGTAAGAAGTTAACAAAATTAATCAAAGAACACGCCACTGTTGAACACTGTGAACCACTCAAACAACAAGATTTACGTGGATGGGTACAAAGACAACTAGGTAAACACAACATTAAAATTGAGCCCAAAGCACTAAACGAATTATTAAATCGTGTTGAAAATGATACAGAAGTGTTGGTTAATGAAACAACAAAATTAGTGTTATATGCAGGTGATATGTCGGTTGTAGATTTACACACCGTTAAACTGGTTATTACTAAGAATGTCGAAGATAATGTGTATGAAATTACAAATAACGTCTTGGATAATAATAGATCTAAAGCATTAGAGATATATAATGATTTAATTATGCATAGTGAAGATCCTTTAAGAATTCTAGGTATTTTAGTGAATAAATATTTAGAAATTTTACACACCAAAACATTATTGCGACAGGGAAAAGACAAAGGGGACATCGCTGATTATTTTAATGCATCTAGTGGCCGTACGTATTATATAATGAAAAACGCAAGAAGCGTTGATGAAACCATTGTTAGGAAACACTTAATCACACTAGAAGACATCGATTATAAAATTAAAACAGGACAGATAGATAAAACATTAGGTATTGAACTATTTATATTGGGAACATAGGAGATTGGTATGAAAAAAACAATTTATGATATAGCAGAAGAACTTGAAGTTGCACCAAGTACAGTCTCAAAAGCATTAAATGATGCACCAGGAATCAGTAAAAAAATGCGTGAAAGAATAAAAAAATATGCTGATAAAGTTCGTTATTTTCCCAACGCTAACGCCGCCAAACTAAAAACAAAAAAATCTTTTAGCATTGGTATAGTCTATTCAGAAAACTTAGGAATTGGACTTGAACACAATTTTTTCTCAAGTATTTTACAAAAATTCAAAGAATATGTTGAGTCAAATGGATATGAAATCACCTTTGTTATCAGCAATTTAGGAAATAGAAAACTTAGCTATTACGAATTTTGCCAACAAAAAAACATCAAAGGTGTTTTTATTGTTACGAGTGTACCAGATAATCCTTACTTAAAAGAATTAATTGATTCTGATGTTGCATGCGTAACGACGGACATCTATTTTGATAATTTATACACTGTTATAAGTGATAACATTAATGCTGGACAAAAAGCGGTTAAATTCTTTTATGAGAAAGGATTTAGACACATAGCACATATTGCCGGGCATCACTACTCATTAGCCGCAAGAGAAAGACAAGAGGGCTTTAGAAAGCAAATGAATGAATACAATTTGCCAATCCGAGAAAATGAAGTCATTCAAGCTAATACGTATTCATTTGAAGATGGCTATAAATCAGGTGAACTATTTTTAAAACAACCTAATTATTCAAAAGCTGTCTTTGTTGTTTCAGATCAAGTGGCTATGGGATTTATTAAAGCTTTACAAGATAACGGTGTTAAGGTACCAGAAGATGTTAGTGTAATTGGTGTTGATGATCTACCTTTTTCAAAACACTATTGCCCAGCTCTAACAACAATACAACAAGATACAACAAAAATAGGCTTAACAGCTGCTAAAAAATTAATAGATATGATGAAGTACAAAGAAGCAAATAAAAAAGGAATTACTAAAATCCCTGTTAAGATCATTGAACGAGATTCGACAATTTAATGAAACACGAAATTGAAACGATTTTCAATCTTTTCTTTGCTATTAGAATTTTTTTAATATAACTTTTTTGTAATCCTTTACAGAAACCGGTTTTTATAGTATAATTTCTTTGAATAAAAATATAATACAAATTTTCTCAAAGGAGTTAAAAATGGATATAAAACTCAATTTAGCCAAGACTGGTAAATTTAAAATTACAAATGTCGATCAATTAAGTTACACTTATTTTCCTCTTTGTAATTTTAAATCTATTAAAGGCTCAATCACTCCCAAATTAAACGGAAGTGCAAACATTGATCAAAACTCATTCTTGTTAAGTCCAATTACAAACGAGGATATGCATAATTCATTTATGAACCGTAATGTGTTTTTTAGAATCAATGAGGATTATACTTGGAGTATCACAGGAAATACCGCTCATCAATTACTTCATAAGGATGAAGTGACGTTAGAAGGTGATTTTTTAACACATAAAATCACACGTAAATCCCCTGATTTTAAGTGTGTTATTGAGAGTTTTGCTCCAACTAACGATACGTACCAAGAACTTCATAAAATAACACTAACAAATACCTCGAATTCTCCATTAAATATTAAGACAGTTGTTGGTGTGCCAATTTATAGCCGCAGTGCTGATAACATAAGAGATCATCGTCATGTGACGTCTCTTTTAAATCGCGTTAAAGTCTATGATGGTGGTATTATTAATAAACCAACCTTTTCCTTTGATGAACGCGGACACACATTAAATAATTTATATTACAGTGTCTTTTCACATCATCAATCTAACACGAAAATAAAACATTATTGGCCGATTTTACAAGAGTTTATTGGAGAAGGTAAAACCTTGTTAAATCCTGGTGTTGTATCTGATGATTTAACAAATGATTATCAAGTAGGCTCACAAGTAGAAGGATATGAACTGACAGGTGGATTTGAATATGAGAAAGAAATCATTAAACCTGGTAAATCAATTGAATTAATTTTATCGTTAATGATTTCAGATTCACGTGATACAATTCTTTTTGAACAAGATAAGTTAACTAATAATCGCTATAATAAATTAAATAAACAAACAAAAATAAGATGGGAAAAAGAATTATCGACATTAAATATACATACAGATGATTCAACATATAATGGTTGGGTTAAATGGGTTTCATCGCAACCGATATTTAGACGGTTATACGGAAATTCGTTTTTGCCACATCATGATTATGGACGCGGTGGAAAAGGGTGGCGTGATTTATGGCAAGACCAACTCGCACTTATCCTAATGAACCCAAAAGGGGTAAGAACCTCTTTACTAAATAATTTTAGAGGCGTTAGAATTGATGGTAGCAACGCAACAATCATTGGTGATAAACAAGGTGAATTTTTAGCCGATAGAAATAATATAGCACGGGTATGGATGGACCATGGAAGTTGGCCACTTCAAACTGTTAAACTCTATATTGAAAAAAGCGGAGATCTTGATTTATTACTTGCAAAAGAAACGTATTTCAATGATCAATTTACCCATTATACAAAACAAACAAAAGAAAAGCCTGATGAGACTGTTTTAAAAACAACAAATAATACCCCTTATAAAGGAACAATATTAGAACACATGCTCATTCAAAATCTAGTACCCTTTTATAATGTTGGTGCCCATAATAACATTCGCATAGAAGATGCGGATTGGAATGATGGATTAGATATGGCATCAAACAATGGTGAAAGTGTTACATTTACCGCATTTTATGGGGGCAATCTTAAAACATTAGCTACCCTAATTAAAAAATTATACGATCGAGGTATCAAAGAATTTGAACTCATTGCTGAATTAGATATATTATTACAACCATTAAACGACCAAACAATTGCTAAAAAACACGAATACTTAAAGACGTTTTTTGATAGCGTATCTAACGCTATTTCGGGTAAAAAGAAAACATATGATATGCTCGATTTGATGAAACGCCTAGAAACATTAGGAGAAAGTTTATTACAGCAAGTAAGAGCAAATGAATGGCTTACAAGTGATAAATATTCGTTCTTTAATGGGTACTATGACGATGACTCTAATCGTTTAGAAAACCCTGAAGAAAACCGTATGACATTAACTGGACAAGTATTCCCCATTGCTTATGGTGCTGCAACAGACAAACAAATTGAGTCTATCATTAAAAGTGCTG
The DNA here is from genome assembly GCA_021736205.1 of Candidatus Izemoplasma sp. Taxonomy (GTDB): domain Bacteria; phylum Bacillota_I; class Bacilli_A; order Izemoplasmatales; family Izemoplasmataceae; genus JAIPGF01. The sequence goes on from JAIPGF010000027.1 coordinate 13,526, forward strand.
ATGCCTTACTATATAACGAAGACGTTGGTGGGTATCGCTTAAACACAAATTTTAAGGAATTAAAGACGAATATGGGACGATTATTTGGGTTTGCGTATGGTCATAAAGAAAATGGTGCAATGTTTAGTCATATGGCTGTAATGTATGCGAATGCTTTATACAAACGCGGATTTGTCGAAGCTGGATTTAAAGTACTCGATAACATCTACCAACAAAGTATTGATATTAAAAGAAGTAAAATGTACCCAGGGATACCTGAATATTTTGATATCAAAGGACGTGGGATGTATCCATACTTAACTGGTTCAGCTAGTTGGTACATTTTAACCGTTGTGACAGAAGTCTTTGGTATTAAAGGTGATGAAGGGTATTTAATCTTAGAACCAAAACTTAAACAATCACAGTTTGATAAAGCCAATAAAGCATCCATCAAAACATTAATTAAAAATAAGTTGCATACAATTACTTATAAAAACGCAGATGCATTAGATTTTGGAGCATATAAGATTAAAACTGTGATAGTTAATCAACAAGTTGTTACATTTAAAGAAACTGACTTTGGAGTAAAATTATTAGAAGACATAGAAGGCGATATAACCGTCACACTATGTCAGAAATAGGAAAGTAGGTACACATGGAAAAGCAATATGCAAAATATGGTTATATGTTTATAACACCGTTCTTCTTAGTGTTTATTGTATTTAGTTTATACCCAATATTTTATACATTATTTCTGAGTTTTCACACCTATAATGGATTCACAGATATGATTCCTGTTGGATTTTTAAACTATTCAAGAGTGTTTAATGATAAAATATTTTATGAAGCATTCTTTAATACAGTAAGGATATGGGGTGGAACATATCTTAACATCAGAAAAGGTTCTGGCGACGAAGATATCGCGTATGATTTCTTAAGCAGTATGTTATTTGATACTGAAAGAATGACAGAACGTGCAGCAAACGGAGACGTTTATGCTCGTAAATCAGTTATGGATACTATTATGGCAGATTATGAAGGTAATGATGTTTTAGGTGGAATGAACCATTATGAAACATTCTTAGATGAAGCTGCAAAAATTTCATTTGATAACGTAACAAAATATGACCGTCAATTAGATACTTTATTTGGTAAATATGCCAACGGTTATAAAAGAGGCGAATATGAAACATTAAGTGATGCGTTCAACGGATTCTATGATGAACTGCAAACAGCCTTTAACGAAATTTATAGAGATAGTGGTCTACCATACCAAGACTAATTATCTAATAAATAAAACTAATAATAATATGCTTCACAAAAACAACTTCTACGAAAGTAGGAGTTGTTTTTTGTTTACAAAAAAATAGCCAAAAAAAAGACTTCTTTCGAAGTCATTTTAGTCAACTGGTAATGTATTAACTAACTTTGCAAGTTGCGATTTTTTTCGCGCAACTTTATTTTTTTTATTAATACCTTTTGATAATGATTTATCTAGCTTTTTATTTGCTAAATTTAACGCTTCAACAGCTTGCTCTTTATCACCGGTTTCAACTGCTTCACGCACTTGACGTATAGCTGTTTTTAATCCCGCTTTAAAAGAGTAGTTGCGTTCACGTCTCTTTTCATTCTGTCTGTTTCTTTTAATTTGATCTTGAATATTTGCCACAAAGTTCACCTCCGAATTTATTCGCTATATTATTTTATCAAATACTTCTCTAAAAAGCAACTTAAAAAGCTACTTTTTATGCTTTTTTTGTCATCTCTCGTTCAATAATCGTTTTTAGTGCACGCTTAAACGTTTGATCATCTTCTATTGCGCGTTTTTTATGTCCACCTGCGTTCATATGTTTCCGTAGTTTTTGGTGGTGGGCGCGTTGTTCTAATAGTTCTAAAATATTATCATCTGTATACGGTCGTCCGTCCTGATTCAAAACGACAGCTTCTTTTCCTAAACATAGAGCTGCTAGACCATAATCTTGGGTAATAACGATATCTCCAGGTATGACACTGTTTAATAAATAAAAGTCGACACTGTCAACCCCTTGGTCGACAATATGAACAGTCGAATACCCATCTTCATACACATGGGCGTCATCTAAAAACATTTCAACATCTAAATCGTAAGTCTTTCCTAAAGAAACGATTATGTCTTTAACTGGACAGGCATCCGCATCTACTAAAATCTTCATTTAATCACCACTAACAGTATAACAAACTTTAATTAAAAACTACACCGTGAAGTATCGTTTTTTTACTCATTCATCAAATAATGTTGTTGCAGCAAAAACTAAACTAATCGTTGTCATTAATTTTATTAGAATACCAAGTACAGGCAAATTGTATCTTTAAATGGATCACTTGACTCTTTACCACGAACAAACAATGTTCCAATGATAGATGCTAGAACATCAAATACCGCAATAATAAAGACAAATACGACACCATCAATATTAAACCAAATTGCTTTATAAATAAAAATTCTATTATAATAAGTTCTACCATTATAAACAATATTCTTATTGTTAAAATGCTATGAAAATTAACACATCTATAATAAATATGACAATTAAACTATCAATCATTAATCGCGGTATTTTTTTGATGAAAACTTCAACCATCGGGTGAACAAAAATAATGGTTAAAAATGAGCCAATTCCAAATAACGTTGTTGGTATTACACACACATAGGGAGATTGACAGGGGAAAAACAATCCATAATTCCATAATCTACCCCCATAAATAAATTCAAACCCATATCCAGTAACCGCTTCACTAAAAGCTGTTGTAAGAATACTGACGATTAGTAATATCCCAAGTGTTAAGGGAGGGCTAAGTAAGAAAGGAATTAAGATCTTTTTATAAAATAAAACCGCCAAAAAAATACCGATTCCATAAAGTGGTTGATACGGACCAATTAAAAGACTATTATCAACCCACATACCAAAAGCGATTAAATTAATAATACGTTCTAGTATAAACCCCAATACAGAATAGATAAAAAGAATCATAAACCATCTTCTCATAAAATCACCTATAATTAGTATATAACAAAATACAGAAGAAAAAAATGTTTAATCTCGATAAATTCTCTGATATGATATAATATAGAGAAGGAGTGATGGAAATGAAACATCGAAAATTACCAGGAACGATAAGTTATACCGGTTCAAACAAACAAGCAACCACAATCACACAAACCCGCTTAGAATCCACACAGACATCAAAAAATTCAACACACATTGATGTTGATGAAAAACAAAAAAGTTGGATTAATGTGGTGGGATTTTTAGATACAACAAAGATTAAAAATTTATGTGAAGCATTAAGTGTTAGTCCGCTTGTAATAGAAGATATACTAAATATCAAAGAACGCATAAAACTTGAACAACATAGCAATCATCTATTTTTAGTGATTAAATATGCTTATTTAGAAGCATCCCACATCAAACATGATTATTTTTCAGTGTTATTATTCGATCACTTAATTATCACCTTTTTTGAACACAAAACCCCCATAACCGATGACTTAGAAGCACGGTTAAAATTGAAAAATTCCCAGATACAATCAAATGACATTAACTATTTTCTATATGTTTTATTAGATATGGTAACGGATGATTGTTTATCCACGCTAGATATTATTGAGCAACGTCTTGAAAGAATTGAGTTTAACTTATTAGAGTTAAAAAAAGTCGATCAAGTGACACTCTATGACACACGAAAACAATTGGTTTACTTAAGAAATATTGGGACGCAACTTACACAAATTATTCCTACTTTATTAAAAACAACCTTTTCTGCTGATTCTTTGGTTTATAACTATATGCAAGATGTAGTGGATCATAATCAACTCTTAACCAATAAATCTACAACATTAAATGATAATATTTCTCATATTTTAGATGTATATTTAAACACCATGTCCCACAAAATGAATGAAATAATGACAACACTCACCATTTTCAGTGCTATTTTTATTCCCTTGTCATTTTTAGCAGGCGTCTTTGGTATGAACTTTACGAATTTTCCCATTTTAACAAATCCTAACGCCTTACTTTATTTTGTAATTGTTTGTTTTTCCTTGCCAGTTATTATGATTTTTTATTTCAAACATAAACGCTGGTTTTAACACTATATTGATATACTTTTAACGGGGTCTCTGTTATACTATCTAATGAGGTGAAAGAAATGAGTTTAAACCTAGGAGACTATAATGTCTTGCGTGTGAAACGCATCACAGATTTTTCTTATATACTAACAGACGATGTTGAGGAAGTATTTCTTCATCACCGCGAAGCAACAAAAGAATTAGCAATCGACGATGAAGTCAAAGTATTTTTATATTACGATAAACAACGCCGTGTTACCGCATCAATGATTCTCCCTAAAATTGATAAAGATACACCTAACTTTTTAACAGTTGTGGCAAAAAAGTATACACTTGGGTGTTTTTTAGATATGGGACTGAAAAAAGATCTTTTGTTATCAAAAGATGATTTACCATTTATGAAGAAAAGATGGCCAGAAGTTGGCGATGAGGTTTTTGTTGAGATGAATGTCAGTAAAAATCAGTTATCTGCTAAACCGGTAAGCCGCTTTAATATAAAAACATACTTAACACCTGAAAAAGCCTTAGAAGAAGGCGACGATGTAGAAGGATATGTCCAATACATTGCTGAAGAGGGGCTTGTCTTTTTAACAAAACAAGGACATTATATTTTCGTTTATTACAAACACAAGCGAAAAGATTACCATTTAGGTGAAAAAGCATCGATTAAGATTGTAAATGTTAAAACAAACGGAGAATATAATGGATCACTCATCAAACAAAAAGAATTACAACTTTCAGAAGATGCAAAAAAAATAAAAGAATACTTAATTGTTAAGGGTGGCGTCTTACCACTAGGCGATAAATCTGATCCAAGCGAGATCAAAAAAGAATTAAGTATGTCAAAGAATGCCTTTAAAAGAGCACTTGGGACACTCTATAAAAATAAAGTTGTTACATTGGAACCAACTCGTACAATCTTAAATAGTCAAAAAGACTGTAGATTTGTCAAACATAAATAACAGATTGGCACTATTTAAAAATGAGACGTGATAGAATAATCCTATAGCGAAATAACGTATAATGTTGAATAGGAGATAGCCAATCCAGCGGTGACATAGGAAAGTTATTGTATTCTCTTAAATATTTTTTTCCCTGCCCCCGTAAGTCTTTTAAGTTTATGAATGATCGTTTATGGTAGAAACGTTCATTGTCTTTTCTGTGTGAACGTTCTACTTTACCATTATGCCTTGGGGTATAAGGCTTAATGTAATCATGATTAATTTGATATAATTTTAGGGTTTGTTCAAACAAAGTGAATGTTGGATGATCTGCTGCCAAACGATTTGTGTATTCACGTCCATTATCTGTCCTAACTTCTTGAATTTCAAATGGGAAGT
>JAIPGF010000028.1 GCA_021736205.1 Candidatus Izemoplasma sp.
GTTTGATACAATAATTAGTGGATATCAGGTGTACTTTTGTACATAACAGGGAATGAAGTTAAAATCTTCAACTGTCCCAGCAACCGTATTTATGACGAAATGCTAAAACCACTGCCAAACGGCGGGAAGGAAGCAGAGTAGAGTGATTATGAGTCGGTAGACCTACCTAATATTCCAAATAATTAGTAATACTCCTGGGTAATGAGTATGACCGTTCATTATTGCTTAATTTTTTATTTTTATAATTAAGTTGTAACTAACGTCAATCATCCAGGAGGATGGTTTTTTTTATTACAAAATATAAGGAGGCAAAATGAAAAAACTATTCTCTATTGTATCAATGATTGTCTTAATACTAGGGCTCTCAGCATGTACAAACACATCAGATTACCAAGCATTACAAGAAGATTATGAGTCACTTCAACAACAACTTAGTGTAGCGGTTGAAGATCTTCAAGAAGAACAATCATTAACCGATGATCTAAAAGGTGACAAAGAAGATTTAACTGAGCAAATCGCACAATTAGAAGCATCTATTACTGAATTAGAAGCAGAAATTGATGCATTACAAGCACGAATCTATGACTCTGTCATTACCGTCCAGTTCACAAATTTAACAGGTAATACTATCAAAAAAACAATTGGATTTAATGATGATTATGCAGGAACATTATTTGATTTACTGAATGAAAATGTTGATTTAACTTACACAGATGGAGACTATGGAAAGTATTTAAATACCATTGAAAACATAACTCCTACGACAGGCTCATTTATCGCCTTTTATAAAAATAGTGAGATGTCTATGTTAGGTGTAGAATCACAAACATTTGAAGATGGGGATCATTTCTCATTTGAGATTCAGTGGTATGATATGACAGCGAAAGCTGTCTATGAATCAATCCATTTATTTCTTGATAATCAAGTGGATGATTATGTGAATGAAACAACGACAAATTATCAAGTAATTGCAGCACTAAATTTATTAGATATGACAACAGATTATACCGATTTAACGACAGTGAAATCACAAATTGATGCTAGTGAATTCACGTCAATTAATCAGTACTATAAAGCACTTATAACATTAAATTCAGTCGACGCAGATATAACACCAATGCTTAATGATGCGGTAGCTTTATTGGATACAGGAGCATACGGACTTACTGCGTATTCATTAATCATTGCTAATATGGATGAAACAAGGGATTATGCCACATTTCGTTCAGATGCGCTAACTTATTTTAATGAAAATCCCCCACTTAATCAAGGACTTGACACTGGTGGTATTAGTTTAGTCGCATTAAGTAGTTATGATGATATATCATCAACAACACTCCTAACAGACTATGCGATGTATATTCAAGAAAATCAGTTACCATCTGGTGGTGTAAAGACAATGGATTCAACTTACAATGATGTTGTTTATCCTGGGACTGAAAACGCTGCGTCAATGGCGCAAGTTATTTTAGGATTAATAGCGAATAACATTGATCCATCTGTTTCCGAATTTACCTATTTAGCAGAAGACGATACAACGAATTTAGTCTATAGATTAACTGAGTTTCAAACAGAAACAGGTAGTTTTGATTGGAACCTAACAGATGACATAGCAGAAGATAAATTATTTTCAACACCGCAAGCATTTTTAGCAGTTGTGGTTTATCACACATATATTAATCGTTTTGAACCAGTAAACCCATACGATTTCAACTAAAAAAAAGAAGGAGTGAGAGTTGTGAAAAAAGTTATTGTAGTTATTGCGATTTTTCTATTAGCAACCACTAGTTTTTATATCTCTCACTTATCTAGAACAAATAATGCAGGAACCATAGAGATTATGTTAGTAAATCAACTTGATGAAACAATACTTCAAGAAAATGTGTCATTTAATAAAAATGACACATTACTTGATGTTTTAACAAGAAACTACACGATAAAATGTGCCAATGCACTTTATTCAAAAACTGTTTCTTGTGATGAGGTAACACTGAATAATTATGTTGTATTAGAATTCGAATCGGTTAAAACCAATTGGAAAGATACATACATTGCTATTTATGTCAATGGAGAATATAGCACAAAAGGACTTGCTCATATTGATTTAGAAAACAATATGAGTCTTCGTTTTGAATTTAGAAAGGTAGATGATTAATATGACCGTTAAGCGCATGATGATGATTGCCATGGCAATCGCCATCATATTTGTTCAAGAACAACTTTTGCTTATTTTGCCAAATATTCAATTTACAGTGCTTTTAATCATCCTTTTTGTGAGTGTTTTTAGTTTCAAAGAATCTGTTATAATGATTATTGGATATGTCTTTTTAGATAATATCTACTTTGGGGGACTAAATTTCTTTATTTTAACCCCGATGCTTATGGCCTGGCTGTTAATTCCTGTTTTATATCATACTGTTTTAAATAAAACAAAAAATGAAATTATTTTAGCAATTTTCGCCCTTGTTTTTGGCGTAGTTTATGGCATGATGTTTGTTCCATTTAGAATGCTGCAAATAGGTGTCTATAATATTGCACCCTATATAATCAGTGATCTACCATTTCAATTAATTATGTCCCTTACAGGACTTATTACTGTATTGTTACTGTATAAACCATTATTACAATCTTTAACAACCATCATAGACGCACCACCCTTAAGTCATAACAAGGCCTAAAACTTAAAAATTATTATAATGAAATTTTTTGATTTTACTTGATTAAACTACTAAGGTTTGATAAAATATAAAAGCCGTAAAAAAATACACACACGCTGGAGTAAATTGCTGTGAGCTACTATTGTAGTTGTGAATTACGAAGAAGGTTGTGGAGGCATAAATCTAAAGGAGGAAAAAAATGAGTATTGTTTCAATGAAAGAATTACTTGAATCAGGTGTTCATTTCGGACATCAAACAAGAAGATGGAATCCTAAAATGGATAGATACATCTTCACAGATCGCGGTGGTATTCACATCGTTGATCTACAACAAACGGTCAAAATGTTAGATGACGCGTACAATCAACTCTTAGAAATCGTTTCAAACGGTGGACGCGTTTTATTTGTCGGAACTAAGAAACAAGCACGTAAAGTTATTCAAAGAGAATCAGAACGTGCAGGACAATTTTATGTATCTGAGCGTTGGCTTGGAGGAACATTAACAAACTTCAAGACAATCAGACATTCTATTCGTAAGTTACATAACTTATACCGTAAAGAAAAAGATGGAACATTTGATCTATTAACAAAAAAAGAAGCGATTATTGAACGTAAAGAAATTGCACGTTTAGAAAGAAACCTTGGTGGAATTAAAAAAATGAAAACACCACCAGAAGCGCTATTTGTTGTCGATCCAATGCAAGATATTAACGCGGTAAAAGAAGCAAATATTTTAGACATCCCAGTATTTGGTATTGTTGATACAAACTGCGATCCTGATTTAGTGGATATTATTATTCCGGGGAATGACGATGCAATTCGTTCAATTCAATTAATCACATCAAAAATGGCAGATGCTTGTGTTGCTGCACAAAATGGTCAAGTATCAAAAGATTCTAAGAAAGATTCTAAAAAAGATTCTAAGAAACCTGCAGCTAAAGCAAAACCAAAAGCTAAACCAAAAGCTAAAGCAAAACCAAAAGCTAAAGCAAAACCAAAAGCAAAAGCAAAACCAAAAGCTAAAGCAAAACCAAAAGCAAAAGCAAAACCAAAAGCAAAACCAAAAGCAAAACCTGTACCTAAGAAAGAATCAAAGCCTCAGCCTAAAAAAGCAGCACCAAAACCAAAGAAACAACCAAAAGCTGAAGCACCTAAAAAAGTAGAAAAGAAAAAAGAAACTAAAAAAGAGGCACCTAAGAAAAAAGAAACTAAAAAAGAGGCACCTAAGAAAAAAGAAACTAAAAAAGAGGCTCCAAAAAAAGAGTCTGTTAATAAAAAACGTGAAGCATTAGCTGAACACACTGTAAAAGAATTAAAAGCAATGTGTAAAGAACGTGGAATCACTGGATATTCTCGTTTAAGAAAAGCTGAATTAATTGAAACATTAAGTAATAACTAATATAATAAAAAAAAGGGCTTCATTGCTCTTTTTTTGGAAAAATATGCATTTGTAAAGGTAATAAGTAATTGAAGTTATAAATTAATTATGATATTATTGTTTTGATATATGATTGGAGGAAAACTATGGCAATCAGTGCTAAATTAGTTAAAGAATTAAGAGATAAAACAGGTGCAGGAATGATGGATTGTAAAAAAGCATTAACTGCAACTGATGGTGATATTGATAAGGCAGTCGACTGGCTACGTGAAAAAGGAATCGCCAAAGCAGCAAAAAAACAATCTAGAATAGCTGCTGAAGGATTATGTCAAGTATTAGTAGATGGAAATGAAGCACTTATTTTTGAATTGAATAGTGAAACAGATTTTGTTGCTAAAAATGATAATTTCCAAAATTTACTTGAAGAAGTAGGAACAGCAATTTTAAAAAGTGATGCAACAAACTTAGAAGAAGCATTAGCTATCGAGATAGATGGTAAAAAATTAGAAGACCGTTTAGTTGAAGCAACAGCTAAAATTGGTGAGAAAATTTCTTTGCGTCGTGTTGCGCGTGTTGTTAAAGAAGATAACGATACATTTGGTGCTTACTCACACATGGGTGGAAAAATTGTTTCATTAAGTGTTGTTTCTGATGTAGAAGAAGATGTTGCACGTGATGTTGCAATGCATGTTGCTGCGATTAATCCTAAATATTTAAATGCTGATGAAATCTCTGATGAGGTTATTGAGCATGAAAAAGAAGTTTTAACAAAAGAAGCATTAAATGAAGGAAAACCTGAACATATCGTTGAAAAAATGGTTAAGGGTCGTTTAAATAAATATTTAAAAGAAATTTGTTTAGTCAATCAACCATTTGTTAAAAATCCTGATTTGACAGTTGAAAAGTTTGTTAAAGATAACAAAGGTTCAATTAAAGGTTTCTTCCGTTTAGAAGTTGGAGAAGGAATTGAAAAACGCGAAGAAGATTTCGCGAGTGAAGTAATGGGTCAAGTTAAATAATTTCAAACTAAAATTAGGACACAATTTCTGTGTCCTACTTTTGTAATATGGGGGCGATTATATGAGTAAGACTAAGATAATTATTAAGTTAAGTGGCGAAGCATTTGGTGGCGTTGATGAAGCAATTAATCCCCAACGTGTTGAAGAGATTGCACTAGAAATTAAACACACCTATGATTTAAACCGATTTGAAATTGGAATAATTGTAGGCGGTGGGAATATCTGGCGTGGTATAACAGGGGAGAAGATGGGCATTGATCGTAGTAGTGCTGATTACATGGGAATGATTGCTACAATTATGAACGCTCTCGCCTTACAAAATGCGATTGAAAAACTGGGCATTGAAACACGTACAATGACAAGTCTTAATATTCCGCAAGTTGCTGAACCCTATATTAGACGTAAGGCAATTAGTAATTTAGAAAAAGGCAGAGTTGTTATTTTCGGTGGGGGTACTGGGAATCCCTTTTTCTCAACAGATACAACAAGTGCGCTAAGAGCTGCTGAGATTGGTGCGAAACGTATTTTAATGGCCAAAAATGGAACTGATGGGGTTTATGATAAAGATCCAAGAACTAATAAGGATGCGAAAAAATATACTGAGTTAACACATCATGAATTACTTGATAAAGACCTAAAAGTTATGGACTCAACCGCTGCTGCTTTATGTAGAGATAACGATATAGAGATTATCGTATTTGATATGAATAAAAAAGGTAATATCAAAAGAGCTGCAGCTGGTGAAAATATAGGAACTAAGATATTTTAAGGAGGAAATAAAGATGCCAGAACCGGATATGATTTTATTAGAAGCGGAAGAGAGTATGAAAGACCGCGCTAAGATGCTGAAAAAAGAACTATCTAAAGTTCGTACAGGTCGTGCGAATCCGAGTATGTTAGAAGACGTAATGGTCGATTACTATGGTGTTGATACACCCATTAGTCAAGTTGGTCAAATTACTGTACCAGAAGCAACACAGCTTGTTGTAAAACCATATGATAAAAGCATGGTTGAAAAAGTTGAAAAAGCAATTAATAAGGCAAACTTAGGTATTAATCCAAACAATGAGGGAGAACTTCTAAGAATTATTTTACCTGCACCAACAAAAGAACGTCGACAACTTTTAACAAAAGATGTTCATCGATTAGGTGAAGAATGTAAAATTGCGATTAGAAATATTCGTCGTGATGCCAATGCAGATATTAAAAAACTAGAAAACAATCATGATATTTCAGAAGATGCATCAGAAGGATATCAAGAAGATATTCAAGAATTAACTGATAAATACACGGAATATTCGGATAAATTAGTGCAGGAAAAAGATCAAGAAATCACCAAATTTTAAGACTACTACTTGTAGTCTTTTTTCTTTCTTTGTTGTATAAAATAGATAATGTGGTAAAATTAAAATAAGAAAAAATAAGGAGCGGTTAAATGTATTCTAAATTTTTACGATCATTATATGCTATTATTGCTTTTCCCTATAAGGCGATTGTTAGATTATTTGGGGGATCAATTGAAAAAGTACTAGATGAGAAACATTTTGCGATTATAGCACCCATCATTATTGGGTTCTTTTTATTAAATGTCGCTATTTATTTTACTTATTTTAGTCCGTTTGGATTATTGATGGTCCTTATGTACACAGCAATATCATTGGTTTTTCCAATGGTAATTCTTTATATGCTCCGTCATAATAAATTATTGTTTTACGTGGCGATGACATTGATTACAAAGGAAATTATTATGTTTATAATTACAATTTACTGGGCGATGACTTATGGGACTGCCACACTTGTCAATACACCACTTAACATTTTATATGCAATAGCATATAGTATTGTTGCAGGATTAATTTTTAAATTAGGCTATGATGCAAGAACATCTATCGCAAAGTATAGTTATTATGCGTATGGTGTGATTCATATTGCGTTTATTTTTAATGGATATAACAGATTAATATCTACCCTAACAAGACAAGGTAATTTAATCTTCTTATTGATTACCGCTATGGGATACACCCTGATACAAGGATATGTTATCTTTGCTGCATTCATTGAAGATAAGAAAACATATAAACGCAAACAATTAGAAGTCTAAGTCTCTAATAGAGACTTTTTTCTTTTGTGGACTCCTTTTGGTAGAAAAAGAAACATAAATAAGTTATAATAAACTATTGTAATGAGGTGGATTTATGAAACTTGAAAAGAAAGTGTTAAATGGATATATACCTAAACATATTGCAATTATTATGGACGGGAATGGTCGTTGGGCTAAAAAAAGACATATGCCAAGAACTTATGGACATAAAAAAGGTAGTGAAAATTTAAAAAATATTGCATTAGAGTGTAAAGGATTAGGGGTTAAAGTGTTAAGTGTTTATGCATTTAGTACAGAAAATTGGCAGAGACCCAAAAAAGAAGTCGATTATTTGATGACTTTACCAGGAGAATTTGAAGCATCATTTAAAGGACAATTTGAAAAAGAAGATATTCGTGTTGTTTTTTCTGGAAGACGTGATCGATTTCCAAAAAAAGTTCAAGACTTAATAAAGCGTGTTGAAGAAAAGACAGAAAACAGAACAGGGATGACACTAAATATCTGTTTTGATTATGGAAGTTATACTGAAATAACAAACGCTGTTCAAGAAATTGCCTTGGACGTTAAAAATAACGACTTAAACATTTCAGCAATTACACCAGATGTTATTTCTAATCATCTCTATACAAAAGACCTACCTAAGCTTGATTTATTAATTCGTACAAGCGGTGAGCTTAGACTTAGCAACTTTTTTCTTTGGCAAGTGTCTTATAGCGAGTTATACTTTGCTAAAAAACATTGGCCAGCATTTAATAAAAAAGCATTGTTATTAGCGATTGAAGACTTTCAAAATAGAAAACGTCGTTATGGGGGACTAAAGGAGAAAAAATCATGAAACAACGTATAATTACAGGGGTTATTTTAGCAGCCGTTTTGATACCATTATTTTATATTGGTGGCGTCTTGTTGAATATGTTGTTGCTTTTACTGACAATCGGTGGTTCTTATGAACTCTATAACATGTTCAATCCTGAACGAAAGCTGCCGAAAATAACACTATTTATTGAATTAATTATTTCAGGTGGCGTGTATCTAACGCTCCGTGAATTTTATGTGAATCAAATTAATTCTGAATGGTTATTTTTAAGTATTGTTGCTATTATTGTCATTTCAGCATTACTTTTTATATTTATTAATGAATTTGATGATCAAAAATATGGTGAGCTTTTTATTACAACCTTATATCCAAGTATTGGATTTGGTGCCATTTATGCTACGGCAGAATTTGGTTTATTAATTATTGGTTTTTTATTTTTGATTACGACTGTTACAGATATATTCGCTTATTTTATTGGAATTAATTTTGGGAAACATCGTTTGGCTATACATATTAGCCCTAAAAAATCAATTGAAGGAAGTATTGGTGGTACCGTCTTTGCTTTGATTTTCACCTCTGCTTACATTTTACTATTTGATATTACATCAATTGGTAATATACAATTAACACCTATAATTGTTATTGGGCTTGTGATTTTACTTAGTGTAATGGGACAAATTGGCGATTTGATTGCTTCTAAATTTAAGCGAGCTAGTAATATTAAAGACTTTAGTCAAATTTTTCCTGGACACGGGGGAATTATGGATCGTTTCGATAGTGTGTTATTTGCCGGATTAGTATTAATGTTAATTAATAATTTAGTTGGGATATTATGAATCTTTACCTACTAGGTGTTACAGGATCCATTGGGCAACAGACATTAGATATTTTAAGAAAACAGCAAAATAAATTTAATCTCATAAGCGTTTCGGCTTATAAAAACATAGAACTTTTAAAATCTATTTTAGAAGAATTCAGTCCAAAGTATGCCACAGTTCATTTAAAAGAAGATAAAGAAACACTAGAAAAACGTTATCCATCTATTGAATTTGGCTATGGACAGCAAGGTCTTATAAAAGCAGCTACATACGGCGAAAAAACAGGCCTTTTAATTAATGCAGTTGTTGGTTCGGCAGGACTAAAGCCCACCATAGAAGCAATTAAAAAGAAACGTAACATCGCCCTTGCGAATAAAGAAACACTTGTTATTGGTGGAGAGATTATCATGCCACTAGTCAAAAAACACCAAGTTTCTTTAATCCCAATTGATAGTGAACATTCTGCGATTATGCAATGCTTAAATGGCGAAGATAAATCACAACTTAAACAAATTATAATTACCGCAAGTGGGGGAAGTTTTCGTGATTTATCCCGCAAAGACTTAAAAGATGTCACGCTTAAAGATGCGTTAAATCATCCTAATTGGTCGATGGGTTCTAAAATTACAATTGACTCAGCCACAATGATGAATAAAGGATTTGAAGTAATTGAAGCACATCATTTATTCAATGTACCTTATAAAAAAATTAAAACCATTTTACATAAAGAAAGCATTGTTCATTCACTTGTTGAATTTAAGGATACAAGTATCATTGCGCATTTAGGTAATCCAGACATGCGGGTACCAATTAATTACGCACTTTTTTATCCTAACCGAACAGCGTTTAATTCAGACTCTTTATCCTTAGAGAAAGTTTCTTCGTTGCATTTTGAAGCACTTGATGAAACACGGTATCCCTTATTAAGTTTAGCAAAAGAAGTAGGTCAAGCAGGTGGCTTATTACCAACTGTTTTAAATGCCAGTAATGAAGCAGCTGTTCAGTTATTTTTAAATGAGACAATATCTTTTTTACAAATTGAAGATATTGTGATACAATGTATCAATAAATTTAAAACAACAAACCACGTAACATTAGAAAACATTATCGCGTTAGACGAAGAAGTTAAACAATTTGTTTACGACTTATATACATAAAAGGAAGTGTAACATATGTCAGTAATAATTAGTATTTTAGTATTTTTATTAAGCCTAAGCGTCGTTATTATTCTACATGAACTTGGGCATTTTGTTATGGCTAGAAGAGCTGGTATCTTATGTCATGAATTTAGTCTTGGAATGGGACCCGTATTATATTCTAAGAAAAAAGGAGAAACCACCTACAGTATTCGCGCTATTCCAATCGGGGGATATGTAATGATGGCAGGGGAAGAAATTGAAGACGACTTAGTCACTGTGGGTAAAACTGTACGATTACGCTTTGATGCGGATGAAAATGTATCTAAAATTATCTTAGATACCGAAAATCCTGATTACGAAAATGATTTAAAAGTCACAATTGATAAAGTGGATCTAAAAGGTAAAAACGATACCAATCTTTATATCAATGACTACACTGTTAATCGCGATGCATTTTATGTGATGAAAAAGCGCGAGATGCAAATAGCGCCTTATGACCGTGGGTTTAATGGAAAAAATGTTTGGCAACGATTTGGAACAATATTTGGTGGACCCTTTATGAATTTCCTACTTGCCTTTTTAGTCTTTATCGTTGTTAATTTAATGGTAGGGTTCCCAGACTTTTCTACCGCAACATTGGGAAGTGTTGGAGAAACATATGATTCAAGCAATTATCTTGAACCAGGAGATCAAATAACCAGGATTAACGACACCCCCATTTCTGATTGGGAAGATATTTCTAGTGTGTTAAATGAATCTATTCAAACAACGCCACTAACAATTGAATATATTCATGATAATTCAGTACGTAAAACAGCTGATATTATACCGGTAATTTACTTTTATAATCTCGGGTTTCATAGTGATGAAACCACTATAAACGATGTTATTCTTGGTGATGTAACAACCGATTCTAAAGCATACAAAGCAGGCTTTGAAACGGGCGACCACATTGTATCAGTCAATGGAACAGATGTTGCATCTTGGGATGCATTAATTGATATAGTTAAGCAAAATACAGATGCTCAACCAATGACATTTGTCGTTGAAAGAGCTGGCAATAATTATCCTATTGAAATTACGCCTTACAAAAATACTTTTTTAGAAACACAAGATATTGAATCAATCGATTCCTTAATCGGTATCGGTCCAGAAATGAATTTTAGTTTCATTAAGTCAATACGTGGTGGAGCTGTAAGTGTGAAATCATCTGCAACAATGATTTTCACGACAATTGGTCTTTTATTTGATAGTGAAGATGCTGGAGAAGGTATTGGTGTTGATGATTTAGCAGGACCTGTGGGGATTTATGAAATCACATCGCGTGCACTCAGTGCTGGGTTAGTCTCATTACTTGGTTGGATTGGTCTTTTAAGTGTTAACTTAGGAGTGATAAATTTACTGCCAATTCCTGCACTCGATGGTGGTCGACTTGTCTTTTTAGGGTATGAAGCTATCACAAGCAAGAAACCAAACAAACGTATTGAAAATACACTTCACTATGTCATGTACTTGGCATTGATGGGACTGTTTGTCTTTATTACATTCAACGATATACTAAGATTATTTAACATTAAATAGAAACCAACTATATTATACGGGGTGAAAAATCATGAAACAAAGTTTACTTTTTGTACCAACATTAAAAGATGCACCAAGTGATGCTGAGGTCAAGAGCCATAAATTAATGACGCGTGCTGGATTAATTAAACAAGTTGCAGCGGGTATTTACTCATATTTACCACTTGGGTACCGTGTTATTAAAAAAATTGAAAAAATCATTCGTGAAGAACTAGATAAAATAGGCGCTTCAGAATTATTGCTGCCGGCATTACAACCAAGAGATCTCTGGGATGAATCAGGACGATGGGATAAATATGGTCCGGAGTTAATGCGACTAAAAGATCGTAAAGATAGAGATTTCTGTTTAGGACCAACTCATGAAGAAGTTATTACTCAAGTAGTTAGAGACTATCTTAATTCGTATAAGAAATTACCACTAGCACTTTACCAAATTCAAACAAAATTCCGCGATGAAATGCGTCCGAGATTCGGATTGATGCGTGGACGTGAATTTATTATGAAAGATGCCTATACGTTTACTGAAACAGAAGCAGATTTAGATACTTGGTATCAGAAGTTTAGTGATGCCTATACAGCTATTTTCAAACGCTGTGGGTTAAAGACACGTATTGTAAGTAGCGATGTTGGTCAAATCGGTGGAGATGAAGCAGATGAATTTATGGTGATGAGCGAAGTTGGGGAAGACTTAATTACATACTGTACAGACTGTGATTATGCTGCCAACCAAGATCATTCAAAACTCAATGATGGTGATGATTGTCCAGTTTGTGGTGGGACCATAACAACTGCCCAAGGAATTGAAGTAGGAAACATCTTCAAACTTGGCACAAAATACTCAGAAAGTATGAATGCCAAAGTTATTAATGAAGATGGTCAACATATCCCAGTTATTATGGGATGTTATGGAATCGGAATAAGTCGTACACTTATGGCAAGTGTAGAACAACACGCAACTGACAAGGGATTATTATGGCCAGATGAAATAACACCATTCCACATTCATATCTTACCCATTAATGTTAATAACGAGACACATATGACACTTGCTAACACGTTGTATACGTCGCTAAAAGAAAAAGGAATAGAAGTACTCATTGATGATAGAAAAGAACGCGCAGGCTCTAAATTTAAGGATTCAGACCTAATGGGTATTCCCTACAGAATTGTCGTTGGAAAAGACGCGAAAAATGGCCAAGTAGAATTTACCAATCGTTACGAAAGCGAAACGAGTTTAAAAACAATAGAGGATATACTAGACTTCTTTTAAAGAAATGGGATACTCTTTCTAAGAGATAAAAATACCAATAAAGGGTGGCTTAAAAAATACACCCTTTTAGTTTTCTTTATATATAATATAGAAAGACAATAGTTCGGTGAAAAAAAGATGAAAAAATATAACCAAATGCATTGACAAATTTCCTCTCATTGTATATACTCTTTAATGCAGCTGAAAAACAAAACACTTATTAAACCGGACAATTTGGCGTTGAACTTGATTGTTTAATCCCCAAAAAATAACGTTTAAAAAAAGTTTTGGAAAAGTGTTGACAAAAATACAAAAGTTAGGTATACTTTTTATTGCAGTCGAGAAATTATTGAAGCTGCTTAAAACTTACTACTGTGCGATTTACTCCTATTTTTTTTGGAAAAGTTCACAGAAAAAAAGTTTTGGAAAAGTGTTGACAAAGAATATCATACAAGGTATACTTTTTATTGCGTGACTAAGAAAAAAAAGGAACGCACAACACCACATAATCACTTCAAAAAAGTTTATGATAAGTGTTGACATAATATTTAAATTAATGTAAAATATTATACGCACGCTAATAAACACAGCGAAGCAAGATTATAGGTCTTTGAAAACTGAATAGAACAAGTCAATTTGAGTTTTAGAATGTAATTATAAAAACCAATTTATAATGAAACTATTCATAAATTTTATGGAGAGTTTGATTCTGGCTCAGGATTAACGCTGGCGGCATGCCTAATACATGCAAGTCGAACGAAGTCTTGGTCTTCGGACCAATGAACTGAGTGGCGAACGGGTGAGTAACACGTAAGGAATCTGCCCCAAAGTTGAGGATAACCATCGGAAACGATGACTAATACTGAATAGGACATTTTATCGCATGATTTAATGTTTAAAGGTGCTTCGGCATCACTTTGGGATGATCTTGCGTTGCATTAGTTAGTTGGTAGGGTAACGGCCTACCAAGACGATGATGCATAGCTGGACTGAGAGGTTGAACAGCCACACTGGGACTGAGACACGGCCCAGACTCCTACGGGAGGCAGCAGTAGGGAATTTTCGTCAATGGGTGAGAGCCTGAACGAGCAATGCCGCGTGAACGATGAAGGTCTTCGGATCGTAAAGTTCTGTTATCAAGGAAGAACAACTAGTCTAGGTAATGATTCTAGTTTGACGGTACTTGATCAGAAAGCTCCGGCTAACTACGTGCCAGCAGCCGCGGTAATACGTAGGGAGCAAGCGTTATCCGGAATTATTGGGCGTAAAGGGTGCGCAGGCGGCCTGTCAAGTCAAATCTGAAATGTCTCGGCTTAACCGAGGAGGGTGATTTGAAACTGATAGGCTTGAGTACGGTAGAGGTTAGTGGAATTCAATGTGTAGCGGTGGAATGCGTAGATATATTGAGGAACACCAGTTGCGAAAGCTGCTAACTAGGCCGGAACTGACGCTGAGGCACGAAAGCGTGGGTAGCAAACAGGATTAGATACCCTGGTAGTCCACGCCGTAAACGATGAGAACTAAGTGTTGGGGTTACTCAGTGCTGAAGTTAACGCATTAAGTTCTCCGCCTGGGGATTACGACCGCAAGGTTGAAACTCAAAGAAATTGACGGGTCTCCGCACAAGCGGTGGAGCATGTTGTTTAATTCGAAGATACGCGAAGAACCTTACCAGGTCTTGACATCCTTCTGATCGCTCTAGAGATAGAGTTTCCCTTCGGGGCAGAAGTGACAGGTGGTGCATGGTTGTCGTCAGCTCGTGTCGTGAGATGTTGGGTTAAGTCCCGTAACGAGCGCAACCCCTATTGATAGTTGCTAACATTAAGTTGAGGACTCTATCGAGACTG
This sequence comes from Candidatus Izemoplasma sp., assembly GCA_021736205.1. GTDB lineage: Bacteria > Bacillota_I > Bacilli_A > Izemoplasmatales > Izemoplasmataceae > JAIPGF01. The sequence goes on from JAIPGF010000028.1 coordinate 14,607, forward strand.
CCAGTGATAAACTGGAGGAAGGTGGGGATGACGTCAAATCATCATGCCCCTTATGATCTGGGCTACAAACGTGCTACAATGGCCGGCACAACGAGTTGCCAAGTCGCGAGATGGAGCTAATCTTGTAAAACCGGTCTTAGTTCGGATTGAAGTCTGCAATTCGACTTCATGAAGCTGGAATCGCTAGTAATCGTGGGTCAGAACACCACGGTGAATACGTTCTCGGAGATTGTACACACCGCCCGTCATACCACGAGAGTCTGTAACACCCGAAGTATGTGGCCTAACATTTAGTTGAGGGAGCATCCTAAGGTGGGATGGATAATTGAGGTAAAGTCGTAACAAGGTATCCCTACGGGAACGTGGGGATGGATCACCTCCTTTCTAGGGAGAAACAATAACAAATTAACACAACATATCTAAAACCTATTGACTACGTTCTATTCAGTTTTGAGAGACTTATTCTCTCATTTTATTTTTAAAGAAGGTCTTTGAAAAGTGAATAATACTGTAAAAAGTTAAGAAACAAAGAGCGCAAGGTGAATGCCTTGGCAATTGGAGCCGATGAAGGACGCGACGAACAGCGATATGCTTTGGGTAGCAGTAAGTATGCAGAGATCCAGAGATTTCCGAATGGGGAAACCCACTAGCTTGAAGAGCTAGTATCTACGGAAGGCAGACGCGGAGAACTGAAACATCTTAGTACCCGCAGGAAAAGAAAGTAATTAAACGATTCTCCTAGTAGCGGCGAGCGAACGGGGACCAGCCCAATCTAACATTGGAGTTACAAAATTTTATAATAGTTAAATGATTTGGAAAGATCAACCAAAGAGGGTGATAGTCCCGTAAATGAAATTGTAAAATCTCCGTTAGAAAAGAGTACGGCGAGACACGTGAAATCTTGTCGGAATACGCGAGGACCATCTCGTAAGGCTAAATACTACCAATTGACCGATAGTGAACCAGTACCGTGAGGGAAAGGTGAAAAGAACCGCGGGAGCGGAGTGAAATAGACCTTGAAACCTTGTGCTTACAACAAGTCAGAGCCCGTTAATGGGTGATGGCGTGCCTTTTGTAGAATGAACCGGCGAGTTACAATAGTGTGCGAGGTTAAACCTTTAGGGGTGGAGCCGTAGCGAAAGCGAGTCTTAACCGGCCGTAGTACATTGTTGTAGACCCGAAACTGGGTGATCTAGCCATGAGCAGGTTGAAGTTGGGGTAAGACCCAATGGAGGACCGAACCAGGATACGTTGAAAAGTATTTGGATGACTCGTGGCTAGTGGTGAAATTCCAATCGAACCCAGAGATAGCTGGTTCTCACCGAAATAGCTTTCGGGCTAGCGTTGTATTATATATGTTTTGAAGGTAGAGCACTGAATGATTGAAGGTCCCATCTAGGGATACTGATCTCAATCAAACTTCGAATGTCATTACATTGATACAGCAGTCAGACTGTGGGTGATAAGGTCCATAGTCGAGAGGGAAACAGCCCAGACCGCCAGTTAAGGTCCCTAAATTTATACTAAGTGGGAAAGGAAGTGGAGTTGTTTAGACAACTAGGAGGTTGGCTTAGAAGCAGCCATCCTTGAAAGAGTGCGTAATAGCTCACTAGTCGAATGATTCTGCGCCGAAGATGTACCGGGGCTAAAGTATAATACCGAAACTGCGGAACCATGTGGTTGGTAGGTGAGCGTTCTCAATGAGAAGAAGTTAAACCGTGAGGATTAGTGGATTATTGAGAAGCGAGAATGCCGGTGTGAGTAATGATAAGTAGGGTGAGAATCCCTACCGTCAAAAGTCTAAGGTTTCCAGAGGAAGGTTCGTCCGCTCTGGGTTAGTCTGGACCTAAGGTGAGGCTGAAGAGCGTAGCCGATGGATAATAGGTTGATATTCCTATACCACCTAATGAACTGATGGAATGACGGAGAAAGATAGCATGAGCCATTTATTGGATTCTGGTTGAAGCATTTAGGCCATAGCGTAGGCAAATCCGCGCTATATTAAGGCTGAGGTGCGACCACGAAAGTCATGTGAATCTATGCTTCCAAGAAAAATTTCTAGGGTTAATTTATTAGGTGCCAGTACCGCAAACCGACACAGGTAGACGAGGAGAGAATCTAAAGACGCGCGAGATAACTCTTGTTAAGGAACTCGGCAAAATGACCCCGTAACTTCGGGAAAAGGGGAGCTCTACTATGTAGAGCCACAGAGAATAGGCCCAAGCGACTGTTTACCAAAAACACAGCTCTCTGCTAAATCGTAAGATGATGTATAGGGGGTGACGCCTGCCCAGTGCTGGAAGGTTAAAAGGAGTACTTAGCTTCGGCAAAGGTACAAATTGAAGCCCCAGTGAACGGCGGCCGTAACTATAACGGTCCTAAGGTAGCGAAATTCCTTGTCGGGTAAGTTCCGACCCGCACGAAAGGCGTAACGATTTGGGCACTGTCTCAACAAGAGACTCGATGAAATCTTAGTACCAGTGAAGATGCTGGTTACCCGCGACAGGACGGAAAGACCCCGTGGAGCTTTACTGTAACTTAATATTGATATTTGATACAAGACGTATAGGATAGGTGGGAGACTTTGAAGCCGGGACGCTAGTTTCGGTGGAGTCACCCTTTGGATACCACCCTTCTTGTATTAAATATCTAACTCGCTTGTGTGTAGCAAGGAGGACAGTGTTAGGTAGACAGTTTGACTGGGGCGGTCGCCTCCCAAAGAGTAACGGAGGCGTACAAAGGTTCGCTCAGGATGGTCGGAAATCATCCATAGAGAGTAAAGTTAGAAGCGAGCTTGACTGTGAGACGTACATGTCAAACAGGTACGAAAGTAGGTCTTAGTGAACTGCCAGTTCTGTATGGAAAGGCTGGCAACCAACGGATAAAAGTTACCCCGGGGATAACAGGCTGATTCCTCCCAAGAGTTCACATCGACGGAGGAGTTTGGCACCTCGATGTCGGCTCATCACATCCTGGAGCAGGAGTCTGTTCCAAGGGTTGGGCTGTTCGCCCATTAAAGTGGTACGCGAGCTGGGTTCAGAACGTCGTGAGACAGTTCGGTCCCTATCCGTCGTGGGCGTTGGGAATTTGAAAGGAGCTAACCTTAGTACGAGAGGACCGGGTTGGACACACCTCTGGTGCACCAGTTGGGCTGCCAGGCCCATAGCTGGGTAGCTACGTGTGGAAGGAATAAACGCTGAAAGCATCTAAGCATGAAATCCCCCTTAAGATTAGATTCCCCATTCAATTTGAAGTAAGATCCCTTATAGACTATGAGGTTGATAGGCTAGAGGTGGAAGTGTGGTGACACATGGAGCTGACTAGTACTAATAGATCGAGGACTTAACTTTATAAAAATACAGTATTATTCAGTTTTGAGAGACTAGTCTGGTGACTATAGCAAAGTGGACACACCTGTTCCCATACCGAACACAGAAGTTAAGCACTTTTGCGCCGATGGTAGTACATTGTGCGAGAGTAGGACGTTGCCAGGCTTCTTTCTTTATTATTAAAATACAAACAAATAGAATCTAGCAACTATATATATTATGCCTAATTAGCTCAGTTGGTTAGAGCACATGACTGTTAATCATGGGGTCCTAGGTTCGAGTCCTAGATTGGGCGCCATAATGGCCCGTTGGAGAAATGGTTAACTCACATGCCTTTCACGCATGCACTTATGGGTTCGAACCCCGTACGGGTCACCATTTGAACTTAAAATACTTATCTAAGATAAGTATTTTTTTTAATGTGCTCTAACCTCTATTTGTATTTATTATTAAAATGATTTATAATAAAAGTAGATAGGAAAAGGAGGCGTCATTGTGGAAATTTTAACTGGAGATGTAAATGAAGAAAAGCATGTACCATTTATTGAAGAAACTGACAAAGGGTATAAAGTAACTGTTGGGAAACCAGCACTGCATCCAATGAAGGAAAAACATTACATTCAGTACATTGAATTATATGTTAATGGAGATGCAGTAGGCAAAAAAGAATTAGAAGCTGGCGATGATCCTGTTGCAGAGTTTGAGGTACCAAAGGGAAAACAAGTATTTGCTCGAGAGTTATGTAACATTCATGGTCTTTGGCAAGGAGAATTAGACTGATACAGAGATAAGAAAAACACTTCTATACTTAAATATGAGTATAGAAGTGTTTTTATATTAGTTTAGTTTATATATTTTCACACTTTTTTTATAATGTAGATTTGTCAAACATAAATAACAGATTGGCACTATTTAAAAATGAGACGTGATAGAATAATCCTATAGCGAAATAACGTATAATGTTGAATAGGAGATAGCCAATCCAGCGGTGACATAGGAAAGTTATTGTAC